>SOKC01000093.1 GCA_004376325.1 Actinomycetota bacterium | reverse complement strand
ATCAGCTTATCCTGACTAGTTAACTTGGTGTCCAGGTTTTGGGGTTCATATCAATAAAGGAGAAGTTTAAATGAACCAAGAAAAAAAACCAGATGAAATCTACTGTCCAAGTTGTAGCAAACCCATAAAAAAAGATGCAGTCGTTTGTCCACGCTGCGGAGTACAGGTAAAAGAACTAAAGACGTCTGTTGAAACTATGGCTATGACTCCTGAAGAAGAGATAGAAGAAGGAAGAAAACAATTAGGAGGGGTTAAAATATTAATGTGGTGGAATGTGATTGCAATTGGAATTGTTTGCGTCATTTATTTTTTTATTGGTATTGTTACATCTATTACAGAAGAAGATCCTATGAATTTTTTAATAGTAATTTTTGCAATTTTTATATTTGGTATTTTTAGTATACCAGCAATATTCGCTCTTTCAGGAATCAAAAATAGAAAACTTTATACTGTTAATTTAGTGAGAGTGCTTCTAGTTTTGACAATGTTTAATATCCCAGTTGGAACCATAATTGGAGCAGTTCTCTGGTCAAGGATTAATCATCCACTGGCAAAAAAATATTTAAATTACAGTGGGTAATTAAATAAGTATTCAGGGATATATATTAAGTTATATTGCCTTATTGATGTTATTTAAGTATAAAATACTGGCATCTATTTTAAGACGTTAATTATTAAAAAAAATGTTTTTTGGTTTTTTAGAAAATTTCTATAAGAAGATTGGGAAAGGAGGTGAAAAGTGAAAATATTTAACCGGGTAGTGGTAATTATAGTGTTATTTAAAATAATCTTGTTTTCCATTATAGCTGTGGTAAATAAGTTTGCTAATCTTTTTTTCTGGACTGATGTATCAAACAAAATAATAAATTCAATAGCCGGTATAAATATCTACATTACCGCAGCAATACTACTATTGGTTGTTGCCGGGTGTATAGTTCTTCTGGTCTTTGAATTTCGTAAAAAAGAATAGAGCAGAAGCTCATTCTGGTGGTTCCGGGGCAGGTCTAATAAGATAGTGAGTGTAATTTTAATTGTGTTAATTTATGTCCTTTTGGTGTATTCTCATATAATTATAGTGGAGTAGTTGAGGTTTCCAAACCTTATGAATACAATGTAGGGATGAATCCTGCAAATTTATTAAAAATAAATGGAATTATTAAGAGTAGAAAAACTTTCATTAAACTTAGAAGGAAGACAGATTTTAAAGGACTTAAGTCTTTCTGTTAAATCTGGAACAATTCATTCTATTCTTGGACCGAATGCTGCAGGAAAATCAAGTCTTGCCTATGTTCTTATAGGTTGTTGCGATTATAATCCTCAATGTGGCAAGATTTATTTTCTTGGGAAGGATATAACCGGTTATCCAATTCAAAAACGAGCCAAAATTGGCATAACTCTTGCATGGCAAGAGCCGGCAAGATTTGAAGGCTTAAACGTTAAAGATTATATTTCGGTTGGTATGAGAGAAAAAAAGCCTGGTCTGATTGAAGAGTCCTTATATCATGTGCTATTAGAACCAAAAGAGTATTTAGATAGAGGAGTAGATAAAACTTTAAGTGGGGGAGAAAGGAAGCGAATTGAATTGGCTGCAGTTTTTGCCATGAGGCCAAGATTAGTTATTTTAGATGAGCCTGATTCAGGAATTGATATACTGGCTCTTGACAACATTGTAAATATGATAAAAGAGCTAAGAAGGCAGGGCACAACTGTGCTTTTAATTACCCATAGAGAAGAGGTTGCTGAAATTGCAGATAAGACATCTCTTATGTGTTCGGGCTTTATTGTAAAAGAAGGTACCCCTGAAGAGGTAGGTAAATATTTTAAAGAAAAATGTATTCCTTGCCCTACTCACCTTTATCCAGAAGAGAAAGATAAAGGAAAAATAAAGGAAAAAAATGATACAAGATTATAAATATATGCTGGATGCATATGCGGAGGCAGGTGGAAGTCCTGAAGCTTTTAAAAACTCTAAAGTTGCCCATCTGGTGGTTCACCGAAATAAGGTAATTGGTGAACATTTAGTTGAAGGTTTGGATTTAAAACCCAGGGAAACAGCTTCAGGGGTAGATATTCATTTAATTGTTAGAAAAGGGGCAATAATTAAGTACCCTGTACATCTTTGCTTTGGAGTATTGCCTAAAGAAGGCATCCAGGAGATAAATATTAGAGCGAGGGTGGAAGATGATTCAGGGGTTAAGTTACTTGCACATTGCGTTTTCCCCAATGCTGTAAGGGTGGTTCACAAAATGAATGCTGATATAGAAATTGGTAATAATTCCTATTATGAATACAATGAAGTTCACTTTCATGGCTTTGAAGGCGGCGTGGAAGTTATACCGAAAGCAAAAATAAGAGTTGGAAATAACAGTCGTTTGGTTACAAATTTTTCTCTTCTTAAAGGAAGGGTTGGCTATTTTGATCTGGATTATGATTCAGAAATTTTAAACAACTCAAGCTTAGAAATGACAGTAAAAATTTATGGTTATTCTGACGATAGAATTAAAATTAAGGAAGCGGGCCGGCTCATTGGAAAATCTTCTCGCGGACTAATTAAAAGCCGTGTTGTGGTTAAAGATAATGCGCAAAGTGAGATAATAAATGAACTGGTTGCTTCTGCTGAAAATGCAAGAGGTCATGTTGATTGTATAGAGGTTATCCAGGGAAATGCAAAAGCGCGCGCTATTCCCATTGTTAATGTTACTCATGAACTGGCAAAAGTTACTCATGAGGCAGCAATAGGCAGGGTTAGTAAAAAACAAATTGAGACACTTATGGCGCGGGGATTAGAAGAAGAAAAAGCCATTGATTTGGTGGTAAGCGGAATGCTTAAATAGAAATATCAGCTGAAGCCTTTATAGCTTTACTGCCTGTGTCAGCTGTAAATAATCCCATCGGCTTCATGGTCTTCTTTTTTAAAAAGTACCTTCAGTAAGTTTTTTCTTCAAATATTTTAAGGTAATAATACAATATGGTAAAAATCTTTTTAAAAACAATGTATGATAACCAAGAATAAATCATATTGACATATTTAAATATATAATTATAATTAGTAACAAGTTATGGAGGTAAAATGGATATTTTAAAAAATATAACCAAAGTTTTAAAAGCGCTGGCAGATGAAAATAGGATCAAGATACTTTATCTGCTAAATGAAAAAAAAGACCTGTGTGTCTGTGAGATTAGAGAAATAATAGGTTTATCCCAGCCTACCATATCAAGTCACCTGAAGCTATTGGAAAACAGCGGTCTGGTTACCTACAGAAAGGATGGTAAGTGGGTTAACTACAGCATAAACCCTGTGCTGGATAAAAGAATAAATCAGATGCTAAATAATGTATTTTCAATAATAGAATTTGATGAAATTGTAAAAAAAGACCGTATAACAGTAAATGAGATTAACAGAAAAAATCTCTGTAAGAGTTAATGTAATTTTTCTAAATCACAATAATGGGTTTGGATTAATATGGAAGTATTTATAGAGTCAATTAAAAATGGATGGTATGCACTTCTTGAGTACCTTTCAGCCCACGTGCTTACCTGTTTGGTACCCGCCTTTTTTATTGCTGGAGCTATTGCAGTTTTTGTTTCCAAAGGAGCAATTCTAAAATATTTTGGTCCAAAGGCAAAGAAATGGCTATCATATAGCGTTGCTTCCGTATCCGGAGCTATTCTTGCAGTATGTTCCTGCACCATTCTTCCTTTGTTTGCAGGAATTAGAAAAAGAGGTGCAGGGCTTGGCCCGGCGATAGCTTTTTTGTATTCAGGACCGGCAGTAAATATATTAGCTATAGTTTATACAGCAAGACTTCTTGGCTATGATCTTGGTATAGCAAGAGCAATTGGTGCTATTGCCTTTTCAATTGTTATAGGTCTTATTATGTCTCTAATCTGGATAAAGGAAGAGAGGGCAAAACTTGAAGGAAACGAAAATTTATTTAAAGCATACCACCAAGGTGAATACCGGAAGCCTGTATATATAAGTGTGATATTCTTTTTATCTCTACTTGCAATACTAGTATTCGGTGCAGCCAGGATGTGGATTTATGCTGGTGTTGCTCTGGTGGTTTTAATAGTAATTGTAGCAATAAGCTACAGGAAGCCAGAGCTTAAAGACTGGATGAAGGAAACAGGAAAACTTGCCTGGCAGATATTTCCTATTCTTCTTGCCGGTGTATTTATAGCAGGAATTATTAAATATTTTTTACCCCAGAGTGTAGTTGAGACCTGGGTTGGAGGAAATAGTATCAGGTCAAACTTTTTAGCATCAATTTTCGGAGCTCTAATGTACTTTTCTACATTAACAGAAGTTCCCATAGTAAAGGCTCTTATGGAATTGGGTATGGGAAAGGGACCTGCACTAACTCTACTTTTGGCTGGTCCATCACTATCACTTCCCAATATGATTGTAATTGGAAGAGTTATGGGAGCCAGGAAAACCTTGACTTATGTGGCTTTGGTTATAATTATGGCTATTTTTACGGGAATGGTTTTTGGATATTTTTTTACTTAAGTTAATAATAAATTTTAAGAGGAGTTAGAAGATGAAAATTCAAATTTTAGGGTCAGGTTGTCCCAGATGCAAGCAAACTGAGACTAATGCCAGAGAAGCAGTAAAGAATTTAGGGCTGGATGCGGAAGTTGAAAAGATTACAGATATAAATAAAATTGCTGACTTTGGAGTAATGGCAACTCCAGCATTAGCAGTGGATGGAGATGTCAAATTTTCAGGCAGGATACCCTCAGTTGAGGAGATAGAAAAGATATTAAAATAATTAGTGGTGAGGATTGATGAACCAATTTTAATTTCAAACTATCATTTTAAACAGTTAACTTTAATAAAATGGTATTGGAGTAATCGGGATATACGTAAATAAGGAGTTTTATGGCAAAGGTCGACAAAGTATTTAAAGATAGGAAAGAACCAACAGAAGCAAAAGGGTTAGGTTTCTTTGATAAATACCTGTCAATATGGGTAATTTTATGTATTATAGCCGGGGTGGCAATAGGGAAGTTTTTTCCTGTATTTCCGGCTACTTTAAGTAGATTTGAATATGCTCATGTATCCATACCTGTAGCGATATTAATCTGGCTTATGATTTATCCCATGATGTTAAAAATTGATTTTGCCAGTATTTTAAACGCTACAAAAAAGCCAAAAGGGCTTACGGTAACCACAGTGACCAACTGGCTGATAAAGCCTTTTACAATGTATGCTATCGCCTTCTTTTTCTTAAAAATTGTATTTGCAAAATTCATACCTGAAGCCCTTTCCACTGAGTATTTAGCAGGTGCTGTTCTTCTAGGTGCTGCACCTTGTACTGCAATGGTATTTGTCTGGAGCTACCTCTCTGATGGAGACCCTGCTTATACTTTAGTGCAAGTAGCAGTAAATGATTTAATAATTCTTTTTGCCTTTACTCCCATTGTTGCGTTCCTTTTAGGTATAAGCAAGGTGATTGTTCCATACAGCACTTTATTCTTATCAGTAGTATTATTTGTGGTTATTCCATTTTCTGCTGGTTACTTATCAAGAGTTTTAATTATTAAGAAAAAAGGAATTGCCTATTTCGAAGGTGTGTTTTTGAAAAAATTTGACAAGATTACGGTTACAGGTTTACTTTTGACATTAATTATTATCTTTGCATTCCAGGGAGAGATAATTTTAACCAATCCCGCACATATCGCGCTAATTGCTGTGCCGCTAGTAATTCAAACCTTTCTTATATTTGTTATCGCATATGGCTGGGCTAAAGCCTGGAGGCTACCTCACAATATTGCTGCACCCGGGGCAATGATTGGTGCAAGTAATTTCTTTGAGCTTGCAGTTGCTGTGGCAATTTCTCTATTTGGTCTTAAATCCGGAGCCACTTTAGCTACGGTAGTAGGAGTTATGGTAGAAGTGCCGGTAATGCTGGTTTTAGTAAGAATAGCCAACAATACCAGAGGCTGGTTTCCAGGGGTATCAAAAACTTAAAATATTTTAGATGGAAAAAATTCTTTACTATTTTCAATTTTTATTACAAACATATTGACCAAAAATTTTACTTTATATTGCGAAATTGCTTTACTGCAAGTTGTTTTAATTTCTATCTTATGGGAAATAAACTTTTTTTGATCTCCACCAGCTTATAAGAAATAGAATACCTGCCACATTTATTGTTATCAACCCGGCAAGAATGAATCCTTCTATTTTTAAGCCATTTAAGTTAAGTTCATCAAAAAATAGTAGTGAAACTTTGAGAAATTCCAATTTTTTTAAATTATTGTAATTTTTTATTGTGAATTATATATTTTTTAAAAAAATGATATAATTATTGTGAAAAAATTAAAAAATTGACAATTATTTACTATTTTTTTAAAATTTTAACAAATATTTATAAATTTTATTAATTTTAAGGAGTGATAGCTGTGAGAGAAATAGATTTACTTACTGAATTTTCACAGAAGGCAGGAACAGAAATTGATCCAAAGAATATAAAAATTGATGATACTACTTTAAGAGATGGGGAGCAGACTGCAGGGGTGGTATTTGCAAATGATGAAAAAATACATATCGCTAAAATGCTGGATAAGGTGGGAGTTCATCAGATAGAAGCTGGTATACCTGCAATGGGAGGAGATGAAAAGGAAGCCATAAAAAAAATTGCATCACTGGACCTTAATTGTAGTGTAATGGGCTGGAACAGGGCGGTTAAATCAGATATAGATGCTTCAGTAGAATGCGGCGTTGATGCGGTGGCTGTTTCCATATCTTCTTCTGATATACATATTGAACATAAGCTTATAAAGAGCAGGGAATGGGTGCTGGAGAGTATTAAAACCAGTGTGGATTATGCCAAGGGTTTTAATCTTTATGTGTCGGTAAATGCCGAAGATGCTTCCCGTTCCGATATGGAATTTCTTCTCCAGTTTGCAAGGACAGCAAGGGATGCCGGCGCGGACAGATTAAGGTATTGCGATACTCTGGGTATTCTTGACCCTTTTGAAGCTTTTATGAGAGTAAAAAATATTATTGATATTATCGGAATAGATATTGAAATGCATACCCATAATGATTTTGGGATGGCAATTGCCAATGCTATAGCCGGCATTAAAGCAGGAGCAACTTATGTTAATACTACTATTAATGGACTGGGAGAGAGGGCAGGGAATGCTGCGTTTGAAGAATTGGTTATGGCTCTAAAATATATTGAGGGTGTGGACATGGGATTTAATACCACTCTTTTCAGAGCGCTGTCTGAATATGTAGCTGAGGCTTCAAGTAGAATTCTTCCCACCTGGAAACCTATAGTGGGCGGAAATTTATTTGTTTATGAGAGTGAAAGTAAAGCTTCTGGTGTGCTGGCCAACCCCGAGACATATGAATTATTTAAGGAAAAAGACGTCGGTCTGGAAAGAAAAGTAATACTGGGAAAATATTCAGGAGTCAGTACCATAATTTATAAACTCAATACACTGGGTTTTAAAATCAGCAGGAAAGAAGCGGAAGAATTAGCTGAAATTATAAGGGACAAAGCAGTATCTCTTAAAAGGGCTCTTTTTGATAGTGAAATAATTGATACCTATAAATCTTATAAAGGCCGGTCATATAAAAGCAAAGCAGAGAAAAGCAAAGCAGACAAAAAGGGAGGGAAGTGATGGCAGTAGCAAAAAGTAAAAGATATGTAAATATTATAGATACAACTTTAAGAAATGGCGAACAAACAGCCGGAGTAGTTTTTTCCAAACATGAAAAGATTAGAATAGTTAAAATGCTGGATGAAATAGGGATTCCAGAAATCGAAGTGGGGACTCCTTCACTTGGGGTTATTGAAAGAAAAATAATTAAGGAAATTGTAGAGGATAAATTTAACTGCAGGATATTTGTTTATTGTGAGGCTGAACCTGAAAACATAAAATATGCTGCCCAGTGTGGAGCTAAGAATGTAGTTATAAACATCTCTACTTCTGATATACATCTTAAGGAGAAATATAAGAAAAACAGAACATGGGTTATAAATAAATTGAGGGAAACTATAAGGGCTGCCAGGCAGAATGATCTTAATTTTATCATAAGCGCTGAAGATGCTACCCGCGCTGATCTTGAATTTCTATTAAAGCTGGTCTCCATAGCTAAAAAAAAGGGAGCATATCGATTTAGAATTTGTGACACTGTAAGCAAATTTGATCCCTTCCGGACTTTTTTGTATATAAATACCATCTCCAGCGCCATAGATTTTCCTCTGGAAGTCTATAATCATAATGATTTCGGAATGGCAACCGCCAATGGAATGGCGGCGATAAGAGGCGGTGCATCGAGTCTTGTGGTAAGCGTAGGCGGCCTGGGAGAGGGCACCGGAAATGCGGCAATGGAGGAAATTGTAATGGCTCTAAGGTATCTTGAGAATATAGAGCTTGGAATAGAAACTTCGAAATTCAGGGAAATTGCTGAATATGTAGCAAGATCCTCCTCCAGAGCTATTCCTATCTGGAAAGCAATTGTTGGAACCAATGTATTTGCTCATGAATCGGGAATACATGCAGACGGAGTTATTAAGAATCCAAGAAATTATGAGGTATTTAATCCCAGTGAAGTAGGGTTAGCCAGGCAATTGGTTGTAGGCAAACATTCAGGCTCTCATACCATTCTTCACAAATTCAAGGAGTTTGACATAGAACTTACTGATAAGCAGGCAAATGAAATACTTGCTCTGGCAAGGGCTATGTCCATAGATCTTAAAAGGTCTCTTTTTGATAAGGAGCTTATGTATGTTTATAATGAATATACAAAGAAAAAAGAGAGTAAAAGAGAAGAGCAGAACCCTGAAGACTAGCTTGAAAGGAGTTTTTTTGTATAAGACAATTTCCGAGAAGATTATAAGCAAGCATGCCGGCAGGGAACTTGAGGCCGGAGACATTGCAGTGGTGGATGTGGATGTAGTTATGTCCCAGGACGGGACCGGCCCCCTGGCAGTAAGCCAGATTAAAAAAATGGGTTTCAATAAAGTAAAAAATCCTTCAAAGTCCATTTTTTTTATTGACCACGCTGCGCCCAGTCCAAGAAGTGAGCTTTCCAACTCTCATATTGTTTTAAGGGAGTTTGCATCACAGGCAGGAGCAATAGTGAGCGATGTGGGAGAAGGGGTCTGTCACCAGATTTTAGTGGAATCATATACATGCCCCGGCGATATTATCATCGGAGGGGATTCTCATACCTGCACCTCAGGTGCACTTGGGGCTTTTGCTACAGGAATGGGCTCGACAGATATTGCCGTTGGTTACGCGCTGGCTAAAACCTGGCTTATTGTTCCCCGGACAATCAGAGTAAACTTTAACAGAAGGATTAATAAAGGAGTATTTGCAAAAGATTTAATTATTTATTTGATTGGAAAGATTACTTCAAATGGAGCAACTTATAAAGCTCTGGAATTCGGGGGTGAAGTTGGAAACAGGCTAAGTATGGACGGCAGGTTTACTATTTCAAACATGACGGTAGAAGCAGGGGCAAAAACAGGCATCTTTCCTGCTGATGACATTACAAAGGAATATCTAAAAAGCCAGGGAAGACTGGATTGTTTCAAGGAAATATCTGCAGATAAAGGAGCAAAATATGAAAAAATCATAGATATTGACTGTTCGGTTATTGAGCCCATGGTTTGCCAGCCCCACACTGTAGACAATACCTTACCTGTAAGTAGTCTGGAAAAGATTATGGTTGATCAGGTATTTATAGGAACCTGCACTAACGGCCGGTTCAGTGATTTAAAGATTGCTGCTGACATACTTAAGGGTAGAAAAGTAGCCAGCGGGGTCAGGCTTATTGTAGTTCCGGCTTCAAAAGATATATACCTTAAGGCTTTAAAGGAAGGAGTTTTAGAAACATTGATAAGTAGCGGCGCAGTAGTGCAATCTCCAGGCTGTGGCCCATGCGTGGGCGTGCATCAGGGGATACTTGGTGATGGAGAGGTATGCCTTTCAACTCAAAACAGGAATTTTAAAGGGAGGATGGGAAATCCCAAATCTTTTATTTATCTTTCTTCTCCTGCCACCGCGGCATTGAGTGCGGTTAAGGGCTATATTGCCGATCCAAGGGAGGTTTTAGGATAATGTTTAAAAATAAGAAAGACAAAAAAATTATAATTGGAAGCAGTTTTAAATTTGGTGATGATATTTCTACGGACCTGATCGCTCCTGGAAGGTTATTCCACCTGAGGTCCAATTTACCCGAACTGGCAAAACATGTCCTGGAAGACGCGGATCCAGGGTTTGCAAAGAAAGTAAAACCAGGAGATTTTGTTGTTGGCGGCAGGAATTTTGGGCTTGGCTCTAGCAGAGAGCATGCGCCTCTGGTTATGAAAATTGCTGGTGTGGGGGCAGTCCTGGCTAAATCTTTTGCCCGTATATTCTTTAGAAACAGCATTAACGTGGGGCTGCCTGCCTTAATCTGTGATACTGATAAAATTGATAGCGGAGATATACTGGAGATAGATTTAAAAAAAGGGATAATTAATAATAAAACTAAAAATTTAAAATTTAAATTCAATCCTTTGCCGGAAGTAATGATAAAAATTTTAAATGATGGCGGACTGGCCAGCCATATCGCCATGAATAAGGGGTTCAATCTATGAAACACGTAATAACTTTAATACCAGGAGACGGCATAGGTCCCGAAATAACCGAGGCTACAGTTAAAGTGGTTGAGGCAACGGGAGTGGATATTGAGTGGGATACGGTAAATGCAGGGGCTCAGGTTTACCGGAAAGAAGGTACAGTTCTACCGGATAGGGTTATTAAATCACTTAAGAAAAATAAGGTGGGAATAAAAGGTCCCATTACCACCCCGGTAGGAACCGGATTTAGAAGTGTAAATGTGGCTATGAGAAAGTTATTCGGTCTGTATGCGTGTGTCAGGCCCTGTAAGAGTTACCAGGGAATCAAAAGCAGATACAGCAATATAGATCTGGTGATAATCAGGGAGAATACTGAAGACCTGTATGCAGGGATAGAGTTTAAAAAAGGGGAAATGGAAACAGAAGAACTTATTAATTTCATAAAGGAAAAAAAAGACACCCGGATCAGGAGTGATAGTGGAATAAGTATCAAGCCGATTTCTGTAACGGGCTCGGAAAATATAGTCAGATTTGCCTTTGAATATGCCCGGAAAAATAACAGAAAGAAAGTTACCGCTGTGCATAAGGCAAATATAATGAAATACTCTGATGGGCTGTTTCTGGAAGTATTTAAAAAAGTTGCGTCAAAGTATGATGATATAGAATCAGAAGATAGAATTGTAGATAATATGTGTATGCAACTGGTGCAGAAACCGGAACTTTATGATGTTCTGGTTTTGCCAAATTTATATGGAGATATAGTTTCTGACCTTGCTGCAGGCTTGGTGGGGGGACTGGGTGTAGCCCCTGGAGGGAACATTGGAAAGGATATTGCATTATTTGAGCCCACTCACGGCAGCGCTCCGAAATATAAGGGTCAGAATAAAGTAAATCCAACTGCAATGATGCTATCTGCAGTGTTGATGTTAAGGCATATAGAAGAAAAAAATTATGCTGACCTGCTGGAATCCGCAATTGCGGAAAACATCAGAGAGGGGAAATATGTAACTTATGATTTAAAACCCCACAGGGATGACCCTACAGCTGTTAGCACAAGCGAGTTTGCGGATGCGGTTGTAAAGAAAATCAAAAAAGCCAGAAGTTAAAAGCTGCTTTAGTTTTTGCTTACCTGAATATAAGACTTTTAAATATAAGTTAACTTTCCATTTAATACGATATCCTTTCTTACTTTCTGTTTTAAGGTATTAAGCTTAAGTAATTTATCCTGAAGCTTAGATATCTTTCTTTTAAGCTCTGCAGGATTTATCAATAATTACGGTTGCAGCTGGCGGTGGCAGTAAATTCATCTAAAATCCTTGCCTTACCTTTCTTTGTAGCTTTGCTATATCTATCCTGAATCTCGGCAGTTAATGCTTTTTTCTGTCTCATGGTTAACATTGCCTCTTTTCCTCCCCTATATCAAAGAAGATATTTCTTCTTTTAGAATATAGAGGTTTGCCTGTTTTTATTAAAATAATTTCAGATACTTTTTTATATGAGGCAACGATACAGTTTGGAGTACTTTTTAGATGAGGCAATTCGACTTATTGACAGCTAATAATAGAGATGATATAATTTCAACATAAGAAACGTAGTTTTATATTATGAAACTTATTAAATTTTATTTTTAGAGTATTTTATTAGAAGTAAAAAAATAGGATTCCAGAAAAATATAAGAATTTATATTCATAAAAATAGAAAACTTTTAGCCTATTATAAAAAGATAAATTTTAATCCATTAAATAAATTAGTTGAAAAGTAATTTAATAGAATAGTATATTATTATTGTAAGGAATTAATGTTAATTAAGGAGAGAGGCTATTATATGGCTAGATTTTCAAGAATCAAAACATTAATAGAAATGCGAAAGATCGGATTAATCCCTGTATTTTATAACAGTAATAAAGAGGTTTCAAAAAATATATTAAAAGCATGTGCTGATGGAGGCGCAATATGTATTGAAATGACTAATAGGGGAGATGGAGCAATAAAAGTATTTTCGGAATTAGCGGAATACTGTGAAGAAGAAATTCCACAAGTTATATTGGGGTCAGGCTCAATTGTAGATGCTCAAAGTGGTGCTATGCTATTTATATAAATTATGGCGCCAATTTTATAGTAGGACCTGTAATAGATAAAGAACTGGCTATACTTTGTAACAAAAGAAAAATTCCGTATATGCCAGGATGTGGAACTGTAACAGAAATTCAAGAAGCTCACTCACTAGGAGTAGAGTTTTGTAAAATATTCCCAGGGGGTCTGATTGGAGGTCCTGCTTTTGTGAAAGCTGTAAAAAATCCTTGCCCCTGGACATTCATTATGCCGACAGGTGGGGTTAGCACTACAAAAGAATCCCTAACAGAATGGTTCTCGGCTAGTGTGGTTTGTGTAGGTATAGGTTCAAAACTAATAACGACGGAATTGGTTGAAAATAGAGATTACAAAAAGATAGCTTCCGAAGTGAGAAGAGTTATTGATTTGATAAAGGAAATCAGAGATAGTTTAGGGATTTCTGAATCATTTTAATACACATACTATAGAGAAGGTTATG
>SOKC01000017.1 GCA_004376325.1 Actinomycetota bacterium | reverse complement strand
TGGAACAGTATTAAATCAAATATTTTAAACCTAAAATATCTGGTTATGAAGGAAGTTCCCTTTGAGATAATAGGCAGCTTTCTTGTTGCAAAATACGGCAGTAATTTTAAGGAAGGTTATAAGCAGCTAATAAAAGATAATATTATTTCAATTGATGAAGAAGTATACCCACAGAAGGAAAGAGTTAATTTCTATAAAAAACATATAGATAAATATATTAAAGTAGTAGATAAAATAGGAAAGATTTACTGCGATTTAAATATTGGTTAAATATTAAAAGAAATCTTTATTAGTATTGGTCTTAAACTAATCTTTCATTATAATGAAAGTTAGGGATAAAATGATGATCATTATAAAAATTAAAAAGTTCCTATATCATCATAAACCATTAAAAATTCTTTCATTTATATCTATTCATACTGGAAAGAAATTTATGCTAATAAAATATTGATAAAAACCAAATATAGCTGTTAAGGGAAGGGAAATTTACTATGAGCTTACTTAAAGCAGGGGCATCAATTGTTGATATCTCTCCAAAGAAAGGAATTGAACTCGCTGGCTATCCTCATTACCTTAGGCATAATACGGGGATTCATGATCCGCTTTATGCAAGCTGTATTTTTCTGGATGATGGTATTACAAAATTAGCAATAGTCTGCATGGATATTCTTTTCTTTTCTAAAGTTTATGTTAAAGAAGTAAGAGAAAGAGTTTCTTCTAAGGTAAACATACCAGCAGGAAATATAATGATTTCCTGTTCTCATACCCATTCAGGTCCCTGGGCATCAGGAAGACTTGATCTTGAAGGGCTGGAAAGAGGATTAAAACCTGATATGGGCTATGTTTTAAGCCTTAAAGATAAATTAGTAGATCTTATAACCAATGCGTGCAGTAATACCTTTGAGGCTAAAATTGGTATAGAAAAAGGAATATGTGGAAAGGAGAAGGGTATTGGTGGAAACAGAAGAGACCCTGATGGACCTGCAGATCCTGAAGTATGGACTATCGGTATAAAGGATAAAAAAGATAACTGGAGAGCGGCTCTTGTAAAATATAGTCTGCATCCAACAGTAATTCATGAAGAAAGCACAGTAGTTACAGCTGATTATCCAAGCTATATTCGAAGGTACTTAGCTAAAACCAAGCCAGAAATGATATTTCTATTTGCTCAGGGTACTTCGGGAGACCAGAGTACAAGGTATTTTAGAAAAGGACAGACTTTTAAGGAAGCAGAAAGAATAGGATTTGAGATAGGCAGGGTTGCAGATAGCATTTTAAATTCTATGAAGCTTACCTCAGATGTGCCTCTTATTGTAAAATCAACTGAAACTGGTATCGAGCTAAGGAAACTTCCTACTGAGGAAGCTGCTGAAGCAGAGGTGGCTGAAACAAAAAAGAGATTAGGGAAGCTAAGGCAAGGGAATGCTTCTTATATTGAAATTCAAAATGCTAATCTTAAAAATCTTGGAGCAGAGTGTAAACTTGGGTATATAAAGTTAAAAAGTAAAGGAATTGATCTTGAACTTGAGGTTAAGGAACTTCCAGCAGAAATTCAGGTTATTGGTATTGGAGATAGTAGAATTGTAGCAGTACCTGGAGAAATATTTGTTGAGTTTGGACTAAATATACAAAAAAGGTCTCCATTTGAAAAAACTTTTGTTATTGCACTTGCTAATGGCTGCCTTCCCGGATATGCATGTACAGAAGAAGCTTACAGCAAAGGAGACTATGAGGCAGGCATATCAATGCTTACTGCCAGGTCTGGAGATATTATTGTACAGGCAGCATTAAGATTTCTGGAAGTAAAAAAATAACTAATCTGAATTTAGTATTTTATCAACTTCTTCCCTGTCAAGGTCCATAACATAGGGAATTTCTGATATTGAGGCTGCTTCCTGAGTAAGTGCTGTAAAATATCACCTCTATTAATATATTTCCCGACTTCCGCACTTAAACACTCATAAACACTGGATTTTTAAAATTTCTATGGCACTACATTGGGTTTTAAGCTTCTGCACTCTTATATGGTGGGGTTTTATGTTTTGGAACCTTGAAAAGTGCGGAAGTCGGGATATCAGGTTCGTAAACTTCTTCACCCCACTTTTCTTCTGGTACTTCTTCAATAGACACAGAAATAGAACTGTCAGGGACATCGATGCTTGTTTTTATTGCTTTTACAATTTCACTGGTTAATTGTTTTTTCTGAACTTCTGTCCTTCCAGGAAATAATTTAACTATTATATGAGGCATATCATTATCTCCCTTTTAATATTGTAATAGTTATGTAATAAAAGTATACATTAAAAATGAATAAAATTCTTTTTTAGTTTATTATTATCAATTCAGGTTATATAATTATGAGAAGGTATATTTAAAAAACCTGGATAAGAAGATGAAAGAAGCATATCTATATAAAAAACTTGATGATAAAAAGGTAAGATGCGATCTTTGCAACCATAGATGTCTTATTAAAGATCAAAATAAAGGTAAATGCTGTGTCAGGAAGAATATTGGTGGAACATTATACTCCCTGGTATACGGGAAATTAATTGCTGAAAATTCTGATCCGATTGAGAAAAAACCGCTATTTCACTTTTTACCTGGCACATACTCCTTGTCAGTAGCAACAGTTGGATGTAATTTTAAATGTTTTTTTTGCCAGAATTATAATATTTCTCAAAGCCCATCTGATTTGGATAGGATAGAGGGTAGGGATGTCTCACCTGAAGAATTAATAAACCATGCCCTGGCTAATGGTGATAAAAGCATTTCATATACCTATACCGAACCGACTATCTTTTTTGAATATGCTTATGATACTGCTAAACTGGCAAGTGAAAAGGGCTTAAAAAATATTTTTGTAACCAATGGGTTTATGACCAAAGAATGTATAATGATGATGGAACCATATCTGGATGCAGCAAATGTAGATTTAAAGAGTTTTTCAGAAGAAACCTATAAACGGAAAATGGGGGGGAGGTTAAAGCCTGTTCTAAATAATATTATTTTAATGAAAAAGCTGGGTATATGGGTTGAGGTTACAACTCTAATAATACCGGGAATTAATGACTCCAAAAGTGAATTACAGGAAATAGCAAAATTTTTAGCAGCGATTGATAAGGGCATACCTTGGCATATCAGTGCTTATTATACCCAGTATAAATCTGATATACCTCCTACAAGTGTGGAACAGATAAGAATTGCCATTGATATAGGAAAAAGTGCGGGATTAAAATATGTCTACGGAGGAAATATTCCAGGAAGCGCATATGAAAACACCTATTGCCCTAAGTGTAATAGTATATTAATAGAGAGATTCGGGTTTTCAGTTTCAAATAATAAAGTAAAACATAATTCTTGTGTAAATTGCGGTCAGAAGATAGATGGAATATTTCAAGAAGATTAATCCTGACATTTAATCTTTAGAATTTTAGATTTAAATATAAAGAATACATAAAGGCTTACTTAACTTTTAAATAAAATTATTCTATAATATCTTTCTGTTGCATGTAAGGCGGCATAGCCAAGTGGTAAGGCGGAGGTCTGCAAAACCTTTATCCCCGGTTCGAATCCGGGTGCCGCCTCCAGGATTTTGTGTATTTAATTATAAATATATAAGTCAATATAATTTTTACTAAACTACTAATTGATAGAAATTGTCTATATGACATATTATGAAT
>SOKC01000104.1 GCA_004376325.1 Actinomycetota bacterium | reverse complement strand
AAACTATATGGGACCGGACAATTTCTCCCGGCAACTCTTGCCACAGGAGCATCCAGCCAGTCAAATCCTTTCTCAGATACCTGGGCAGAAACTTCACCCATAAAACCTCCAAAAATTGGCGCTTCCTCCACACACAGGAGCCTGCCTGTCTTTTTGATTGAATCCAGTATAATATCAATATCAAGAGGTCTTAGTGTTCTTATATCTATTACCTCACATTCAATACCCTTCTCCTGTGAAAGTTTTTCGGCTGCTTCCAATGATTTTTGGACCATATAAGAAGTAGCAGCTATACTTATATCACTACCCTCTCTTTTGAGATCACCTTTTCCCAGTGGAATTTCATACATCTGGCGAGGAACATTTTGAATACATTTTTTATTTTTATAAAGCAACTTGTGCTCTATAAAAATTACCGGATTATCATCATTTATCGATGAGATGAGGAGCCCTTTTGCATCATATGGACAGGAGGGCATAACAACCTTCAAGCCCGGGATGTGGGTAACAAGTGCTTCCAGGCTCTGTGAATGCTGAGCAGCAGCGCCGGTTCCGCCGCCCCCTGCAGTTCTGATTACAAGAGGCACTTTAGCTTTCCCTCCAAACATATACCTTATTTTAGCAGCCTGATTTACAATCTGATCCATAGCTATAGTTATAAAATCTGAAAACATTATCTCAGCTATTGGCCTCATCCCGGTAACTGCGCTTCCGGTGGCAACTCCTATTATGGCTTCTTCAGAAATCGGGGTGTTTCTTATCCTTTCTTTTCCAAATTCCTCCAGCATTCCCACTGTCACACCAAATGCTCCTCCATATTCTGCTATGTCTTCTCCTATAAGGTATACACTACTGTCTTCCCCCATCTTCTGCTGCATCGCTTCTCTTATTGCTTCAAGATATGTCAGTTCTCTCATCGCAGTAAAAATATCTCCACAAATTATAAATTATTAATAATATTTTCAGGCATAAACATCATCTTCAACTTCTGAAGGTTCTGGAAAAGGGCTCTCCATGGCAAACTTAGTTGCTTTATCCAGCTGGACTGCCACTTCTTTTTCTAAATCCTTATCTTCCTTTTCGGTCAATATCTCCCCCCCAATTAGAATTTTCTTATATCTTTCTATAGGTCCCCTTTCCACCCACTGCCTTATTTCTTCCCTGGTTCTATAAACCTGGGCATCACTTTTAGAATGGCCTCTCCACCTATATGTCAGACTTTCAATTAAAACAGGGCCTCTTCCAGCTCTGCACTCACCGCTAAAATGTGAAACTGTATTGAACACCTCAACAAGATTATTCCCATCAATAGTAAGCCCCTCTATGCCGTAAGCACATTTTCTATCCGATATTTTTTCTATATTAAATGCTTCCTTTACCGGTGTTGACATACCGTAGACATTATTCTCACAGAGGTAAATTATAGGAAGATCCCATATTGAAGCTATATTAATGGAACTATGAAATATTCCCTGATTAGCTGCCCCGTCTCCAAAGAAACATATTACAATTTTCCCACTCTTTTTCATCTTGCAGGTAAGTGCTGCTCCTGTGGCAATACCGATACCTCCCCCCACTACTCCATTTGCGCCAAGATTTCCTGAATCAACATCAGCTATATGCATTGACCCGCCTTTGCCCTTGCAACATCCTGTCCTCTTACCCAGTAGCTCTGCCATCATTATATTCAGGTCTGCGCCTTTCGCAATACAATGGCCATGACCTCTATGAGTTGAAGTGATGTAATCATCATCATTTATGGCATAAATTGCCCCAACAGCAGTTGCCTCTTCACCGGTATATAGATGACAGGTGCCATGAATCATCCCCCTTATAATAAACTGCTCAGTTTCATCTTCAAAATGCCTTATCTGGTACATTTTCCTTAGCATTTCTATTTTTATGCTGTCATCCAGCCCGCTAAATTTATCTTCCATTCTATATCCATCGATAGTTATATATAATTTTTTAGCTTTTAAATCGTTACCCATAATTTATCCTGAATTAATAATATTTTCTGCTGTTTCCTGGTCAGTAAACAGAATGTTAATCAGGCCACCCCTTAAAGCGCCAAGAATAACCTTCAATTTTCTCCTGCCAAAAGCAACCCCGATAACATTTTTAACTTTTTTTAATCTATCAGGTGAAATTCTTACAATTCTCTCATCTATTTTATTTGGAACATGTTTACCATTTTCATTTATAAAAATAAGATTAATATCTCCTACCACTCCTAAACTATCCAGATATTTAAATTCCTCTAAACTGAAACAGCCTGTTTTGATTAATGTAGAATCCGGACCTATATCACCTAAACCTACCAGAGCAGTATCAATTTTTTCAGATAACTTGATTATTTCCCTGGTATTACTGTCATTTTCCACAATCTGCCTTATCTCTTTGCTGTCCAGGATGGCCGGAGAGTGTATCATATAACTTATGCCGCCAAGCCTATCTGCAATATTCTTAGCAACAGAATTGGTATGCACTCCTGTTCCTATTTTACCAAGACCTCCAATAATTGGGACTACTTTGATATCAGACTTACCGCTTACATTAATATAATCTGATATTCCCTTAAGTGAACTGCCCCAGCCAATTCCTAAATAGCTTCCACCGGCCAATATTCTTTCGAATAAATTATTCAACGGGCCTGCCATCATCTTTGATATTTCTTCCTTGTTGCCAGAAGCAGGAACAATAATACATTCTTTTATTTTAAATTTTTTCTCTATTTCATACTCAAGCCTGGAATAATCCTCTCCCGGTAAGTTTATTTTTATTTCTACAATCTTATCTTTCCTTGCCTCATCTAAATATCTGGAAACCCTTGTTCTTGAAATATTTAATCTATCTGCAATCTCCTGCTGGGTCAAGCCTTCTAAATAATAAAGTCCTGCTATCTTTGATAAGAATTTTTTTCTTTCTATTCTGTTCATAACTTATTTTAAAAAAATTGCACAATTGTGCGACAATTGAACATTTGCTTAATATTATATAAAAAATAATCAAAATTTCAAGTTATCGTTCCCTTCATTTTATATTAAATAGTAAGTATAATAAAACTTCATTAAAAACTTAAAAATTTTATTTTATGTCAGTTACTTATAGAGTGGTTAAATATATAATAGAACTAGGACCGGTTATCTTAATTCCGGCCATATTGTTCATAATAAGCCTTATTATCACCAGAAGACCGCTTAAGAATTTAAAAAACTGCGCATTCATACTTATTGGACTGGTCAGTCTTTCTATACTGCTCACTCTTTTTGTAAATTTCTTTGAACCCATTACTAATACCATACTACAGATAAATTCTTCAAAAGAATTTGAAATTATTGATAAAGGATGGCTTGTCTCCAAAGAAGTTATTCTAAATTCTCCTATAATTTTCCAAATAATAATAGCAGTGTTAATTCTAAATATCATTATGCTCTTTTTGAGATTTACCAGAACTATAAATATAGATTTCTGGAGCTATTGGAGCTTCCTGCTGGTGGGCTCAATTATTTTTGCAATTACAGAAATAAAATGGATAGGAATACTGATCGCAATGATAGTCGCTGCTATAACCCTTGTACTATCAGACATTTATGCAACATATATTGAGAGTTATTTTGGCTTTAAGGGTATATCTACCCCTCAGGCTCAAATTATCTGCTGGGCACCTATTTCACATCTTATTAACACTGTCTTTAATAAGATTCCATTTATCAGGAGAATCCAT
>SOKC01000110.1 GCA_004376325.1 Actinomycetota bacterium | reverse complement strand
TACATTTCCTTGCCTAGTGTAGATTTTGCAAGTGAAGCGTGCTTTACACCCTTTGCCACTTTAAGTTTTGCTTCCAGTCCAAACACTTCGGCAATCTTGCCTTTCACAACTATTACTTCCAGGCAGGTACTATGATCCAGGTGGACATGTTGACTGGAGATTATAATATCCTGGTAATCATGCTGAATATTTACAAGATTGTCCATCAGCTCCTTCCGGTGATGGTCATAAACAATTATAATTGCTCCTGCCACATCCCCTCCGCTTTCTGCCCACTGGCTGTCAACAAGCTCTTTTCTTACCAGATCCCTTAAAGCTTCAGAGCGGTTTTGATAATCCTTGCTCTTAATATAATTATCAAACTTTTCAAGCAGTTTTTTTTCTATGGATACTCCGAATCTTTTTAACTCATCCATTACCTACCTATCCCCCATTACCTATCTTCAATACTTATCACCAATTAGTTGATTAAAAAAAAATTATCTGTTATTTATATAATAACACTTATCTATACAGTAATGCATAAAGGCTTATATCTCTCTTACCATTAAAGACTCCCTTTCCCCCAGGTCCTAAAAGCTCGATTTTTTTAAACCCCGAATTTTTTGCCATTTTTAAAAATAAGTTTGCCTTTAAGGTGCACAGATAAGAAGAGTTTATAAAAAAATCCTCCACCTTATTTTTATAAATTACAGTAATTATAAAGTCCATCCTGGTTTTAATTTTTCCGTATTCAAAGTGTTTGATAAAAATATAGGTCTTTCCGTCTTTTTTGAATACCTTTGGATTATAAAACCTGTTTTCTTCCAGAACACCTGCGTTAAAGTTTAAGAATTGAACTATCGCCAGACCGTTTCCTGACAGCTTCTTTCTGATTTTTTTAAGAGCCTGCTTTACCTTCATGCGGTTCCCCAGAATGGGCAGTGTATTTCCCAGACTGGTTATAAGGTCAAACTGTCCGTAAGGAATTTTATCAAGTCCTGCAAACCCTTCCTTTATTAAGGTAACATTGGGAGACTTTATCACATTTTTTTCAGCATAATCTATGGTTTCTCCTGAAGGATCTATGGCAACGACTTTTTTTGCGTATCCGGAAAAAAGCTGCGCATGATGGCCCGTACCGCAGCCTACATCAAGCACATTTTCAATATCGTTTTCTTCAAATATTCTAGAAAAAAAATCTTTTTCCTTTTTTAGCCTCTTATCCCAATCTACCTGTAAATCATAAAATTCTGGACTTATTTTAAAATTTTTTACTTTCACTGGAGACCGCCATTTCAAGTCTTCATTCTCACTTTACTTTAGCATATTATAATACTATAAAAAATAGAATTAACCCATACAACAAAGCCACTTTCCAAAAGGTAAAATATCTAAAAAACACCAAAACTAAAGATAATTAAAAAATAAGAAAACATTTGGACTTAACTACAAATTAAAGTATATTATATATAATATATATAACTAATTATAAGTAATTCTCTTTCGGCCAAGAGTGTTGTATTTTAATCTAAAGTAGCAGAAATGAAAATAGCAGTTACAGCAGATGTGCATTTAAAAACAAAAGAAAAATCTCCTGAAAGGTGGAATGCATTATCAAATATCCTTGATAAGATGCTTTCCGAAGATATTAAAACACTATTTATTGCAGGTGACCTATTTAATGAAGAAAGTCAAAATTATTCTGAGTTTGATGAATTTTGTAAAAATACAAAATATACCAGTAACCAGATTAAATTCCATATAATTCCTGGAAACCATGACCCCTCCATTAAACAGCAGTATTTTACTTCAGACAATATCAGAGTCTTCAGTAAATCTGAAATTATTAAATTAGGAGAACCACCCGCTATCTTCCTTTTCATACCTTATCTACCAGCCAAGTCTATGGGAGAAGTTATAGCAGAATATAAGGAAAACCTGCCCAAACTCTGGATTTTGATTGGCCATGGCGACTACATGGCGGGCCTGCGTGACCCAAATCCCTACGAACCGGGTATTTATATGCCTCTAACCAGAAATGATATCCAGTACTATAACCCTGTTAAAATCATACTGGGCCACATACACAAAAAAATAAATTTGGGCAAAGTTTATTATCCCGGATCACCCTGTGGTCTGGACATAAATGAAACTGGAAAAAGGAGCTTTTTAATTGTAAATACAGATACCTTAGAAGTAGTTGAAAAAGTAATAAACACTGACTATATATTCTTTAATGAAACTTTAATTTCCTTACCCACTACTAATGAATTTGAATATATAGAAAGAAAGATACAGGAAATGGTCAGAAAATGGAATATAGGTAAAAATGAGGCATCAAAAGTAAGAATTCGTTTAAAAATTAAAGGATATACATCTAATAAAAATAAGCTTCTTGAAATAACTAAAAAAACACTTAAAGATTTTACTTTTTATAACCGTGAAGAACCTGACCTGGCTGAAGTATCAATATTTAATGACCCGGAAAGAATAGCTATTGTAGAGAAACTAAGAGATGAAATTGAAAAACTTAAGTGGGATAATGAAATTACTTCAAAGGAAGATATTTTAGAAAAATCTCTTCATATAATTTTGAAAGAATAATTATATTGCAGGAATTAAGAATTTATGGGAATTAAGATTGATAAAATATCAGTAAAAGATCTGGGGCCAATTAAAAGTTTTATAGCTGAGTTTGGTATATTTAATCTTATATACAGTAGAAATGAGAAAGGAAAGACTTTTTTTACTGAATTTATAATTCGCTCTTTATTTAGGAATATCAGCCGGTGGAGTAATTTAAGAAAAGGAGGAAAGGGAAAGGTTACTATCAGTGGCTTAGAAGAACGAACCATTGATTTTTCTCCCTCCTCTCAGAAAAAATTAGAAGATTATTGGGAAAGTAGTGAAAAAGGACTACCTATATCAATGTCAAAACTCCTTGTAGTAAAAGGTGGAGAAGCCGGGATAGAAGATGGTGAAGGTATAAGTAAATTTTTAATCAAAGAAGTATTATCTGGCATAAATGTCCTGGATAAGATTGACAACGACAATAATATTTCAAAAACTGTAAAGTCAGCAGAGATCGATGGTAGCCAAATTAGTATTCCGCAGCGGGGTGAAGGAAAGCAATATAGTGATATTAGAGATGAGCTAAAGAGTATTGATAAACAATTTGAAGAAATAGAATCTGAATACACTCAAGGGATATTGAAAACTTACAGGATAGAAGAAAAAACTCTACAAGATAAGTTATCGCACCTTGATAAAGCAAAAAGACACCAGGCTTATCTAATTTCAGAAAGAATCAAAGAGTTAAATACAGAGCTAAATAATATTCCTGAAGGTGAATTAATCAAGATAGAGAGGGAGCTCTATCTATACAAAAGTAAAAAAGGATCCTATAACCAGTTGGAAGAGAAACATAAAAGCGTCCTTAAAGAAAGTAAAGACTTCAAGTGGCTGGAAAGTGCCCTGCCTTATTACAAAGATTTATCATCAAAAATTATAAAAAAACCCGGTAAATCTTTGCTTTTCATATGTGGTATTTTAGCGATTGCCGGTATAGCTACTGCAGTAGCTTTAATTTTTTTTAACCAGAAAATTTCTGCTGCTGCATGGACTTCATATTTAGGAATTATATGTTTTTGTTTTTTGGGCTTATTAGTATTTTCTCTTGTATATATTAAAAAATTCTATAATTTTTCAAAACAGGCAGGACAAAATGAAGAGCTAAGTAAAATTAAGGGAGAATTTAAAAACAGGATTGGTAAAGAACTAACAGATATTGCACTACTTGAATCAACCTTAAATGAGCAGAGGGAATCTAATAGCAAGTCGAGTGCAATAGAAGAACAAATTGATGGTCTTAATAAAGGACTCCGGGAACTACATTTTTCTATTAACCAGAAAATAGCAAGCTTTGTAGAAAAAGAAGCCAGCGAGCAGGACTGGGATGCAATACTCAAGGATCTAAAACAAAATAATAGGAGCCTGAGAGATCATATTGATGAGGAAAGACAAGAACTATATAAACTGGGGGTATCAGAGACAGATTACCTTTCAGAAGATATAGTAATTAGATATGGTCAGCAGGAATATGAGAAAACCCAATCAGAGCTTGGACATATCCAGGAAGAAATCAAAAACCAGGAAGATAAAATCCAAAAATTAAAATATAGAATCTGTGAAAAGACTAAAGCTGACCCCAGTATTAGCTGGGAAGAGCTTATTGAAAATCTGAGACAAAAAAGACAGGAAGTACAAAATGAACTAAGAGAAGTTACTGCTAATATTGTGGCAGGCTTTAATGTCCACAAAGTTATCTCTAAATTACGCGAAGAAGAAGACGCAAAAATACAAGAGGGGCTGCAGTCAGAAGTAGTCTTAAGTCCCTTAAAAGATATTACTCAAAGATATAATAGACTTGCGCTGGATAATGATAGACTGATTGTTTCTGATCAGTATGATAATTTTGGTATAAGAGATTTAAGCACCGGAGCTATAGAGCAAGTAATGCTGGCATTAAGAATTGGATTTACTTTAAAACTATTAAGAGAGGATGCCCTCTTTTTAATTCTTGACGATGCATTTCAGCATTCGGACTGGCAGAAGCGGGAAATTCTTATAAATAAATTGGCGGACATTGCAAAAAAAGGATGGCAGATAATCTATTTAACTATGGATGATCACATAAAAGGGTTATTTGATAAATTTAGTAAAGAATTTGAAGCAGGTAAATACAATAGTTTTGAGTTATAAGCCATCCTATTTTAACATGTTAAGTGGAAAGCGCATACCACCTTATCTTTTTTTTCCAGTTTATTATACTGCTCAACTGCCTCAGCTGTTTTTTTAATTATAAATCTAACCCCAAGAGAATTTAACTTATCTTTTACCTTCTGGTCAACCATCATAAGACCGGAAGCGCCGGTTCCTATTATCAACATTTCGGGCTTGTACTTTAATATCTCTCCGATATCTTCATCTGATAACAGGTGCCCACTTTTCCGCCACCATCTCGAATTAATCTTATCGGGGAAAATGATAACATCCGAGCGGTAATTCTTTCCGTCTATAGTTATACTACCAAAACTATATGAATTTATAATCATGACCTTGTCTCATTATTATCCTTATTATATATCAAAAATTGTATATCGGCTCTTATTATAAAAACAGGAGCTTATCTTCTTTCATTTTTTTATTTATCCTTCAGGATGTCCGCCTTTTCTTTCAAAGCAACGTTAGAAAGTTCAATAAGTCTATCGTGGGGGCATGCTTCGATACATTTTCCGCATAGAGTACACTTGGTAAAATCAAATTCCGGAATAGCCTTTTCTTCATTCCAGATTATAGCCCCGTTTTCACAAGCCCTAAAGCATTTTTTGCAGTGCAGGCACCCCTTATCACATCTTTCTCTGCCAGGAATATTTTTTAAAGATTCATAACTGCATAAATATACTATATTGGCATTTGCGGGCACAAGCTGAATAATTCCTCTTGGACATTCTTTAACACAAAGACCACACCCTGTACACTTATCTGGATCTATTACCACCACATTCATTTCTTCATCAATAGATATGGCACCATTTGGGCAAACTGCCATACAATCACCTAATCCAAGACAGCCATAAGGACATTTTTTATACCCATCAAGCAGCTCTGTTGCAGCTCTACATGTTTTTATGCCAGAGTAATTGCCAATTACACTGGAATTTCCATAACATCTAACCACTGCCTTTTTATTTATTTTAGAAGGATCCACTTCAATATCCAGTATTTTTTCCAGGTCTTTAAGCATCCCCGGTTCCTGTAGTATGGGAGCGCAGGTATTGGAAAAAAAAGTATTCTTATCCTTTGCCAGTGCCTGGGCATAGGCAAAGCATCCAGGAAATCCACAGGCGCCGCAGTTTACCCCAGGAAGATGCACTGAAATCTCCTCAGATTTCTTTAGTGATTGGGGCTCCTTGGGAAGGAACCTGTTTACCAGAAAAATGAGTATCCCGCATACAATCCCTATTGCACTTAGAATTATAATAATTAAACCCATACCCATAATAAACTAAATTCTCCAAAATATTTTTAAATTTATACCAATCCGCTAAATCCCACAAAAGCCAGTGCCAGAAGAGCTGCGGTTATAAAAGCCACCGGCAGCCCTCTCATAGACTTTGGACAATCAGCAAGTTCAAGCTTTTCTCTTATTCCTGACATAATAATAAGCACGAGGGTAAAGCCAATTCCTGCGCCTAAAGCACTTACGGTACTCTCCAGAATTGAGTAATTCTCTGCTGAATTTATAAGCGCTATACCAAGTACTGCGCAATTGGTAGTAATCAGTGGTAAATAAATACCCAGTGCATTATACAGGATTATATTAGTTCTCTTTATAGCAAGCTCTACTATTTGCACCAGAGATGCTATTACCATAATATACATTACAATATTCATAAATTCCACTTTATATGGTACCAGTATATAGTTATAAATTACTGAAGTAGAAACAGAAGCAATGAGCATCACCAGGGTTACAGCTATACCCATACTAAAAGCGTTGGATAGTTTTTTAGATACCCCGAAAAAAGGACATAACCCTAAGAATCTGGACAGAACTATATTATTTACAATAGCCATCACTATAAATATAGTAAGCATATTATTCACCTCTTATCACCCCGATCCATCTAAATAATGCCAGAAGAATCCCTATTACCAGAAAAGCTCCTGGAGGAGAAATAAAAAAGTTTAAGGGATGCACTGACAGAATAGGCAGCTCAAACAACTCTCTTCCAAATATTTCCAGCCCTCCAGTCCCCAGAATTTCCCTTAAAAATGAAATCATTATAAGAGCAATTGTAAATCCAAAGCCAATGCCTAAAGCATCAGCCATAGAAAGCATAACTGAATTTTTAGAGGCGAATGTCTCTGCCCGTCCTAAAATAATACAATTCACCACAATAAGTGGAAGATAGATTCCCAATGACTTGTGAAGCGGAGGGAAATATGCTTCAAATAACAGGCTTAAAATGGTAACAAATGTGGCTATTATCACTATAAAGACAGGAATTCTGACCAAAGGTGGTATTTCTTTCCTTATGCTGGCAATTATGATATTTGAGCAGAGCAGGACAAATATCACACCCGCACTCATACCAAGAGCATTGGTAATGGAATTTGTAACCGCTAAAACAGGACAGAGCCCTAAAGTAAGGATAAACACAGGATTTGATATAATAATGCCTTTTGCTAATTCTTTCCAGAACCTGCTGCTACTTTCCTTTTTGATTCCGCACCCATTTTTATCTTTATAGTCACCCATTTTTATCTTCTGTTCCTTTTATAATTAAAATATCAAATACCCTACTATTCGAGACTATCTATTATTTCAACCATCTTTTCCTTAACCGCATTTACCACAGCTCTTGAACTTATAGTTGCCCCGGTTACCGCATCTATTTTACCACCATCCACTTTAAGGGCAATATCACTTGCAGACAACCCTTTAAACTGGTCTGTAAACGAGCTTTCAGTTATCATGCTCCCCAGACCCGGAGTCTCGGTTTGTGAAAGTATCGATATGTCCTTAATCCCAAAATCACTGTCCAACCCAATCATAATATCAATATCACCGCTATATCCGCTTCCGCTGGCTATAAAAGCATAACCGGTTTTTTCACCATCCTGGTATATAATATATACTTCATCTTCAAGTTCATACTGGCTCATCTCAGGAAAAATGCTTCTCAGAGTGTTTTTAATTTCTTCTACCTGCGTGTTTTTTACTATAGGTAAAGTTATACTATTGACTACCATCAGCAAGATAACTGATACTATTACGATTACAGCCAGAAAAACAACAGGATATGCTTTATTTGATAAAATTTTATTACGCATTTTTCTTTTTCTTCTGAAAACCAAATGGCTTTATTCTTAAATATTTATCTATAAGGGGAGTAAATGCATTCATAATAAGTATGGAAAAACACACCCCCTCGGGCATACTGCTGAAATTCCTTATAAGTACAGTCAGTACCCCCACGCCTACTCCAAATATTATTCTTCCATTGCCAGTCACAGGTGAGGTGACATAATCGGTAGCCATAAAAAATGCCCCAACCATTAGACCACCAGCCAGTACCTGAAATAATACATCTTTTCCCATCAGTAGTGAACCCAGCGCCACTGTTCCAATATAAAATGTGGGGATTCTCCAGTCTATTATACGGAATGCAAAAAGAACTGCAGCCCCAATCAATATAAGCATTGCCGATGTCTCCCCCAGAGAACCACCAATATTTCCAAAGAAAAGATCTTTATATAAAGACAGCTTATCAGGAGGATATATAAAACTCTCACTAAGCGGAGTGGCCCCGGTTACCGCATCATAATTAAAATGAGGAGGAAGAACCCAGGTAGTCATCTCTTTGGGAAAACATACCGATAAGAACGCTCTTCCTGCAAGAGCCGGATTGAATATATTATAGCCCAGGCCCCCGAAAGCTTCCTTGGCAACAGCAATAGAAAAAAAGGTGCCGATAACAACCATCCATAAAGGCAATCTTGGCGGCAGGATAAGTGCAAAGAGTAACCCTGTAATCACTGCGCTCCCGTCCATTATAAATCTTTTCTTCCGCAGTTTTTTTATAACAAATTCTGTAAGCACAGCTGTTATAATACTTGCCAGTATTATATAAATTGCATAATATCCAAAAAAATAAATACCTGCAGCAGTTGGAAAAAGAAGGGCAGCCACAACTATATACATTATCTTGCTTGTGGAGAACCCTCTCCAGATATGCGGCGCATGAGAAATTAATATATTACCTTTTTCCATTTTTTCTTTAACCGTTGTTTTTTGCTATTGTGCTTTTACAGGTTTTTATATATCCCACAATAGGAATATTTGCAGGGCAAACATAAGCGCAGGAGCCGCATTCGATACAGTTTTCTATATAATATTCCCTGCAAACTTCAAAGTTGCCTCTTTTTACATTTCTAACATAGGTAAGCGGAATAAGCTTCATAGGACAGATATCCACACACCTTCCGCAGTTTATGCAGTTCTGCTCAATCTGAGTTTTACCTTCTTTAACCAGTACGCAATTAGTTCCTTTGGTTACCGGAAAATCAGTATCCACAATTGAGATACCCATCATCGGTCCGCCAATAATTATATAATTGGTCCCGCTGCCAACTTCCCCGCACCTGTCAATTAAATAACCTATAGTTGTGCCCACTCTTGCAAGTAAGTTTTTAGGATTTTCAATAGCCCCGGTAACTGTAACCACCTTATCCACCAGTGGCCTGCTTTCAATAACAGCTTCGTAAACCGATTTAGAAGTTGCTACATTGTTAACTATAACTCCTACATCCATTGGAAGACCGCCAATAGGAACACTCCTTCCAGTTATGGTCTTAATCAGTGTTTTTTCTGCTCCCATAGGATATCCGGACTTCAGTGAAACTAATTTAAAGATGCTGCTAAACTCCATCTTTATTATAAGTTCTTCCAGACACCGGATGGCATCTTCTTTATTATCTTCGATTGCTATGTAGACATTTTCCGGTGTTATGGTCCTGCTTATAATATAGAGACCTGCCAGAACTTGCCTGCCATATTCAAGCATAATTCTATGGTCGGAAGTTATAAACGGCTCGCACTCGCAACCATTTAAAATCAAAGTATCAATCTTTTTATCCGGGGGAGGATTGAGCTTAACATGTGTCGGAAATGTTGCCCCACCCAGGCCCACAACTCCAGCTTCTCTTATTTTTTTAAGTATCTCTTTTTTGCCAATAGAGTTTACTATTTTTTTTAACCCGGAAAAATCATCCGACTTTTTAATATCAAATAATTTTTTAAGCTCTACCCACCGCTCTTCTCCGTCAGATTCTATTACTACCGCATCCATTATGGTGCTGGTTACCGGATTTACAACTTTTACGATTTTAGATACTTTACCGGAAATAGAAGCGTGAATAGGTGCTGAAACGTAGCTTGTAGAATCTGCTATTTTCTGCCCGGCCTTTACCATATCCTTTCTTTTTACTATAAATTCACAGGGGGCACCAATACTTTGCTGAAGTGGTATAGTAACCTTTTCTGGAACAGGCAAAATTTCGGTAGTTTTTTTAGCAGTGATTTTATTTTCCGGCAGTAGTAGGCCTTTAAATGCGCTTTTCTTCTTGACTACAATTCCCATCTTATTCTTCTAAAAAGTAAAAAACTAGTAGGTAATTCTACTTTATATATTCTAAAAGTCCAGAAGATTTAGTAACTTTTCTCCCGGAGTCTATTATTAATGCCTCAACATCTTTAAGCGACTCTACAAGATTCATACCATCATCAGGTCCCATTACAAAAACGGATGTTGCCAGAGCATCGGCTTCCATGCATGTGTCTGCTATTATAGTTACACTTATGCAGATATTTGTAGTATACCCGGTCCTTGGATCCATTATATGGCCCACTTCCTTTTCAGGATCATAATAGCGGTAATAATTTCCAGAAGTAGCCACTGCTTTATCTGCAAAAGCAAATGTTGGAAGCGGTTCAATATCAGTATCCGCATTATCTGAATCATCTGGATTTTCTAGCTCAACCGTCCAGCTAGTCCCATCCGGTTTTGTACCCATTGCATATAAATCACCGCCGGCGTTTATAAGAGCCTGCTTAATATCAAACTCTTTTAGAACTTCCATTGCCTCGTCAACAGCATAACCCTTGGCTATTGCGTTTAAAGTTACAGCCATGCCTTCCTTTTCAAATTCTATTCTATCTGCTGAAACTTTTAATTTATCTGAACCAATAACAGCCAGTGTCTCTTCTATTCTTTCAGCCTGAACTTCTTCGCTCTCCTTCCATAGCCCTCCACTCCAGAGATCGAGCAGGGGCTGTACAGTTATATCAAAACAACCGCCGGAGATATTGTAATAATAAAGGGAAGCATTTATCAGATCCAGAAACTCAGGCGATGGATCATCCAGATAACCATTTCCATTAAGAAACGACGCCTCGCTGTTCTCATCATAAATTGATGCTATGTCCTCAATTTCTTTTATTCTGTCAAATGCTGTATTAATAGCTTTATTTCCGGTATATTCATTTGAAAATACGGTTATACTTACATAAGTGCCCATCATATCCCGCGTTTTCTCTATACTTCTAATGATGCTGAATTCACAGGAGACAAGTGATAGAAGTAAAAAAATGGTTATAAAAAAAACACTTAATATTGCAAGTGTTTTTATTTTTCCGTAAAAAAATTGCACCAGTACCCCTTTTTTTAATAATTTATAATGCTTTTTCTTATAATTGAAAGGTCTTATCTAATTTATCCTGCGATTTTCTAAGCTTCAGCAGCAGCGAATCTCTGGCCAAACTCACATCATTATATTTTATCGGCTGATCTTTTTCCATATCATTTTTTAATACACAACCCTGAGAAAGACCAATCGGCAGTAAACCTTCCTGTTTTGCCTTGCTGTATTCCTCAATAAGACCGTAAACCGTATATCTTCCAATACCATCTATTGCATCACCAGCTTTCAGGTCTTTCTTTGCTATAGTTATAACCTCCGATATCAAGCCGCAGTCCGGAACTATAGTAGGCTCACCATAAAAATAAGCTCTGGCAATGGATAAAGGGGTTTCAATACTGGTAAGATGATAGGGTCTGTAAATCAGATAATATGGTCCACTTCCCAGCATTAGATATTCAAGATCAGCCCGTATCATCTTATTTTCAGTGGTGTAAACCATAAATACGCCCGGAGCAAGATCTCCAATTACAAAATCCACCACTCCTTTTCTGGACAGTATCCCACCATCTTTTTTTAACCTGAATACATTCAGTAAGTCTTTTATATCAGCCATAGGTCCATGCATCCCCCGGCAATCAGGAACCAGTCCGGTTGAGTTAGAGAGGCAGGCCATCTCTATCATTGATTTTGTGCCGTCCACAAAGGAAGTCATCATATGCGCGCTTGAACCCTTGCTTTCTGCATAATCCTTAAGTGTAGTCGGATTTGCGTATCTATCCAGGGGATTATTTTTCCCTTTTCCCGCTGCAATAACCTCAAGTCCAAGTGCATCTACAAAATCATATAGCTCTTTTAGCGCAGCCGGTTCATCTCCTGCTGAAACTGTGTACACCACTCCGGCTTCATCCGCCATCTTTTTAAGCAACGGTCCAATGGTTACATCTGCCTCTACATTTAAGGTCACTATATGTTTATTACATGATATGGCTTTGGATGCTATATATGCTCCGGCTTCAGGACTACCTGTTGCATCTACTATCACATCCACTTCATCAAGAACAAACAATACTGCAAGGTCATCTGTCACTATAAGTTTATCCTCTCCTGCCAGCTGGTTTAATTTTTTTCTTATATTGATATCTAATCTGCTGTCTTCTATGGTTATTGTGCTTATATTATTATCTTCCAAATTTATCTTATTCTTGCTTTCAACCAGCACTATCTCATCGTAACTGATGTCCAGCTCTTTTAGAGTACCGGTAATTCTACCTATATCCTGGTCTACTGTTGCAAGGACTTGCATTCCATCCAGTTCCCTTATATGTGACACCAGGCTTCTTCCCATCTGACCCACTCCGGCTATGGCAACTTTTATGGATTTTCCCTTGCTTGCAAGGCTTTTTAGTTTTTTATTAAGGCCAAGCACAAACTCCTCCTAAAAAAGAAAAAAAATTCTCAAGGCAAACAGAAGTAATTATATTACAATCTAATTTATCAATAAACTATAAATGTTTTAAGGTCTATTACCCATTCGATTTTTTATCTCCTTATAAATCGCCTCCAGCGCACTACTTGCCTTCTCATTCCAGGTGGTATACGCCCTGCGGTCATAATAAGTCCTTCCCCTGTTTATAATGATATACCTTTTTGCCAGAGCGGGTAGACTACTTACCGGAGTAACCTCCAGACTGGAACCAATAACCAGAAGGAGATCGCAACCTTCAATCTCTACAGTTGCCTCTATAAAACATTCTGGAAGCTCATCGCCAAAAAGAACCACATCTGGCCTTAATATCCCCCCACAACTGTCGCACACCGGAGGTATAACCCCGCTTCTGATCTTCTCAACCAGCAAGTCAAAACCAATCTTTCTACCGCAGGACATACAGTATCCTCCCCTCAGGTTCCCATGGACTTCATAAACCTTTTCTGAGCCTGCTTTTTTATGAAGTCCATCAATGTTCTGGGTAATAACACAGGACAGGTATCCTTCTTTTTCCATTTCTGCAAGGATATAATGTGCCCTGTTGGGCTTTGCGCTATTTATTTCCTTAAGAAAACTCAGCATTGCCACTGCCTGCTTATAAAAACCCGCAGGATTGCCATACAGCATACTGCTGGTCATAACTCCAGGGTCAAATTTTGACCATATGCCTCCGGGACTCCTGAAATCAGGTATTCCACTTTCCGTTGATATCCCTGCGCCGGTCAACACCACTACCTTACTGCTCTCCAGTATTGCCTCTGCTATTTTTACTGGTTTTTTTACATCCATTAAATTTCTTAAATAAATAAATACGATATTATCTATTTTATATAAAATCTTATAATTTAATAGGCAAAAAA
>SOKC01000070.1 GCA_004376325.1 Actinomycetota bacterium | reverse complement strand
CAGGAGATACTGCCTCTAAGTTTATTACTTTTACGGTCAGATGTAACAAATGCGGTGAAGAAATTACAGTAAGAGCAAGAAAGGATAGCGAAATATCCAGAGTTTCCGAGGGTGAAAGCCCGGCAGGTGCAGAGTATTTCTTAAGAAAGGAAATACTTGGAGTGAAATGTAATAATCTTATATATATTGAAGTCTCTTTTGGACCTGGTTTTAATATTATTTCAAAGGAAATCAGCGGTGGGAAATTTGTAGAGTAGCGCTTAGATAAATATATTTTTTATGTTACAATCTTAGGAGTGTTATTAATAATATTATAAAATCTTTGGTAGGAATCTTTTTAAAAAATGAATTTTTCTAAAGATTTGAGCGTAGTCATTTTAGCTGCCGGTAAAGGTAAAAGAATGAAGTCAGAAATTCCCAAAGTACTTCATCAAATATTAGGTCAACCAATACTCTATTATGTGTTATCTCTAGTCAGTAAATTAAATCCTAAAAATATATTTACAGTTGTAGGTTACAGGAAGGAACTGGTTAGTGAATATATAAAAAATAATTTTCCTCAAACCCAAACTGTTACCCAGGAAAATCAGCTGGGTACTGCTCATGCTGTTTGCGCAATAAAAAGAAGAAAGGGGGAGAATTTTGGAAAGAATATTTTAATACTCCCCGGCGATAGTCCATTGGTTAATATAGAAACCTTAAGGAAACTGGTTGGAAAAAGAATCAATTCCGGCAGCGCAGCCTGTGTGATTACCTCCATAGTTCCTGATCCAGAAGGATATGGGAGAATTATAAAAGACAGAAATGAAAATATAGTAAAGATTGTTGAGGAAACTGATGCCAACCCTGAAGAGAGAAAAATATGTGAAGCAAATTCTTCTATTTATTGTTTTGATACAAAATCTTTATTTGAGAATATTGAAAAGATTAACACCAAAAATATCCAAAAAGAGTACTATTTGACAGATATTATTGAAATGCTTATTAAAAATGGCAAAAAAGTAAACTGTTTTAAAATTCCAGACTACCAGGAGGTTATGGGTATAAATGACAGATTACAGCTTTCGGAAGTAGAAAATATTATGCAAAGGAAAATTAATGAAAGTTTAATGAAAAATGGGGTAACTATAAGGGATTCTGGTTCATGTTATATTGAAAGCTCTGTAGTTATAGATAAGGATGTAACAATTGAACCTTCATGTTTTATCAAGGGTAAAACCAGGATTGGAAAGAACTCTACAGTAGGTCCTTTCTGTCAGGTTATGGATACCGATATAGGTGAAGGCACCAGGATAAATACCTCGGTTATACTTGGTTCTGTTATTGGAAATAACAATAATATAGGTCCCTACAGCTATATAAGAGCTGGTACCGTGACCGGGTCCAATGTGAAAATTGGAGCGTTTTGTGAAATTAAAAAATCTAAGATTGCCCGGGGAAGCAAAGTTCCTCACTTAAACTATATAGGAGATACAGAAATTGGATCAGGGGTAAATATTGGCGCATCATCAGTTACGGTTAATTATGATGGTTTTAAGAAAAGTAAAACTATTATTGAAGATGATGTGTTCATTGGTTCGGACACAATGCTTATAGCTCCGGTTAAAATAGGAAAGGGAGCTATTATTGCTGCGGGGTCGGTTATATACCAGGATGTTCCTCCAAATTCTCTGGCAATAGAGCGTGGGAAGCAAAAAAATATAAAAGATGGTGCAGTAAGGTATAGAGATAGAAAAAAATTATAAAATAAAAAAGTATAAATAATTTAAGGCAGGGAGTATGAAAAATAATAAAAGCAATAAAAGAATGATGCTCTTTTCAGGGTCATCTTATCCTGGTCTGACAGATAAGATTGCAGAGGAATTGAGAATTAATGCTGGGAAAGTTACCAGAACTAAATTTAAAAACGGCGAGGTATATGTAAAGTTTGATGAAAGCGTAAGGGGCGCAGATGTATTTGTAGTGCAAACATGCTGTGAACCTGTAAGTGATAATGTAATAGAATTACTCATAATGATAGATGCCCTGAAAAGGGCTTCTGCGGGGATGATAAATGCTGTGATTCCTCATTATGGATATGCGCGTCAGGATAAAAAAGCAGAAGGAAGAGAACCAATAACTGCAAAATTATTTGCCGACTTGCTTTCAGTAGCAGGAATGGATAGGGCCATACTAGTTGACCTGCATACCGCCACTATTCAGGGTTTCTTTGATGCACCGGTAGACCATGTTACTGCCATACCTATAATAGCCAAGTATTTTAAAGAGAAAAAAATTAAAAATGGTGTAGTGGTAAGTCCTGATGTAGGAGGTGTAAAAAGGGCAAGTATTTTTGCTAAAAGACTTCATTTTCCTCTTGCTATACTGGATAAGAGAAGGCCTGCTCCTAATATGGCGGAAATAGAACATGTAGTAGGAGATGTAGAAGGAAAAGAGGTCATAATTTTTGATGATATGATAGATACAGGGGGTACAATACTGAAGGCTGTTGATATGTTAGTAAGACATAAGGTAAAGAAAGTTTATATCGGTGCGACCCATCCCATTTTTTCGGGTAATGCTATAGAAGAATTAGAAAATTCAAAAGTTGATGAGATAGTAGTGGTGGATACTATTCCATTAAATAAAGAATGTAAATCTGATAAGATAAAAGTACTTTCCATTGCATCTCTGCTTGCAAAAACCATAAAAAAAGTTTATTATTGCAAGTCTGTAAGTGAGTTGTTTAAAGGCGAAAATTTAGTTTAATCTGTAAACATAAAGGTAGGTGCAGCAATAGATGGAAAATATAGCTTTGGCGGTAGAAAAAAGAAATGACAGCGAGATAAAAAGTAATGCATCAAAAAGATTAAGAAATAAACATTATATACCTGCGGTTGTATATGGTTTAAAGGAAGAGCCGGCTAGCATTAAGATAAGGGAAAAAGAATTTAAAGGCCTGGTAAAAGGCAAAAGCATTTACAGCCTAATTTTTGATCTGCATATAGATAGTGCAAAAAAGAATAAGAAAGAAACAGTTTTAATAAAAGAATTTCAGAGAGATCCCATCACTAGAGAATTTCTGAATGTGGATTTTTTAAGAATACAGATGGAGAAGGAAATTGAAACTACTGTTCCTATCCATATTATCAATGAAGAAGTAGCTGTAGGAATTAAAGATGGTGGTGGTGTTCTGCAGCACGGCCTGAGGGAGTTACATATCTCCTGCTTTCCTGCAGGTATTCCAGATTATATCGAATATGATATAAAAGAACTGGATATGGGTGTAGCGGTTAGGGTTTCAGATATTAATATTTCTGATAAAATAAAAATATTGAATGACCCTGAAGAAGTAGTAGTTTCAATAATTCATCCGACCCAACTGAAGGAAAAAGAATTGGTTGCTGAGGAAGAGGCTGAAGAAGAGGTTGTTGAGCCTGAGTTAATCGGTAAAGAGAAAGAAGAATTAGCAGAAGAAAAAGAACATCCGGAAGAAAAAGAACATCCGGAAGAAAAAGGTTCCAGGAAAAAATAATTATTATGGTTTTAATTATTGGTCTTGGCAATCCCGGGAAAGACTATGAATTTACAAGACACAATATAGGTTTCAAAATTATTGATAAGTTTGCAGAGAGTCTTGAGAAAAAAAGCTGTTACCGGAAATTTAATTCAACAGTTACTGAATCCTCATATGATGGTAAGAAATTAATACTTTTAAAACCCCAAACCTATATGAATAGCAGTGGTACTGCAGTTGCTATGTGCTACAATTTCTTACGTAAGCAAATTAATTCAATGCTGGTGATTCATGATGATATTGATATTAGATTTGGAGAGATCAGGTTGAAGGCGGGTGGTGGTACCGGCGGACATAAAGGATTGGAATCAATAGCAGATAAACTGGGAAACTATGATTTTGACAGGCTCCGGTTTGGAGTAGGGAGGCCCCCGGGCAGGCAGGATGCAGCAGATTATGTGCTTGACGAGTTTGGTACAAATGAAAGAGAAGAGGTTGAAATCGGCGTACAGAGGTCAACAGATATCATAAGGGATTACCTGACAGAAGGTATTGAATATGCTATAAATAAATATAACTAAAAACGCCTGTACTTTTGCCCTTTACCTTGTTTTTATTTTATACTTCTGATTAATTGTGCTTGATTAACTTTTATCTTTTTGATTATCTTTTTCATTATAAAGTTTTTTGTTTTTTTTATTCGTCCAGAATTTATGAAGAAAATTAATGCTCGCACCCTGAAAGGATATTTTAATTATTTTTTTATATAATCATTCTTGACAACGGTTTTAAAATATTAGCGATGGCAATGTTTTTAGAAAATTTTACAAGTGAAAAGCAGTGGCAGCAGTTTATAGAAAAATATGAAAGAGCAAATACTGAAGATAAAAAAGGTAGTGGCGGCAGTCTTGATACCTTGATTGCTGATGAGAATATCTGGCCTTTTATAATAAGTGCTTTTTTTAAGTCTTTTAATATACCGGTTCTGGTAATTACATCAACCCTGGAGAGAGCCTGTGAGCTGGAAAAGGAAATAAATTGTACTATTCCAGGGGTTAAAATATTTAATTTTCCCAGTCTTGGAAACAGCATTTTCTATAAAAATAAAATTACTGCTACAGAAAACCTTACAAAAAGACTCAATACCATTAAAAATTTATTTAATATTGACAGCTCCAGATATCCATTTTTAGTTATCGCTACCAGCAATTCTTTGCTAAATTTAATGCCTGCCTCAAAAGCTGGTAAGCTGGAAAGTATAAAAATATTGGCTGGCGGTGAATATGATAGGAACCAGTTGATATCCAGATTTACTGACAGCGGTTATGAGAGGGTACACATGGTTTATGATAGAGGGGAATTCAGTATAAGAGGAGAAGTTATTGATATTTATGATATAGCCGGAGAGAATCCTGCAAGGATTGATTTTTTTGGAGATGAAGCGGAAAAAATATATTTTTATGATATTTCAAGTCAGAAGCTGATAAAGAAATTGGATAAAATCTCTATTTTCCCAAATACAAATCCCTGGAAGATAAAAGAGATAGATAGCGTAAAACCACCTGAAAAAATGATCTCTTTTATTGATCTGCTCCGGAAAAGTATTCCAAAACTTGCGGTCATATTTTGTGATCCAATAGAAATTTATCTGAAAATAAGAAGCGATATTGATATTCTTCATAAAGTGTTTGATAGAGACAAAGATATTCTGGCAACTGCGAGCAAAGAAATTGCAGACTCCTATCTGGTGAAAAAAGATTTTCTAGAAAAAGAGGATTTTTATTTAAAATTAAATATAGTTTCCACCAAAGAACAGGCCACAAGTAAAAGTGAATTTAATTTGCAGAGAATAACCAGGCAGAAGAAAGGTTTTGGAAATTCCATTGTTTTTATAAGGAATATAAAAAAAGATTTAAAAAGCGGCAGGAAGGTTATTATTTCTATTGATGGAAGTAAAAGAAGAAAGAAGATAGAAGAATTATTTTTAGGCAGTTCCATATCCTATAGCTATTTAAGAGATGGAGTTGAAGTTAAATATAATTTACTCAAATCAGGTGTTGTCAGTATCTCGAACAGCAGGTTATACAGAGGTTACCAGTCAAGAGACGTTTCATTATATGGGGAACTGGATATTTATGACCAAATGCAGTACCAGATCTCTGAAAAAAAGATTTCTACTGGCAGTGAGCTTGAGTATTTTAAGCCCGGGGAATATATAGTTCATAAAAACCATGGTATTGGAAAATATATTGATATTATCTCAGAGCAGATTGGCGATTATAAAAGGGAATATTTTTTTATAGAATATGCAAATAATGATAAGCTATATGTTCCAACCTGGCAGGCTGACCGCATCAGTAAATATGTTGGCGCAAAAAAACCGGTAGTAACCTCTCTTAGTTCTAAACATTGGGATAGTCTTAAAAGAAGGGTAAGGAGATCTGTCCATAAGTTTGCTATTGACCTTGCTAAATTATATGCTGAGAGAAATTCTGCCAGTGGTTATGCATTTCCTGCTGATAGCCCCTGGCAAAAGGAGATAGAAGATTTATTTCCGTTTAAGGAGACCCCTGATCAAATTAAAGCCATAAATTATGTAAAGAATGCAATGCGTAAATCTAAACCAATGGACATTCTGGTAATTGGAGATGTAGGATTCGGGAAAACTGAGGTTGCCGTAAGGGCAGCTTTTAAGGTAATAGAAAATGGGAAACAGGTTCTGATGCTGGTCCCGACCACCATTCTTGCTGATCAGCATTACCAGACCTTCAGCGAGCGGTATAAAAACTACCCTGTCATTTTAGAAGTCTTAAGCAGATTTAGATCAAGAAAAAAACAAAAAGACATAGTGAAAGATTTTAATGACGGCAAAATAGATATGATAATTGGAACCCATCGCATTCTCCAGGAAGATATAAGGCCTAAAGACCTGGGTCTTATAATTGTAGATGAAGAACAGAAATTTGGAGTCGGAAGCAAGGAAAAGATAAAGTTGTTAAAAACTGAAGTGGATGTACTGACCTTAAGCGCTACCCCTATTCCCAGGACACTGTATATGTCTCTTACTGGAGTCAGGGATATTGTATTAATTGAAACTCATCCGGAGGGTAGGAACCCAATAGAAACTTTTGTGGGTGAGATTGACTATCAGGTTGTAAGAAGAGCTATAGAGAGGGAACTGGCCAGGGCAGGGCAGGTATATTATGTATACAATAGAATATCCGGTATAGAAAATAAGAAAATCCAGCTGCAGCAATTAGTCCCGGAAGCAAGAGTTGCTCTGACTCATGGCCGGATGGACGGCAGCAGGATAGAAGAAATAATGAGTGATTTTGTAAATAAAAAATACGATATACTGCTGACCACTTCAATAATAGAATCCGGAATGGATATTGCGAATGTAAATACATTAATAGTTGAAAATTCACATCTGTTTGGATTATCTCAGCTGTATCAATTGAGGGGCAGGGTGGGTAGGTCTTCTGAGAGAGCTTATTCTTATTTATTCTATCCCGGCAGGGGAAATCTAAGTCTTCCTGCGTTTCAAAGGCTTAAGACTTTGACAGAATATACCGACCTTGGTTCAGGATACAATATAGCAATGAGAGACCTGGAAATAAGGGGAGCAGGGGAAATATTAGGTCCAAGGCAGCATGGTCACATAAATAGCGTGGGTTTTGATATGTACTGTCAGATAGTAAAAGAAGAGATTGAAAAACTTAAAGGTAAAAAGATTGAAGAGGATATTAATGTTCAAATTGACCTGCCAGTAAGTGCCTATATCCCAAAAAGTTATATTGAAAGTGAAAGAGACAGAGTTAATATTTATAAGATATTGGGAAATGCAAAAAGTCTTGGTGAAATAGACCAGGTCAGGAAGGGTATGAACTTGCGGTATAAAAAAGCGCCGCTGGTGGTAGATAATCTTGTAAATATAGCCAAATTAAAATATTTACTCAGGAAAGCAAAGATAGAAAAGCTCGTTTTCTCTGATGAGAAGGGAATTTACTTGAAAAAAGTGGATATGTCTCAGGGCAAGGCCGGTGAAATGAATAGAAAGAATAAGAACCTGTCATACGAACCGGTTTCCAAAAGAATAATAATAAAAAAAGTTAGTAAAAATATTGATTTAGATTTAGTCTTAGGAAGCCTAAATGATATAATGAGTTTCATATAATATTCAATAAAAGGAAAGAAGGTAAAGATTGAAGAGAAGCGTTATCTGCATAATTATGCTATTTATTTTCGTTTTTGTTTTTTTGTTTGCTGGCTGCAGCAAGACAGTAGTCAGGGTGGATGGAATAGAAATAAAGCAAAAGGAAGTCGATACTTATATTAATTTTTATAAAAAACAGAGCACGAGTAGCGAATTAACTGAGGATGAAGAGGAGTTAAAAACTCTGGAAGCCAGTATAATTGATTCTCTCATTGTTACAAAACTTCTTGAAAAGTACGCAGAGGAAAATAATATTACCGTAAGCAGTGAGGAAGTTGACAAACAGATTGAATTGATAATTGGTTCTTATTCCTCGGGAGAGGATTTTAAGAAGGGTTTAAAGGATATGGACATAGATAGAAAATTTCTTGAAAATTACTTCAGGAGCCTTATGCTCGGAAGTAAAATTTTTGAAGTAGTCACTGCAGATGTAATTGTGACCGGCCAGGAGATAAAACAATATTATGATGATAATAAAAAAACATTATTTGTAGTTCCAGCCAGAGTTAAAGCGAGCCATATCCTGGCCATATTTCCGTGGGTAGAAGATAATTCTGAAGAGACTGAGGAGGGAAAAGAGGAGGCTCTAGAAAAAATAAAAATGGTGAAAGATAAATTAAAAAATGGCGTAGATTTTGAAGTTCTGGCCCGGCAATATTCAGACGACAGTGCAAGTGCGGCCAGTGGGGGAGATCTAGGTTATATAAGCAAAGGACAGATGATTGAGGAATTTGAAGAAGCATTATTCTCTCTGGATGTGGGGGAAGTAAGTGAGATTGTTGAAACCAAATATGGATTTCACATTATAAAGGTTTTTGACCGTCAGGAAGAATATATCCAGAAATTTGATGAAGTTGAAGAATCCATAAACGCATACCTGTTGAATTTACATAAGATGGAAAAATGGGAGGATTTTATTTTTTCACTAATAGAAGAAGTTAATATTGAATATTTCACAGATGTGGAAGGGACACTAAACAGTACTGAAGAGGAAAGCGAATGAAATTTCAACTAAATAGCAGGGATTTAGGAAATATAGACAAAATCAATGACAGCAGCAAACTATTTGCTATTCTGGTGGATATAATGAGAAAGCTCAGATCGCCTGATGGTTGTATATGGGACAGAGAGCAAAACCATAAGACTATCAAGAGGAATTTAATTGAAGAAACTTATGAGGCTGTTGAGAGTATTGAGAATGATGATTATGAGGGACTTAAAGAAGAATTAGGTGACCTGCTGCTACAAATAGTTTTTCACAGCCAGATTGCATCTGAAAATAAAAAGTTTAATATAAGTGAAGTGTTGCGAAGCATTATAAAGAAGTTGATAAGAAGGCATCCTCACGTTTTTCAGGGAATGACTTTGAGCAGTAGCGATGAGATATTGGCAAACTGGGAGGCTATCAAGAAAAAAGAAAGAAAAGAGAAATTTAAAAAACCTGATTCAATTTTTAGAGGAATCCCAAGGTCCCTACCGTCTCTCCATTATGCTTCTGAAATTCAAAATAGAGCTTCAAGATTGGGTTTTGATTGGGATAAGGCAATTGATATAATTGACAAAATAAAAGAAGAGCTGACTGAACTTGAAAAAGAAGTAAGGGAAGGCAGAAAAAGCCGGGTATTTGATGAAATCGGAGATGTCCTTTTTAGTATAATAAATTTCAGCAGGCGTTCAGGCGTAGATTGTGAAGAAAGCCTATATGAAGTAAGTAAAAAATTTGTAAGAAGATTTAATTTTATGGAGAAATATGCTGATGAAAATAATCTGGATTTTAAAAAACTGCCGCTGAAAGAAAAAGACAAATTATGGGAAATTGCAAAAAGAGAGCTGCCATGAGAAAGACCAAAATAATTTGTACTATTGGACCTGCCAGTAAAGAAGGAAATATCTTAAAAGAGCTAATAACTGGCGGGATGGACGTAGCCCGGATAAATACTTCTCACAGTGACTCCGAAGAGGTTATGGAAATAGTAGAAAAAATCAGAAGGGTTTCAAAGGAATTTAAAAGAAACACAGCAATAATACTGGACCTGCAGGGCCCTAAAATCAGGGTAGGTGATTTAAAAAATAAGATAAGACTGGAAAGAAAGCAAAAAGTTGTTTTTACTGTAGCCGATAATTGTGATTCCAGTCACTCTGGTATAAATAATATAATTAAGGTTACTTATGATAAATTTATAGAAGATATTAAAAAGGGCAGCTGTATTTTTATAGATGATGGTTTGATTGAGTGCAAAGTGCTGGATATTAATATACCCAAAAAGTCAGCTGTTTGCGAAGTTATAACCGGTGGACTGCTGAGTTCCAATAAGGGAATTAATCTTCCGGGTGTACATATAAGTGCGGCTTCGGTTACCAAAAAGGATCTGGAATTTTTAAATCTTGGTTTAAAACTGGAAGTAGACTTCATAGCCCAATCTTTTGTAAGAAATTCATATGATATAGAAAAAATCAAAAGAATAATAAGCGGTAAAAAAAGTCACGCAATGGTTATTGCAAAGATTGAAAAACATGAGGCGGTTGAAAACTTTGACAGTATTTTAAATTCAGCGGACGCTGTTATGATAGCCAGAGGAGATCTGGGAATTGAAATGAACGCAGAGGAAATCCCCCATATCCAGAAAAGGATTATAAAAAAAGCCAATATATCAGGTAAGCCTGTAATCACTGCTACACAAATGCTGGATTCTATGATGAGAAATCCCAGGCCTACAAGAGCTGAAGTAAGTGATGTGGCAAATGCAATTATAGATGGTTCGGATTCGGTTATGCTTTCCGGGGAAACTGCGGTCGGCAAGTATCCCCTGGAATCCTTAAAAATGATGGTTAAAATAATAAATAAAACTGAAGCCTCTCTGGATTATGATGCCATTTTACGAAATGATGTTATCTTAAGAAAAAAATTAAGAATTACCCAGGATACTATTACGGAAGCCATAAGCTTTGCTTCTCGTGAAATTTCCAATATGCTGAATGCGAAAGCTATTATTTCTTCAACCGAGTCTGGACACACAGCCAGGCAGGTTTCCAAAAACAGGCCCAGGAGCATGATAATTGGCGCCAGTCCCAACCAGTGGGTAGTAAGACAGTTGATGATAAGCTGGGGTGTTGTTCCGGTAAGAATGAAATTTACTAAAAATATTGATATGATGATTGATGAGTCTATAAATGTTTCGAAAAAACTTAAATATATAAATACAGGCGATAGAGTGATTATTACTGCAGGGGTTTTAGTAAATAAACCGGGCACCACCAATCTTATAAATGTAGAAGAGGTGGAATAAGTTATACCTGGGACGATACCTGGGAAGGTTCACACAGCTTAATCTTCTGTGAACCGCAGTTTTCTTAACAGTTTGTCCTCTCCAATTAATGTCAGGACATCATCTTTCTGAAATTTATAGTTGACATCAGGAGGAGACATAATTTCGTTTTTACTGTTTTTTATACTTATTATAGTTACCCCGTATCTGTGTCTTAAATTTAGTTCGATTAAGTTCTTTCCAACTAACGTTTCAGGTGCGGGTATTTCAATAATACTTACATCCGGGCTGACCCTCAGAAAATCAATAATATTGGAACTTACCAGGCTTCTCGCAACTCTTTCTCCCATATCTTTTTCGGGATATACTATAATGTCTGCGCCAACCTTTGAAAGCACCCTTCCCTGTGTTTTAGTTCCTGCTTTAGCAATTATCTTTTTTGCGTCTTTTTCTTTAAGAAGCAAGGTTACCAGTATTGAGTTTTGGATGTATTTTTCTCCGATGCATACAATAACTGCTTCATAATCAGAGATACCTATAGATTCCAATATATCTGCATCTGTTGCATCGCATTTTATTACATCTGCTATCTCTTCAGAAACCCTTTGAATCCGGTCTTCAGACTGATCTATACCTACCACGCTGTAGCCGGCTTCTGTTAATGTTCCAGCAACACTTACTCCAAATCTTCCTAATCCTATTACTAAAAATTGTTTTTTCATAATTCCTATCCAATTGTTATTGTTTCTTCAGGATGAGTTATTTTATTAACTATACCTCTTATTGCAATAGCTACAGATAAAGTGCTGATACCAATTCTACCAATATACATAGTAAGTATCAATATTATCTTGCTTGGTGTAGAAAGTGCTGGTGTAATTCCGGTACTTAAACCCACGGTACCAAATGCCGATATTACTTCAAATAAAACTTCTTTTAAAGAGTATCTCTCAAATACCAGTATCCCGATTGTTGAAATTATAATTAATGCAATTGCGGTAATGGTCAGGGTTAAAGCTCTGTATATTAAACTTGTTGGCAGTTTTCTTTTAAGTAATGTGACCTCGCTTCTTCCTCTGATGGAGCTTAAACCACCTGCAGTCACAGCAACGAAAGTGGTAGTTTTTATGCCACCTCCAGTTCCTCCCGGCGATGCTCCTATAAACATAAAGAAGGCAAGAAAGAAAATAGTGGCAACATTTAAGCTGGCAGTGTTAATGGTGTTAAAACCAGCTGTTCTGGCAGTGATTGACTGGAAGAAGCTGGATAGAATTTTAGTTGAAAGAGGCCTGCCTGCAATTGATTCCGGGTTATTAAACTCAAGAAGAAAAAACATAACTGCTCCAATCAGTATCAAAGAGGCAGTGGTGATCATAACCACTTTTGCATGCAGGGAAAAATGTTTTACTCTCCTGAAAGAAATAATCTCAGAAATTACAGGAAAACCGATTCCTCCAAGTACAATTAAAACCATAAATATTAAATTTAGAGGAATATCTGAGCTAAAACTTTGCAGACTGTTAGAATAAAGAGAAAAACCTGCATTGCAAAAAGCGCTAACGGTGTGGAATAAGCTAAAAGTCATTGATGCTTTCAGTGGATAAAACTGCTTAAAATATAAAATAGCAGTCATAATAATAAATGCAATGAATTCTATGGTAAATGTAGTACCTGCTATTACCATGAAAAATTTGGATGCGCTAAACGGCTGTTTTGCGCCGAAACTGGTATTGATATAAAATCTATCTCTAATTTGTATTTTTCTTCCCAGAATTAATCCAAAAATGGAACCGACGGTCATGATCCCCAGTCCGCCAATTTGCATGAAGATAAGTATTACAATTTTACCAAGATCGGTAAAATATGTTGGTGTGTCCTGGACTACCAGCCCTGTAACACAGATGGCTGAAGTGGAAGTAAAAACTGCATCTATATAACTAATTTTTCCATTTTGGGTCATCTGGGGGATTAATAAAATTAGCGAGCCAAGTATTATAGCTATTGCAAAACCAAGCAATACCCGTTCGGCGATTTTTTTTTGGGTCCTGGAAGAAAATAAAGGTATGTCTTTCATTACATTTTTGAGTTCAATTATTGAAAAAATCTAACATATAGGTTGATATTTTAATAAAATTGGCAATTAAAAACAACAACTTTATTTTTTTAGTCTTAATTTATAAAATATTACTAAAATTTATAAGATATTGGCATTATTGTAGCATATGTTATACTTACAAAAATATATGTATTAATTTTAGCGAGCTGTCATTTAATGTAGTAAATAAAGAAGTAATATAAACATAGCAGCAAAATTAAAATGGATGATAATATTAAAATTGTCAGCAGATTTTCCAGAAAGGCTAAAATAAATATTTCTATTGCCATCTTCTTAATTTTTATCGTAATTATTATCCTTACCTCTATAAATCAGATAAAAAGTATTGTAGAAAAAAGAGAAAAGATAGTAGAGCTGGAAGAGAAGCTAAACTGGTACAGGAATGAGAATATCAATCTTCTAGCGCTTGAAAAAAGCTTATATGGAGAAGAAGCTATAGAGCTTGAAGCCAGAAAGCAGTTTAATATGACTGCAGGTGATGAGACCAATTTTTCTGTAGTTCTTAAGGATGATGAATCTGAACAGAATTATAAAAATGACGGCAACCAGGCTTCCGGTGATGATATTTATTCAAATACAGACCTGTGGGAAAATATAAAGATATTCTATAATGAGGAAATTAATTAAT
>SOKC01000096.1 GCA_004376325.1 Actinomycetota bacterium | reverse complement strand
AGTAATATCAGCTCCAGACAGGAAAAAATATTAAAGTTTATCAGTAAAAAAATTAAAAAATCCGGATACCCCCCATCTATAAGAGAAATAGCCAGGGCAGTGGGTTTAAGTTCCTCAGCAACAGTTCATTCCCATTTAAAAAAGCTTGAAGAGAAAGGATACATAAAAAGAGATCAATCCAAACCACGCGCTATTTCCCTACTATCCAGGCAGGAAGATGAAACAATTGACCGTGGTTTTAATAATCTTGTCTATATTCCTGTAGTTGGAAATATAGCAGCAGGTAGGCCAATTTTAGCAGATGAAAACATTGAAGATTATTTCCCGCTTACATCGGATTTTGTGAAGGGAAAAAAAGAAGTGTTTATTCTTCATGTAAGAGGAGACAGTATGGTAAATGCGGGGATACTGGACAGGGATTATATTATTGTAAGGAAACAGGATAATGCCATAAATGGTGAAATAATCGTAGCTTTACTGGAAGATGAAGCTACAGTTAAAAGATTTTTTAAAACTGATAAAAATATAAAATTAATGCCCGAAAATGATTATATGAAACCGGTAGTTGTAGATGACGTTAAAATACTTGGAAAAGTAATAGGGGTAATTAGAAAATATTTTTAGCCAATATTAGCTTCTCTGCTCTCTCTTCCCCTGCATATATATCTGGATAATATAGAGCAATATTTTGAATTCACATTTAAATTTAATATAGTACTGTTCCCTAAATCTCTACGCCTTAAAACCTGACAGTTGTTGTAAATAAAAGACATAATTTTATTTTCATTATAGGGAATCTTTACAATTATATTTAAATAATGTCTTTCAATCATTTTTTTTATTCTTAAGTACAGTTCAGGCAGTCCACTTCTTTTTAAAGCAGATATAAACACTGAATTTTTATATTTTATTTTTAAACTATTAAGCTCCTCCCTGCTTAATTTATCAATTTTGTTAAAAACCAATAACACCGGCTTTTGCCATACGCCAATTTCTTTTAGAACTTCTTTTACACTGTAAATATTATTCTCAAAATCAGTATTGCATACATCAACAATAAGCAGTAATAGATCTGATCTTTTAACTTCTTCTAAAGTGGATTTGAAAGATGCTATTAACTGATGCGGTAATTTTTCAATAAATCCGACTGTATCTGAAATCAAGACTTCAGAATTAGGATATATTTTTAATTTTCGCGTAGTTGAGTCAAGGGTAGAAAAAAGCCTGTCTTCAACATAAGCATCTGAATCAGTGGCAGCATTAAGTAACGTAGATTTACCACTATTGGTATACCCTACTAATGCTATCTTGAATATATTTCTTTCTTCTCTCTTTTTTCTCTGTGTATCTCTCTGTACGCCTATTTGATATATTTTCTTTTCAAGGAAACTGATTCTCTTTCTTATTTTTCTTCTATCTACTTCTAGTTTAGTCTCTCCGGGACCCCTGGTTCCAATTCCACCACCCAATCTTGAAAGTTCAATTCCTTTACCAGTCAGTCTTGGAAGAAGATAGTTCAACTGCGCCAGTTCCACCTGTAGCTTGCCTTCCCTGCTATGCGCTCTCTGTGCAAAAATATCCAGAATCAGCGCAGTTCTATCCAGGACTTTGGTATCAAGTTTTAATTGGAGATTTCTCTGCTGGGTGGGGGTAATTTCATTATCAAAAATAACTAGTTCTATTTCCTTATTATCTACAATATTTTTAATTTCCTCTAATTTACCGGTACTTATGAAATATTTAGGATTTGGCTTATTTTGTTTATGGCATAATATTTCTTCAACATCAGCACCGGCACTGATAGTTAAATTTTTTAGTTCTTCTATATTTTCATTTACGGTTTTGAGATGTCGCTGCTTTTTTGTAGTATTATTTCTAAAGTTTTCAAAATTAATAAAAACTAAAAGAACTTTTTCTCTTATCATAAATTATATTGTCGCTATTACTACTTTATAATACATTTCTTATCCTGTTTAATGCTTCCTCCAATCTATTGTCAGCTATAGTCAGTGAAATCCTGATATATCCTTCCCCATATTCTCCAAAAGCACTGCCCGGAGTTATTACTACATTTGCCCTGTCAAGTATCATTTTGGAAAATGATTCAGAAGTAAATCCTTGAGGAACTTTTGCCCATACATATATAGTAGCATTAGAATTATAATAATCAATTCCAATGTCATCCAGCGCTTTTTTAACCATTTCTCTTCTCTTATTATAAATTTTATTATTATATTCAGTATGTTTCTTGTAATTTTCCAGGGCTCCTGCAGCAGCATATTGAATAGCATCAAAAACACCGGAATCCACATTAGTCTTATATTTACCCAGACTTTCAATTATTTCCTCATTACCGACCGCATATCCAATTCTCCATCCTGTCATATTGAATGTCTTTGAAAGTGAATTTAACTCTATTCCTACATTCTTTGCACCACCGGCATTTAAGAAACTTATTGGCTTATTATTACCGCAGTAAGTATCTGAATAAGCATTATCATGGCAGATAATTATTTCATTTTTTTCTGCAAAATCTACTATTTTTTCGAAAAAGTTTATATCACATATTGCCGATGTTGGATTGTTGGGATAGTTAATATACAAAATTTTTGCTTTCTTTACTATCTCCGGATCAATGTCATTTACGTTGAATAAGAAATTATTTTTTTCTTCCAGAGGTATCGTATAGGGTATTCCACCGGCAAATATTGTACTGATTTTATATACTAAATAAGAAGGGCTGGTTACTATTGTATAATCACCAGGGTTTATAAAAGTGTATGCTACGCTTGCTATACCTTCTTTTGAACCTATAAGGGGTATAACTTCCCTATCTGGATTAAGGGTTACATTAAACCTTTCATAATAAAATCTGGATACAGCTTTATTGAAAATTTTTAAACCATAACTTGAAGGATATCTGTGATTTTCAGGATTATTGGCTTCCCTGCAAAGAACTTCGACAATATCATTTGATGTTGGAATATCAGGATCGCCTATACCAAGGCTTATTACATCTAATCCTTCTTCTTTTTTCCTATTTATAATTTTATCAATTTCAGCAAATAAATATGGGGGTAACATTTTTAATCTTTCAGACTCCTCAAATTGCATTACTTTCCTCTCTTCACCTCTTTGAAAATTATTTTTTATAACAAGTATTCGCCATCAAAATTATGATCTACACTACCCTCAAGAAAAACATTTGTAAATGAAGGATCCAATATTATATTTAATTTTCCACCCATTAAATTGGCAGTAATATTATTGCCTTTAACTTTTTTTAATTTAATTGCGCATACCGCTGCAGCGCACGCTCCTGTACCGCACGCCAGGGTCTCACCTATTCCCCTTTCCCATACCCTCATATTTAGTTCCTTATCATTTTTAATTTGAACAAACTCTACATTGGTTTTATTTGGAAAAATTTTATAATTCTCCAGTTTAAAACCCCATTTGCTTAATGGAATAGTATTTATATCTTCACCTTCTTGAAGAAATATAACACAATGAGGGTTACCGATTGAGACACAGTTAATAAAAAATTCTTTTGAGTCTATAGATATTTTATGGTTAAAAATCTCAGTCTTATTTTTTATATTTACAGGAATATTTTCCGGTCTTAATTCAGGTGTTCCCATGTCAACTTTTATGTTTTCTACTTTATTATCTTTAGTATCAATTGATATCTTTTTAATTCCTGCAAGAGTTTCAATACTGATATTTTTACTTTTTATTAGATTGTTTTCGTATGCAAATCTTGCCATACATCTTATGCCATTTCCACACATTTCTGCAATCGAACCGTCATAATTATAATATTCCATTTTTAAATCAGATACTTCTGATGTCCTGACCAGTATCAGACCATCTGCTCCAATACCATAATTTTTATTGCACATTTTAATTATTTGTATTTTAGATAAATCATACATACCAGTAGTTGCATTAATTATTATAAAATCATTGCCCTGCCCGTTAAACTTTGAAAATTTAATTTTTTTCATCTCATTCCTTTAACTAGAAATATTATTATCAGTATACTAATTAATTATTTTGGCGATTATTTAATAAAAAATAAATAAAAAAAAGTTTTTACTCAACACTATTATTAATTATATTAAGAATATCCACTATCAGGTCTATTATATTATCATAACTATCAGTTCTTATCCATTTTATTCCTGGGTCAGCCCTAAACCAGGTCATCTGTTTTTTAGCCAGTCTTCTGGTATTTCTCTTAACCTCATCTACACATTCATGAAGATTTATTTCCCCATTTATGTACTTTACAACTTCTTTGTAGCCAACCGCCTGCAAAATACTATTGCAATCTTTATATCCTTTTGCAATCAAGTTCTTTACTTCTACTACCAATCCCCTGCTAAACATTTTTTCTACCCTGTTTTCAATATGTCTGTACAGTTTTTCTCTCTCCATTTTAAGACCAATAAGAACAGCTTTATATGTAGATTTTTTATTTTTCCATGCATTTTGTAAATCAGAAAAAGGTAAACCTACGGTCTCATAAACTTCTAACGCTCTTATTATCCTTCTCTGGTCATTTTCACTTATTTTTTTTGCATATTTTTCGTCTATATTTTTCAATTTCAAATAATATTTTTTAAGACCCTTGTTTTTTATTTCTTCCTTTAGCCTTTTTCTTACTGATTTATTTTCAGCGGGCACTGGATCTATATCATTTATCACCCCTCTTATGTAAAGCCCTGAACCGCCTACAAGCAAAGGAATTTTTCTGGCGTAAAAAAAATTTTTTTCGATTATATCCCTGCACATTTCTTTAAATTCTATGACACTCAGGTTGTGATCCGGTTCAAAAGTATCTATCATAAATTGTTTAATTCCATAATCTTCTATATTATATTTATCAGTTCCAATATCCATTCCCCTGTAAACCTGCATTGAATCTACCGAGATAATATCTGTATTTAGCAGTTTTGCAAGAATAATACCAATTCTACTTTTGCCGGCACAGGTTGGGCCGCAAATAACAATAACTTTCTTCTGGTTAATTAATTCCTCAAGCAGTTTATTAAAATTGATATGATCATTTTTTAATTTAGATTTGATTAAACTTAAGTCAGTTTTTTTTATAATTTTCATTTTATTTATATTATTAGACATAATTCTTGCGAGCTAAGTCTCCCATAAGGTAAAATGTTTTAGCTCTGGTAATAATTACTGAAACAATTTTTCCAATAAGACCGGTATTACCCTTAAAATTTACTATAGTATTATTTTCCATCCTGCCTTCCAGTAAGTTACCGTCTTTTACACTTTTACCTTCAACTAATACTTTAAACTTTTTACCAATAAATTTTTTATTTTCTTCATCAGAAATCCTGTTTTGAGTCTCAAGTAATTCTTTAAACCATTTCTTCTTTTCCTCCAGCAAAATATGGTCTTTTATCTTTGATGCTTTAGTTCCTTCTCTAGGCGAATATATAAACGTAAATGCCCTGTTGAATCTAACTTTCCTCACCATATCCAGGGTCTCCAGGAAATCATATCTCTCTTCACCAGGAAAACCGACTATTATATCAGTAGTAATAGAACAATCAGGAATTTCTTCTCTTATATTTTCTATTATGTTAAGGTAATCTTCTCTTGTATAATTCCTGTTCATTTCTTTTAAAACCTTGTTTGACCCTGCCTGCAGGGGAAGATGAATATGTTTTACAAGGTTATCCCTATTCTTAATGATATCAATAATGCTTCTTGAAAAGTCTTTTGGATGTGAAGTAATAAATCTGATTCTTTTAAGTCTCTTTATATCTGACACTTTCTCCAGCAACTCAGAGAATGTGCACCCCTCATTCAGATCCTTTCCATATGAATTAACATTCTGGCCAAGAAGTGTTACTTCTATTACTCCCCGGGATACCAGTCCTTCAATATTTCTTATAATTTTTTTTACTTCTACAGATTTTTCCCTTCCCCTTACAAAAGGAACTATACAATATGAACAATAATTGTTACATCCAATAGTTATGGGTACAAATGCCTTAAAATTATACTCCCTTTTGACTTTGAAAAGGTCAGGGTCAAACCCATTATCCTTAATAGAACAAATACTTCTGTTGGTTAAAATACTCTTTTTAATTAATTCAGGAAATTCAGGAATATTGTGGGTACCGAAAACAATATCTACAAAAGGAAAGTCCTCTATTATCTTTTCCTTCATACTCTGAGCTGTACATCCGCCAATACAAATTAAAATATCTTTATTTTTACTCTTTAATCTTTTTAAATTTCCTATATGGCCGTACAATCTGTTCTTTGCTTTCTCTCTTACCGTGCAGGTATTCAATACTATAAGATCAGATGCCGCAATATCATAGGTCCTCTCATATCCCTCTTCTTCAAGTAAATACATTATTCTTTCAGAATCATTTTCATTCATCTGGCATCCAAAAGTTTTTATATATGCTTTCATCAGTGTAGATATCCTTCGATAAAAAGTGATTTGCAGATATATTTAAAAAGGTTATTTAACAAGTATTAAGCAATCATTTGGATTCAACAGTAAGAACAATAGCAGTTTTTACTTCTCCATTTACTTCAATATCCTTAAAATAAGGTATACATACCAGATCCTGGCCGGTAGGAGCTATGAAACCTCTGGCTATAGCAACACCTTTTATTGCCTGATTTAATGCTCCTGCGCCAATAGTCTGGATTTGAACCCTGGTATCGCTTCTAATTATTCCCGCTATTGCGCCCGCTACTGAATTGGGTTTTGATTTTGAAGAAACCCTGAGCAATTTAATACTATCATCCATATTATTATTCTTGCTATTTTAATTTTTATTCTTTTTGCTTCAATTCAATTAATAATTTTATTATATTATTTGCCTTCTTGTATTCTATGTTTTTACTGGTGGTAATAAAATACTTTTCGCCTAATTCTTTAATCTTATCTTCCAGGGTTTTAATTATACATCTTATCTCTTCATCTTTAAACCTGCTTGCTAACCTGGACTCGTCATAAAGCACCAGTTTTTTATCCGGCTTACTGTCCACTTCATCTTCACTTAAATTATTAACTTGTTCCCTTAAGTTACTGTCCAGATCAATTTTAAGTGGCTCCAGCGCTTTAATTTCATTATATATAATTCTTTGAATACCTCTCTGGGATATATCCATATTAAATATATTTTTAGAAATTATATCCATTAAATTGTAATTATCGGTAAGTACCGGAATTTCTGTTATCTTTATCTTATTTTTACCAATAAAGTTTTTTAATTTTTCCCACCGGTCAAATTTTGGATAACTGTCATATTTCTTATCTTTTCTTAGAACTTCCCTCATAGTAGCTAATATCTGAGTTGGACTTCCGTAAAAAAAATTAATATCCTTATTTTGAAGCTGAAACTCAATGATAGTTTTTATAATATTATTTACACCACCTATAATACTTAAATCCCCGTCCGTTTTGATTATCTGAGGTATTACAGACTGGTCTTTTTTTTCAGGAATTTTTAAGAGATCTATATCTATATAAAATGAGGCACCTTTTGACTTATCAGAAAAAACTATGCTTATATCATCAACATTTAATTTTATTGAAAATAATGCCATTCCCCTGCCATGAAAACCGTAAGGGTCTTTTACTCCATTTTCCAGCTTTGAAGTTACTCTTGATTCAAAAATAAGCTTCTGCAAATTGGGAGGGATACCATTACCGTCATCTATAAAGTAAATTTTTCTTCTTTTATCTTCAATTTTCTTTGTTCCAATAAAGATATTCTTGCTGCCTGCATCCCGGCTATTCCGGAGTAGTTCTACGATTATATCTTCAACACAATTTATGTCCTGAAGAGCCTGTCTCCTTTCAGCTTCTGAAATCTTTAACTTGACATATCCATCCCCTAAATCTTCTTCAATATTCAGTGAATCTTTTATTTTTAATTCAGACAGAAATCTTTTTATATCAGAACTATTTTGCATATTCAACGGCTCTACTTTCTCTGATTACAGTTACCCTTATCTGCCCAGGATATTCCATTTCTTTTTCTATTTCTCTCGCTATTTCTTTAGCCAGCACAAAAGACATATCTTCATCAACTTCTTCCGGTTTAACCATAACTCTTATTTCTCTTCCAGCCTGTATTGCATAAGCTTTTTCTATTCCCTTAAAATCAGTAGCAATTTTTTCCAGGCTTTCCAGTCTTTTAACATAACTTTCCAGTGTCTCTCTTCTGGCGCCAGGCCTTCCACCCGATATCTGGTCTGCTGCCTGTATAATTACATCTAATGCAGATCTAGCTTCGACTTCATTATGATGTGATTCTATTGCGTGGCAGATCTCCTCATCTTCATTAAGTCTTTTAGCCAGTTCAGCTCCGATAATTGCATGTGACCCTTCTATATCATGAGTTAATGCTTTTCCAATATCATGCAATAGCCCGGCTCTCTTTGTTTTTTTAACATTCATACCAAGTTCAGCTGCAATCACACCTGCTACATAGGCAACCTCCTTTGAATGAAGCAGCACATTCTGTCCATAACTGGTTCTGTATTTTAATCTACCCAGAACTTTTACAATTCCTGGATTTAGTTCAGATATGCCGGTATCAAAAACAGCCTGCTCACCTTCTAATTTAATCTCACTATTGATAATTTTACATGCTTTTTCATACATTTCTTCAATTCTTGCAGGGTGGATTCTTCCGTCCATTATCAAATTTTCCAGCGTTACCCTTGCAATTTCTCTCCTTACCGGATCAAATGAAGATAATATTACAGCTTCAGGAGTATCATCTACAATTATATTTATACCGGTAAGATTTTCAAAAACTCTTATATTTCTGCCTTCTCTTCCTATTATTCTTCCCTTCATTTCATCATTGGGTAAATTTACTACAGATACTGTTGTTTCACTAACATGGTCCAGCGCGCATCTTTGTATGGCCTGAGAAATTATTTTTTTAGCCATAGCCTCAGCATCTTCTTTTAACTTTGCCTCAATATTCCTGATTTCTTTTGCAGATTCATATCTCGCCTCTTCTTCTATTTTTTTAATTAGAATTGCTTTTGCCTCTTCTTTAGTAAGTTCAGCAATAGCTTCAAGCCTTAGTATTTCTTTATTTAGCAATTCATCTAATTTTTTATTTTTACTTTCGAGTTCCTCTTTTTTTTGATTTATTGTCTGTTCTTTCTTCTCCAGATAATGATTCTTTTTCTCAATAGAATCCTCCCGGTCCAGTAACCTATTTTCCATCTTTTTAAGTTCGAATCTCTGCTTTTTGGTTTCTTCCTCAACACCTGTTTTTAAATTTTGAATCTCCTCTTTACCCTCCAGCAATGCTTCTTTTTTAATAGCCTGCGCTTCTTTTTTGGCATTACTCAAAAGTAAGTTTGCCTTTTGCTCTGCAGAACTTAGTTTTGAATCTATTATATATTTTCTATAAAAAAAGCCTATAAAAAAGCCCAGTACTATTGCCATAGCCAATGTAACTATTTTTATTAACAAATCCATTTTGTAAACCTTCCTTCCAAATAAAAAAGTCGAGTTAACCACCCGACTTATAAATTAATTTGCACTAACTGATTTTAAACTAAATATTTCTAATATTTATAAAAATCTAATATTTACATATTAGAGCTACAACTTTTTTACTCTAAAAAAACTCATTATAAACACTAAAGACAATTTATTTTAAACTAACTATTAACTTACCTCCTGGTTCATTATTTTACCAAAATTATCATTAGCAACTTTATAAAACATTTAAGATAACATCTACTTATAAAAACCATAAACTGCCTTTTATTTTATTAAAATTATCTTTTTATCGCTAATAATACCTGTCGTTATCCGTGCAAATTAAGTTACAAACCAAGTAATTATTAATGCCGTTTTTAATTGCTTTTATTTTAACTATAGCGCCAGTTTAAGTCAACACAAAAAATAAGACTATGTCTCTATCGACATTATTTTGATATCATCAGAATTTATTATCCTTAATTTATTCCCTGAACAATAAACACAATTAGAAACAATATTTTCTGATTTAAAACTTTTACCGCAAATGCTGCATTCTATTTTTATTTTATCTTTTCTAAACTTTAGACTGGCATCTTTTAAAACTTTACTGCTTTTTGTTAAAAAATTATAATAGAACTCAACAGATTGGGGCTCGATATGCGCCAGTGGACTTAAATCAAAATTAATTTTTTTAATTTTTTTTATCTTATGTTTTCTTATTAAATCATTTAATATTTTAATTATAGAACAGGTTATAGAATATTCGTGCATGTTTAATTTTTAGTAATTATTTTTCTAAAATGCCTTTTACCTCTCTGGATTACTTTTCCACTTAAATCATTTAAATTAAGTTCCAGATTTGGATCATTAATTTTCCTGTCATTAATTTTTATTCCTCCTTGAGCAACCAGTCTCCTGGCTTCGCTGTTAGATTTGACAAGTCCTGAATCTGTAAGTAATTGTACTAAACTTATTTTTTTATTCTTTATACTTTTTAGATTTATAATATACTGCTCAACTTTATCAGGAATTCCTTTTTTCTTAAAAATTAGATCAAAATTTTCTTCTGCTTTTAATGCATCATTTTTAGTGTATAGATTCTCTACTATTATTTTTGCCAGTTTTCTCTTTGCTATTGAGGGATTTAATTTCTCCTTTTTTATATTATTTTCAATTTCTCTAATTTCTTTACTATTCAGTGTGGTTACAAGCCGGAAATAATCTATCATAATATTATCCGGTATAGACATTACTTTACCAAAAATTTCCTGAGGTGATTCATCTACTCCTATATAGTTCCCCAGACTTTTACTCATTTTTTCAATACCATCAGTACCCACTAAAATGGGCATAATAATGGCAATTTGAGGTTTCCGGGAGAGTTCTTTTTGCAATTCCCTTCCCATAAGAAGGTTAAATCTCTGATCAGTTCCTCCTAATTCCACATCAGCCTCAATTGCAATCGAATCATATGCCTGCATTATTGGATACAAAAATTCCATAATTGCTATTGGTTTGTTGCTTTTAAATCTCTTTTTAAAATCATCTCTCTCAAGCATTCTGGCAACAGTAAATCTGGAGGTTAGATTTAAAATATCTTCAAATCTTAAAGACTTGAGCCAGTTTGAATTTTTAACAACTTCTGTTTTTTCAGGGTCAAGAATTTTGAATGCCTGTTTCATATAGGTCTTCGCATTTCTGTCAATATCCTCAGCAGATAGTTCCGGTCTTAAGGTAGATCTACCCGAAGGGTCGCCTATTCTTGCAGTATAATCACCGATTATCAGAATAGCCCTGTGACCTAAATCCTGAAACTGCCGGAGTTTATTTAGAACTACAGTATGACCAAGATGAATATCTGGAGAAGTCGGATCTAATCCCAGTTTAACTTTCAAGGGCTTATCTTCTTCTATAGATTTTTTAACAATACATTCCAACTCTTCTTCAATTAAAATGCTCTCAGTTCCCAGAATAATGATATCCATTTGTTTTTTTAAGTTTTTTTCCATCTCTTGCTTTCCATAAATATGTTTCTAATTGAAAATTAAAATAAATATTAACATAATAGTCATATCTATGTCTATTTAGGATAATTCGAAGACTCTCAAATATTCATAAATACAGCTCTGTTGTTATTTAATTAAATTTTATATAAAATTTCTTAAGTTGTAATTTAGTAATATTTGAAAGTAAATATTTTATGATGAGTCCAAAGCATAAAAAACTAGGCGGATGTTTAAAATTCTTTATATTTATGGTAACAGTAATTTTTTTACTGTCCGCACTTATGGGAGTAGTTTTAACCCTATATTACATCAATACGTTACCAACGCTCGAAGAACTTACTCCTTCACCAATTGCTCAAACTTCTAAAGTTTATGCTCTGGACGGCAGTCTGATTACCGAATTTCACGCTGAGGAAAACAGAGAAATTATTTCTTTTAATAAAATGTCCCCATATATTAAAGATGCTGTTGTATCAGTTGAAGATAAAAGATTTCGGGACCACCAGGGAGTTGATTATATAAGAATTATAGGAGCTTTTATAGCGGATCTAAAAGCCGGCCAGTGGGTTCAGGGTGCCAGCACTATTACTCAGCAATATGTAAAAAATATTTATTTTAGCCCTGAAAAAACATTTCGCAGAAAAATTAATGAAGCTCTTATTGCCATTCAGCTTGAGAGAAATTACACAAAGGATAAAATTCTGGAAATGTATTTAAATACCATAAATTTCGGATCCGGGACATATGGAATAGAGAAAGCCTCTGAGGTATATTTTGGCATAGATGCAAGCGAATTGGACCTGCCACAGTCTGCTTTACTGGCAGGTCTCCTGACAGCTCCCGAATTATATTCGCCATTTAATGATGTGGAAAAAGCAAAATTAAGAAGAGATCTTGTATTGAAATTAATGTATGAACAGGAATTAATTGAAACCAGCCAGTATCTTAACGCATTGGCTGCGCCAATAATCTTAAATGAGAAATCAACTTCTGGCTCTGATCAATTTGGCAGCAGAATAGCCCCATACTTTGTAGACTATGTAAAGCAAAATCTATATGATCAAAAATTTAGCGATTATGATGTATTTAAGGGAGGACTACGGATTTATACAACTCTGGATATCAATTTACAACAAAAAGCTGAAAATGCAGTAAAAAAAGTTTTTCCCGAAGAAATTGGACCTTCTTATTCTCTAATCAGTATTAACCCTGACAATGGCTATATTTGTGCTCTAATTGGTGGTAAGGACTACAGCACCAGTAAATTTAATATTGCAACCCAGGGAAAGAGACAGCCCGGCTCTGTGTTTAAAGTACTGGTGCTTATGAAATCAATAATGCAGAACTTTTCTCCAAAGAATACTTTTAATCCAAATGGCCCCATTACAATAGACATGGAAGAGGGTCCGGATTGGATAGTTGATAATTATGGCGGACAAAAATTCGGCAGTGAGGAGATGTCTGTAGTAGATGGCACCATACATTCTGTAAATGTAGTTTACGCTCAATTAATAATGAAAGTCGGAGCTGAGAATGTAGAGAAACTATGCAATGAAATGGAAATTTATGATATTGGAAATAATCCGGCAATTGCCATTGGCGGACTTGAAACAGGCATAACTCCCCTTGATTTAAGTAAAGTTTTCTCTACTCTTGCTTCCGGCGGAATTTACCGACAGCCGGTATGTATTTTAAAGATAACCGATTACCAGGGAAACATTTTATACCAATATGACCCGGACAGTAATGAATCAAACTACAGATTGCTGGAAAAACCGATAGCATACTATGTTACACAGGTCCTAAAAAAAGTTATAGAAAGTGGAACCGGCAGAGGAGCTAATATCGGCAGGCCGGCTGCCGGTAAGACCGGCACTACAGATGGTCCTAACGATGCCTGGTTTGCAGGCTATACTCCAGAACTGGTTACTGTTGTGTGGATGGGTTACCTGGAATCAAATAAACCTATGGAACCGATAAACGGAAGAACTATTGTTGGTGGAGCTTATCCTGCCGATATATGGAGGGAATTTATGAGTTCAGCACTGGAAGACCTTCCGGTTTCAGATTTCGATAAACCGGATAAAAAATTAATTGACATTGAGGTTTGCTCTGAATCTAATCTGCTTACTACATTCTGGTGCCCTGAGGAAACTAAACAGTGGCACATATTTATCGAAGGAGAGAAACCTGAAGATATCTGTAAT
>SOKC01000115.1 GCA_004376325.1 Actinomycetota bacterium | reverse complement strand
AATGAGAACGTAAGTTTAGTCAATCAGTCACTTAAAGACATCTTTATAATCTCATCTACCAGCTCCTCAAAGGATATACCTGCTTCTTCTGCCGCCATTGGAAGAAGGCTTGTATCCGTCATGCCGGGAGAAGTATTCAGTTCCAGAACGTAAGGAATTTTCTCTTTCCTGTCCAGCATAATATCAACCCTGGATAGTTTGGTGCATTTAAGAGAATTATGAACTGCAATAGCTACCTCTTTTACTTTTTTATCTAGAGAAGAAGATATTCTTGCTGGAGCAAAGTAATCTGTTTCTCCAACTTTAGACCTTGATTCAAAATCGAAGAATTTCTTTTTTGGTACAATCTCTACTACCGGGAGTGTCTTTGGTTTTTCTTTTCCAATAATGCTTACTGCGAGTTCTATCCCGTCAATAAATTTTTCCAGTATTACTTTTTTACTATAACCCAGAGCGGAAATTATAGCATCGGGTAAATCCCCTGCATTATTTACCAGTTTTATTCCGAGTGCAGATCCCTGCGCAGATGGTTTTACCACCAGCGGCAGACCTATTTTTTTTACTATGAAAGGCAGAAGCTTTGATGAACCTAATTCCCTGAATGAACTTGCATTTAAAAAATAAAAGGGGGGAGTGGGTATGTTATGACTTATAAATATCTGTTTTGAAATTATCTTATCAAAGCTTAAAACATTGGGATAGACACCAGGACCAGTATAAGGGATATTTAGTACTTCTAAAATCTCCTGTATGGTGCCGTCTTCCCCATCTTTTCCGTGAAGAGCAATATAGGCAAGGTCTATTTTTTCCGAATTCAGGTTATCTACTATAGATTCGTCAACATCTAATTTTATAACATTATGGCCCAGTTTTCTTAGAGCATTTGAAACTCTCTGGCCGCTTTTTATGGAAAATTCTCTTTCAAGAGATCTTCCTCCCATAAGTACAGCAATATTTTTTTTCATTTTTATCACTCTTTTATTAAATTGATATTTTTATTTAAAACTTTTATATAATTTAATTTTCTCTTTTACTATCCTGGATAAAATTTTAATACCTTTTTCTATTCTTTCAGTATTTTCAGTGCAGAAAGCAAGTCTCGCCTCACTTAGTCCTCTATCATCTGCATAAAAACCGCTTCCTGGAACATAAGCTACTTTATTTCTCACAGCATCAGCCAGAATTTCTTTGGTGTTAAGATACTCAGGCAGTTTTAGCCATATAAAAAAACCACCTTTCGGTTTAGACCAGCTGGCGCTTTGAGGAAAAGTGTCTTCCAGGGTCTTTATCATAATATCTCTTCTCCTGGAATATATGCTTATAAACTGATCTATATTCTCATACCATGACGGATCTGAAAAATATTCATAGGCAATTCTCTGTGTAAAAGCGCTTACGCAGAGGATTGTGGATTGGACCCCCAGCATTATTTTTTCCAGTATGGGGTGCGGAGCCACAATCCAGCCTATCCTGAATCCGGGGGCAAGAAGTTTTGAAAGTGTGCTCAGATAAATTACATTCTGGTTATCGCCTTTAGTGTCAAGTTCCTTTATTGTAGGCAGAGGCTCGTCTTCATATCTAAGCATTCCGTAAGGATTATCCTCAAGTATTATAGTCCTGTATTTTTTTGCAAGTTCCAGTATCTTTTTTCTGCGCAGAAGACTTAAAGTTATTCCTGATGGATTGGAAAAGTTGGGTACTAAATATATAAATTTTACCTGAATTTTTTTCTTTTCCAGTTTCTTTAGTCTTTCCTCTAAAATTAAAATATTGATACCATTATCATCTACAGGTATTTCAATTATTTTTGCTTCATATGATTTGAATGAGTTTAGTGCTCCGGTATAGGCAGGCGACTCTACAATAATAGTATCACCAGTGTTGATGAAAACTTTAGCCAGTAGATCCAGGGCTTGCTGCCCGCCGGTAGTAGTGATTATGTCTTCTTCTACTACGTCCAGACCCTCCAGTTTCATTACTTCTATCAATTTGGTTCTAAGCGGATAATAACCATCGGAACCGCCATATTGCAGACTTATATCCCCATCTGCTTTTAGGATTCTTTTAATGTACCTCTCTAATTTTTGAAAACTTAGCGCTCTTACTTCAGGCAGTCCCCCGGCAAAAGAGATGATATCCGGTCTTGCAGAAAGTGAAAGCAAATCCCTTATCTCAGAAGAGAACATATTTTCAGTTCTATTTGAATATAAGTGTTCCCAGTAATCAAATGTAATTTTTTTACTCATAAAAGATCAGACCTGCCAGCGTTTTAATGCTCTTATTGTTTGTAAATATGTAATATATATTAAAAACTCTAAAAGTTCAAAAAAGTTTTTAAAAGTTCAAACAATTCTTTATAGTGCTATAATTATTGCAGTATAGGATTTTATATATTTTTCTATAGCTATGGATCTGAATTTAATGATAAAAGATCTTTCTTGCGAACAACTGGGGAAAATAGAATTTAAATGTATTGAATGCAGTTATTGGTTTGATTGTGAAAAGACCAGTTTTTTAAAAGAATTATCTAAAGTTCAAAGTATCCGTGGATTAAGTAGCTTCCTCAAGGGCAGGTTGTTTGAAGAAAGCACCAGGAAAGATAAAAGAAAAGAAATTATTTCCTTTAAAGAACACGGAGGGAGAATCAAAGCTGCCTTTGTCAGGGGGAAGTGTATCGGAATTATTCTGGCGGGAAATTACTATCTTTTTCCCAGGCTCAGGAATTTTAACATTTTTCCTCCGGATTTTGACAGTGTTTTTTTAGGCTGTATTTATGTAATTTCCGAATACAGGGGAATAGGTGTGGCAAAAAGACTGCTGGTTGAGATTGAAAAGGATTTAATAAAAGATAAGGTGAAATCCATAGAATCTATTGGCAAGAGATTAAATGATGACATGGATGAAGAGGAATATGAGAACAGCCCACTTATTCCATTTAAATTTCTCATAAAAAATGGATTTTGTATAAAGAAAAATGATCCTCTTTTTCCTCTTTTAAGGCTGGATTTAAAAAGCATAGTAAGTGATTTTGCAGAAAGTAAAACATTGCTTGGTAAAATAGCTTTAAAAAAAGAAGTAAGAAGTCCTATAATTATAAGGAACAGGTAACCAGTTTATAATCATAAATTCTTTAGTTTTTATTTTTAACATTAACACGATTGAAAGGAGAATAAAATGGATAAAAGAACGAAGTTTGTACTGGATGAGGAGGAGATACCAGAGCAATGGTATAATATCCAGGCAGATTTGCCCAAGCCTCTTCCACCACCTTTGCACCCAGCCACAGGGAAACCTCTAACTCCTGATGATCTGGCTCCACTATTTCCCATGGAGCAGATAAAGCAGGAGATGAGTACTGAACGCTGGATTGAGATTCCCGAAGAGGTAAGAGATATTTATAGATTATGGAGGCCTACTACCTTGTTTCGGGCACATAGATTAGAAAAAGCTCTGGATACACCGGCAAAGATTTTCTACAAATATGAGGGAACAAGTCCTCCGGGGAGTCACAAACCTAATACTGCTGTAGCTCAGGTTTACTATAATAAAAAAGAAGGTATCAATCGTATAACCACCGAGACCGGGGCTGGACAGTGGGGAAGTGCCCTGTCTTTTGGGGGTGCATGTTTTGGGGTTAAAATTAAAGTCTATATGGTGGCTATTAGCTACAGGCAAAAACCATATCGCCGGGTAATGATGGAAACATGGGGAGCTGAGTGTGTACCGAGCCCCAGTAAGGATACCAATGTTGGACGTGGCGTACTTGAAAAAGACCCCGACTGCCCTGGAAGTCTGGGATTGGCTATTAGCGA
>SOKC01000020.1 GCA_004376325.1 Actinomycetota bacterium | reverse complement strand
CTCTACTGTACTCAACGTTTTACCTATGCAAACCTGGTCGGGACGAGAGGATTTGTTCTTTCGTCTCGCTCCGCTCGCTGCAGAGACGCGGACTCCCTCGTCTCTGACTCAGTCCGTCCTTTCAAATCCTACAAACATGCACCAATGGCATGTTTGCCCTAATTACCTCTACTGTATCTGGCATTCTACCAATACAAACCTGGTCGGGACGAGAGGATTTGAACCTCCGACCCCCAGTACCCCATACTGGTGCGCTAGCCAAACTGCGCCACGTCCCGTCTTTTTATATTTTAGAGTAATACAAATGATTAGTAAAGTTATCATTTAAATAAATCTTCAACCTCAGATTTAAACTTTCTTTTCATAAGTTTATTTACTGAGTCTAAAGGACTTAAATCTTTATATATAATCTCATATATGCATTCTGTAATTGGAACTTCTATATTCATTTTTTTTGATATATCATATACTGCTTCGGTAGTCTTTATACCTTCTGCAACCATATACATACTTCCCATAATTTCATCTATTTTCTCACCAGCAGCTAATCTTTCACCAACACCTCTATTCCTGCTGTTTTTACTTATGCAAGTTGCAATAAGATCACCCATTCCCGCTACTCCCGAAAAAGTTATTGAATTTGCACCCAATTTAATTCCAAATTTGGTAAGTTCATATAAACCTCTGGTTATAAGAGAAGCTTTGGTATTAGCCCCGTACCCCAGGCCATCGGAAATTCCTGATGCAATTGCTATTATATTCTTAACTGCGCCGCCAATCTCTACTCCAATCACATCCATATTAGTATAAACCCTGAATTTATCAGTTGATAATATAGGCTGGATATATTTTAATATTTCTTTATTATATGATGCCGCCACTGAAACACTGGGTAAATCATTTGCCACTTCCAGGGCAATATTAGGGCCTGATAATACGCAAATTTTAAAAGTTAACTTTTCAGGCAGGCATTGTTCTAACACTTGTGACAATCTGAGATTACTTCCAGTCTCCAATCCTTTGGCTACATTTAATATACATTTTATATGTTTGACCTTTTCCTTGAGTACGTCATAAAATTTAATAATTATTTCCCTTAAAGCATGTGAAGGCACTGCAAAGATTACAATTTCAGGATTACCAAAACCATCTTTTAAATTTATAAAGGTTGTAACATTTTGAGGAATGGTCAAATCACCGGTATATTTTAGGTTCTTTCTAAAAATTTTTATCTCTTCGTAAGTGGCCTCACTCCGCGCCCACAAATTTATATGGTAGCCCCCTCTGGCAAGGATTACCGCTAATGTTGTTCCCCAGCTTCCAGCGCCAATTATAGTTATAATAATTTCTTTTCTCATAATATTTTTATTCTTTAACTTAATACTTAAATTTAAAATATAGGGGTGTGCCCATAAAGCCAAACTTTTCTCTTATATTATTTTCAATATATCTTCTTATATTTACTCTTCTTTTTGCATCCATATTTGAAAAAATTAAAAAAACTGGTGGTGATGTTTTTATCTGTCTTATAAATTTAATCTTAAATTTTTTACCCTTAAAGTAAATACCAATCTCTTTCTGGTCCAACTCCTTAAAAAAGTTAGTAAGTTTGCTATCAGGGATCTTTTTATTCCTTTCTATAATAAGCTTGTCTATCATCTTTATAATATTTTCAATCCCCTTTTTAGTCAATGCGCTTACTTTTAGAAATGGTATATAATCTGCAAATTTAAGCTTTTGGTCAAACATATTTACAATGTTACCAATAGTATCTTCATCCACCATATCAATTTTATTAAAAATGATACAAATACTCACTCCCTTTTTTATACATGTCTCTACAATTTTTAAATCCTGGACGGTTATTTCTTTACTACAATCAATAAGCACTAAACTTATGTCTGAATTTTCTATAGATCTTATTGTCCTTAGTTCACTATAATATTCCAGATCTCCTCTCTTATCCTTTTTTCTTCTTAATCCGGCAGTATCTATAAATTTATAATTTCTGTTATTTATATTCACTATACTGTCAATGCTATCTCTTGTGGTTCCCTCAACCTCATCAACTATTGCCCTTTCATCTTTAATAATAGCATTAAACAATGTTGATTTGCCAGAATTTGGTTTACCCAGAATACATATGCCCGGAACAACTTTTTCTTCATATTCTCTTATATCTGTAGAATATTCTTTAAATTTAGAAACTAATTCATCTAAAAGATCCCCCGTATTTATACCATGCATTGCAGATATTTTTATAGGATACCCAAAACCAAATTTTAAAAAATCTTCAATGTATAAATTACCCTTTTTATCATCATACTTATTTCCGGTAAAAATTATTTCCTTATCTGTTTTTCTCAGGATCACTGCTATTTCTTCATCAAGCGGGGATACGGGTTCTTTTAGGTCGACCATAAAAATAATAATATCTGATTCATCTATTGCTTTTTTAGTCTGTAAAAACACCTGAATATCTATCCTATGTTTTGATTTTAAATCTATGCCACCTGTATCTAACAGATAAAAAATTTTGCCATTCCAGTCAGCTTTGTAATATTTACGATCTCTGGTAATCATTGGTTCCTTATGCACTATTGCTTCATTTTTCTGGCATATTCTATTAATTAAAGTTGATTTTCCCACATTTGGTCTTCCCACAATAGCAACTTTTGGAATATTTTCCTTCATATTTACCCGCTTATATTTAATTAAGATGTTAATTCCTTTATAAAACTGGCGCTATTTTCAGATAAGTTATAATTTTTCAATTGCTTCTTTTACATCTATTATGTCTTCCACCGGTGTAGATGCGCCGCCGCTTATTCCAACCTTTTTAACATTATTGAACCATTGCGGTTTGATTTCCTTATAATTTTCAATGTGGTAAGTTACTGCACCGCACTTTTTCGATATTTCCACAAGGTGTGTTGTATTTGCACTTTTTTTCCCACCAACTACTATCATTATATCAACACTATTTGCCAGTTTTTTGGTTGAATTTTGTCTTTTTTTTGTAGTATTGCAGATGGTATTAAATACAACCAACTCTTTGGCCTTTTCCAGTAACTTGCTGGTAATCAGACATAATTTTTCTATAGTTTGGGTTGTTTGAACAACAACTCCTATTTTTTTCTTACTGGAAATTTTTTCTGCATCTGCTTCATTTTTTATTACTGCATAATTTTTATTTAATACATGGTCTTTTATTCCCATTACCTCAGGATGATTTCTATTTCCAACAATCACCACAAAGTAACCATTTTTACTGAGGTCTTCGGCTCTTGCCTGGGCTTTCTTTACAAAAGGACAGGTTGCATCAATAATCTTGATATTCTTTTTTTTAATTTCATTAACTAAAACCTGAGACATTCCGTGGGATCTTATAATAAATATACCGCCAGGTATTATTCTTTCTAAATTCTCAACTGAAATTAAACCCTTTTTTGCCAGCTTATTTGTGACCCCTGAATTATGAATAATAGGACCAAGAGTAAAGATCTTAGTTTTTTTACACTGATTTTTCTCCAGTATCTCTTCTGCTAATTTTAGAGCTCTCTTTACACCAAAACAGTATCCTGAATATTTAGCTGTTTTTATATCCATATGCATTAAAAACCTTATTTTTCTATTTTATTTTATTGTATATTTTACCTATCTCTTTCATTGTTCTATCAACTATTATAAGGATAGCTTCTTTTTTACAATGTTCTTTCAAAATATCTTTTATATCTATTATATCTCCAACAATTAATTTAACCCTGGGGAAAAATATCCTCTTGTGAGGTTTCTGTATTATTTTATTTGTACCACTTATTGCTACAGGTAGAATGGGGGTATTGCTCACTGCCGCTATAAACCCTGTGCCCTTTTTACCACCTCTTAATACTCCATCAGTAGATCTTGTACCCTCCGGGAATAAACCCAGGACATTTCCGTCTTTTAAGACTTTAAATGAAATATAAAATACTTTTCTATCAAAAGCCTTTCTTTCAACAGGAAAGGCATTTAAGAAAGTTACCAGAGAGGATAAAAACTTATTATTATATAATTCTTTTTTTGCCATAAAATATACGCATCTAGGAATATACGCACCTATTACCACCGGATCCACATAGCTTATATGGTTTGAGCATATTATCAACTTACCATTTCTGGGTACTTTGTGTAAATCTATTTTTTCTACCCTGTATAGAAGGTCAAAAATAACTCTTAATATAAACTGTATTAACTTGAATAGAATAAAATAGGATTTACTATGTTTCGTTTTTAACATTTACCTTTTTAAAATATAATTTCTTTATTTTTTCAACAACTCCTTTTACTGATAATCTGGATGTATCAATTATAATTCCATTTTCCGGTATAACCATTGGGCTGTCTTCTCTGCTGCTGTCAATTCTATCTCTGCTTATAATTTCTTTTTTGATTACATTTCTTTCTAAAAATTGCCCTTTTTCTCTTATCTGCAAATCTCTTCTTTTTATTCTTTCATCCAGGCTTGCAGTTAAATATATTTTGAGTGCTGCATTAGGACAAACTACACTTCCAGTATCCCTGCCTTCAAGTACAGCATTACCTCCCTGGATAAATTTTTTTTGAAGACTTACCAAATATCTCCTTACTCCAGATAATTTAGAAACAATAGAAACCGCAGATCCTACTTCCCTGCTTCTAATCTCATTGGTAACATCTTTTCCATCTATTTTTACTGTGGTATACCTGCTTTCATCTACTGAATTACTATCTAACTGGAGATTTATGTTTCGGGCTAGCTTTAATATAGATTTTTCATCTTTACAATCTATATTATTCTGTAAAGCAAGAAGGGTAATTGCTCTATACATGGCTCCAGTATCAATATATTTTAAATTTAATTCTCTAGCTAAAATTTTTGCAACTGTGCTCTTGCCGCTTCCAGCAGGACCATCTATGGTTATAATATTATCTAGCATCTTTTAATCAGTATTTATATATGTCTTCACCATACTTGAGCTTATTTCCTCCCTGCGTTATGGCGCCAAAACTTTTTTTAGATTATATTTAAAACCAGGAAAGGAAGTATTGATACATTCAGAATCCAGAATAGTTACTTTTCCTCTTGATAACAAAGCCAGTATAGAAAGAGACATAGCAATTCTATGATCTCCGAAACTATCTACCATTCCTTCACCCGCCTTGAAATTCGCATCCCCTTCTATTATCATTCCATCCTCTTTTTCCTCAATATTCACCTTTATTTTTTTAAACTGGCTTACAATAGACCTGATTCTGTCACTTTCTTTATATCTTAATTCTTCAGCTCCTCTTATTACTGTTTTACCTTTTGCCACAGTTGAGGCTACACACAGTATTGGTATCTCATCAATTATACCTGGGATTTTATCTTTATCTATTTCTATAGAATTTAGATTACTGGAAAAAGTTTCAATATCTGCAACCGGTTCATTATTTATAATTCTTTGATTTTTAATAATAATCTTTCCACCCATTTTTTTAAGGATTTCTACAAAATAACTTCTGGTGGGGTTCATACCGATACCTCTCATAATAGTATGTGAATCTTTTAAAATTAGAGTTGCAACAATAAAAAAAGCTGCCGAAGATATATCACCGGGCACATAAATATTTTTAGCAATTAATTCATTGCCGGGTTTTAATTTTGTATATTTACCATCGTAAGTAATATCTGCTCCAAAGTATTGGAGCATACGCTCTGTATGATCCCTCGAAACTTCTGGTTGAATTATCTCAGTTGTACCTTCTGCATTAAGAGCTGCTATAAGGATACTGGATTTAACCTGAGCACTTGGCACTTTAAGCTTAAATTTTTTTCCTTTCATATTGGGGTTTCCAAATACTACTATAGGAGCCTTTGAATTATTTTCTCTTCCATTAATTTTAGCGCCCATCTCTAACAGTGGCTCTATTATTCTTTTCATAGGCCTATTGTTTATAGAACTATCACCACTCAATACAGACATAAAATTAGTTGCGGACAGTACACCACTCATTATCCTGATTGTAGTCCCGGAATTTCCAACGTCCAGTATTTGGCCAGGTTCACTGAAGTTTTTAATACCTTTACCATATACTATTAAATTCCCGCCTATTTTTTCAATTTTTACACCTAGTTTATTTAAAACATCTATTGTTTTTATGCAGTCCTGGCAAAACAAGAAATTCTCTATTACTACATTATTATTAATCAACGATGATATGATTACACTTCTATGTGAAATCGACTTATCTCCGGGAATTTTTAATTCACCCTTTAAGCTTCTTGCTCCATGTATTTCCATTTTTATTCACTTAATACCTTTTTTACACTTACTTCGTATCCTGCTTTTTCAATTGCTTCTTTTGCAGTGTTACAAGCATCTTCACCTTGAATCAGTACTTTAAGGATTCCCCCACCACTGAATTCTGTTGAATGAAAAATAGATATATCTTCAATATTTATTCCGTGAGAACTTATGGCCAGTGTAATTTCACTCAAAACTCCTGCTTTATCAGGTATTGCAACTCTAAGTTCATATAATTTGGAAATATCCTTCTCAATATATTTTGGTAAATTAATTCTTGCTTTCTGAGCTTTAAAGTAATGTTTTTTTATTAATTCTGAATTTTCTTTTTTCAAGTTATTTTTAAACTTTATCAGATACTTTATATAATCATCTATTGATTTAATTAGCTCATCTTTATTTTCTAAGCTTATATCAAGCCACATTTTTATATTTGAAGTAGCTATTCTGGTCATATCCCTGAAACCACCAGCGCATAGTTTAAATAAATTTTTCATCTTCTTTTGTTTATCATCAATCATATCAACCAGATTGGTTGAAAGGACATGTGGCAAGTGACTTATTAACGCTACATTTTCATCATGTTCTTTAGGATTTATGGAAATCACTTTTGAGCCAATTTTTGTAAATAAAGAATGTAATGTAAGAAGAGGTTCAGATATAGTAGTACCTGTAGGAGTTAAAATATAAAATGTATTCTTAAATAATTCTGGAGTGGCGCTAAGTATACCTTCATTTTCCGAGCCAGCCATTGGATGGCCTCCTATAAAAAATACTCCTTCAGGTAATATTTCACTTACTCTTTTAACTATCTTCTCTTTAGCGCTGCCAACATCTGTAATAATCACTCCTTTTTTTAGGTAATCCTTAATATGTTCTACTACCTCGATTATTTTACTTATCGGTGTCGCTATTATTATCAAATCAGCGTCAGTAACTGCTTCTTTATAATCTACAGCAACAACATCAATTATATTCCTGTATTTAGCTATATTCATTGCTTCACCTTCAATATCATATCCAGTGATTATAAAATCTTCACCGGTATTCTTTAAAGATAAGGCTAATGAGCCACCTATAAGCCCTAGTCCTATTACGGTTATTTTTTTAATATTTTTCATTTTACACTACTATCAAATCCAATAATTATTCTATTGGAAGTTTTTAAAAATATTTTAACACTATATAAAAATTATTAAATTTTGTGAATAAGAATTTATTTATTATTCTTAATTATTCTACTATATTTTTAGTATTTTTATTAAACATAAAAAAATTTTAAAAATTTCCTAATATTCTCTATATTTTACTTCTAATCTATTGACAACAATTTTTAATTTTGATATCTTTTTATCATCTTAGAACAGGAGGCAACTTTTAGAAATAATTAAGATTTATTTTCGAAAGAGAATAGATAAGAGGTTAATAATCTGAAAAGTCCCTGAGAAAAGTTCTAAGATGCGCCCCGAGATTTTTAGTAGCCTAAAGCGCTAGTTATGGCAAAAGATAACTCGGGGTTTTTTATGCATTAAAATTTTCAATCAATAAATTCCAATTTACACTCATTGGAATTTTATCTTATTATTTCTTTGACTTTCTTTATAATAGCTTCACTGGATATTTCTTCATAATCCAACAGCTCATATGGTTTCCCACTTCTGGGCATTTTTCTAACTGCAAGTATATATACCGGACTGCTTTCTGAAGCAGCACTTTTTACTGCATCCCCAATACCACCCTCGGCAAAATGGTCTTCCACAGTTATTATAGCTTTTGTTTCTTTTTGCGCTTTTATAATAGAATCTTTATCTATGGGCTTAATACTGTAAACATCAATTACTCTTATAGCAATATTTTCTTTTTTTAATTTTTCATAAGCTTTTAATGCTTCATGCAGTGTTATCCCAGCTGCGCAAACAGTTACTACATCACTTTTGCTTTCTTTTAATACTTTACTTCCCCCTATCTTAAAATCATCTTCTTTACTATAAATAATAGGTGTATCCATTCTTGTAGTTCTAATATAAACATTTCCAAAATGTGCGGCAGCTTTCTCTACCAACTTTTCAGTAGATATGCCGTCTGCTGGATACAATACAACACACCCCAGTAAAGTTCTGAACATAGCAATATCTTCAAGGCCCATTTGAGAAGCCCCATCTTCTCCAATTGATACGCCTGCGTGTGAACCTACAAATTTTATATTCGAATTTGAATACTGACTCATTCTAATCTGGTCAAAGGCTCGTGTTAGAAACGCTGAAAAAGATGAAATAAAAGGAATTTTGCCCCTGAGAGACAGCCCCAGCGCTGTACCTACCATATTCTGTTCAGCAATATACATTTCAAAAAATCTTTGTGGAAATCGTTTTTTAAAGATCTCTGAAAATGTTGAGTTACCAACTTCAGCATCAAGGACAACTATTTGAGGATATTTTGAAAATATGTTAACCAGAGTATTACCATATGCTTTTCTGGTAGCTATTTTATCAATCTCCATAGGAATCTTATCATATTCTTCTATTCCTTCTTCAGGTATGTTAACCTGTTCTGGATTTAAAATTTCTCCCCTTATTTTTTTATCAACATTTCCTAATTCCTTGAGTGCTGTATCCATCTGCGCTTTGGAAATTGCTTTACCGTGCCAGTCATTTTTATCTTCCAGCAAATTTACCCCTTTGCCTTTTATCGTTTTTGCAATTATCATTGTCGGCTTCCCTTTTACACTTAAAGCATTTTCATAGGCATCAGCAATCTCTTTAATATTATGACCATCAACTGTAATAGTTTCCCATCCAAAGGAAGATATTCTTTTCTCATAAGCCTTGATATCCCATCCATATATTGTTTCTCCTCTCTGACCCAGGCGGTTAACATCTATAATGCCTACAAGATTATCCAACTTATAATGAGCTGCGATTTGTATGGCTTCCCACTGCGAACCTTCAGTCATTTCACTATCCCCTAAAAGTACATATGTATAATAAGGCAGCTCATCTATGTATTTGGCATTTAAAGCCATTCCCAGACCAATAGAGAGGCCCTGTCCCAGGGACCCTGTTGCAGCTTCAACATATGGAAAATTAGGAGTAGGATGCCCCTCGAGCCTGCTTCCAAATTCCCTCATGGTCAGCAACTCTTCTTCACTTACAGCTCCAGCTGCAGCCCATAATGAATACATTAATGGAGAAGCGTGACCTTTAGAAAAAATCAGCCGGTCATTGTTTATATATTCAATATGGTTAATTTTGAATTTAAAAAAACCTCCAAAAAATAATGTAGACATCAATTCAACTGCTGATAATGAAGAAGATGGATGACCTGAACCGGCCCTGGTGGTTGAAATTAATATAAAATACCTGATAAGCTTTGATATTTTTTCTATTTTATCTATGTTTATCATTTTTTCTCCAATCAAAAAATTTTTTATATATCTTTTATTTTGGTTCTACATGTATTGAAATTTCACTTATATTTTCGAATTTTTTCTTTATATCATCTTCTATTTTAGTAACTATTAAGTGCGCTTTTTTTACATCTAAACTCTTTTTTAGCCTGCAGTGAAACGCCAGATTATATGACCTTTCTTTTTCAAGTATAGTAAAATTGTGACATGTTTCAGGATTTACATACGAGGATATCTCTTTCTTTATATTAGAAATTAGTTTTTCTGATTCTTTTGTTATATCTTTCCAATCCTCCTCGCTTCTGGCATCTTCAATGTGAATATATACACTGCGTATATTTCCTATCTTTTCTTTAATCTTATTTTCAGTAACTTTTGTTAATTCTTCAGTTTTTTCAAGTTTTAAGTATCTATTTAATTCTAAATGAATAGAAATATCAATATAATTATCCACATTATATATATAAATATTATGAATATCCTTTACATACGGCTGGTTTAATATAATTTCTTTTACATATGCTTCTATATTATCTTCAGTTGTGGGAGATTTTGTTTCTAAAATTATTTCTGATTCGGGTACGCCGCTTGAGATTTTATTTTTTATTTTATCTTTGATATTTTCAACCTGTGATGAATATAAATTACCTTTCAGGCATATTTCCAGATTTATGAACTTGATATTTCCAACTTCATGTATTTTCAATTTATCAACAGATTTTATTTCGGGAATCTCTTTTAAAATCCCCATAACTTTATCCGTAACTTCTTTCGGAATATAATCTAATAAATTTCCTACTATCCTGATTGATAACCTTAAACTAAAGGTTAAAATAATTATAGAAACTATTATAGAAGCAACAGGGTCTGCTATGTAAATACCTGCATTTGCCATTAATAATCCTATAATCACTATAGTTGAACTTAAGATGTCGCTTGAATAGTTTAAGAAATCTGCCTTGAATGCAAATGAATTATATTTCCTTGCAGCTCTTCCAACGTAAAAGACTCTTATAATATTTAAAAATATGGAAATTATTAAAATTAAAAATACATACCAATTTAAATTTAATACAATATTTTTATAAATAATCCTTTGAATAGATTTATATATAATGAAAAAGCTCAAGGCAGATATTATAACAATTTCTAAAAAAGCAGAGAGATTTTCATACTTTCCGTGTCCATAAGTATGATCCTTATCAGCAGGTCTTGTTGAAATCCTTATAGCCATATAGGTTGCAATTACAGTTACAAGATCGAGCCCGTTGTTTAAAGCTTCTGAAAAGACACCTATACTATTTGTAAAATAGGCAACTGTAACTTTAATAATAACCAGGAAAATAGACACCAGAATTGAGAACATGGCTATTTTTTTCATGTATAAACCTTTTGAATTGATTAGCCCGCTATTTCTATCCATAATATAATGAATTTATATTATTATTTTAATAAATATAATATCTATAAATTGTAAGTCAAAAAGATAAGTACAGGTACTCTATTTTTCTATTCTAACCTGATTAATTTTAGTATAAAATAGCCCTATTTGTAAGAGATAATTTGTAAGAGATAATATTAATATATTGCTTCTTTATTTATTTGAAAGCTAGAATTTATGAGGCCAATAAAATATGGATTAATCTTTAATCAAGTATTATGTCTTCAAGGTCAAGACCAATTACTCTAAAATAAAATTCCTGCTCTGTCTCCGGAATTTCAGTACCATCCCATGAAAAGAAAAATCCGTCATAATAATAACTCCAGGGATCCATGGTGGTATTTTCATACAAATATCCAGGACCTTTTTCCGTTGTAATATCGAGGTAATAATTTTCTGACATAAAATTATCTTCCACAGTTATATCTATTGGTATCCAGCCATATCCCGGGAGTTTTACTTCAACCCAGGCATGTCCCACATCTATTTCTTTCTCTTCTTCAAAAAGAATAGTGTATACCGGGATTCCGGCTGCAAGTCTTGCGGGTATTCCCGCTGATCTCAGTAGCGCAGTATAAAGTATAGCGTAATCAGCGCATACTCCTTTTCTCCTCTCAAGTATTTCAGATGCGTAAAGAAATTCGTAATCCTTTTCTTCTGCGCGGGGAAAATCATAATAAAGATTGTCAACCACATAATTGTATAGAATTTTTGCTATTTCTATTGGTCTGGTCTCATCTTTAATTAATGATTTTGCAGTATTATAGATTTTAGGATTATCTGAATCTACAAATAAATCGTCGGTAGTGTATATTTTTAGATCCTCGTCACCCTCATCATAACTTAAATTACTACTTTCAATACTTCTAATTTCAATATCTTCATAATTAAATTCATACAGGGTTACATCTGTCTCTACCGATGCAGTTAAGCTTTCTCCTTCGAAAAGTTCATCTTCAAATTGAAAATGAATAAGCAAATTCCAGTTTTTGTCAAACACTTCATCTGTATTTAAAATACTGGGTGTGTAGTTATTTATTATCTGAAACGGATAATAGGTCTGCGGAATTCTCATAAAACATTCGATATCTCTTAAACTTCCCGGACCATTGTTTATTAAAGTATATTCTATTTCAACTGTAAAATCATGCTGTATGGCATGCACAGGTAAATCTATTTCTGCAACCTGTACAGTACTGGTGGCTTCGCTGCTATCCTCTCCATCTGAAACAACTAATATTACTTCATATTCACCCTGTTTATCAAAATAATAAGAAAAAGATTCTTTATTTGAATATTGGTTATTATCTATAATCCAGCTATAGCTTAGATCATCTCCATCAGGATCAAAAGTTTTCCCGGCGGAAAAATATACCGGGTTTTTTATCTGAAAATAATCTCCTGATAATTTGTCCCCCATAACTTCAATAAAAGCTTCTGGAGGTAAGTTTATATCCTGGTCATTGCCAGTATATAATTTTTCTTTCTCTATGGCCCGTCCTGATAATTCTACTATAGCCAGTCCTTCAAATCCGTCTGCAATATATCCATAATTGCCTTTTATGGTTATGTCGTAAGAGTTTCCACTGGTTTTTAAACTATCAACAATAACCGGCCTGTCGCTATCTGTAACATCTACAACATATATTCCTCCAGATAAACTGGATATATAAATAAAGCCACCTATAGAATCCATCTCCCATGCCCCACCCGGAATATCACAACTTCCGGAAATTTTTAGATCGGACAATTCACCTATATCCACTATCTGAAGTATGCTTTCATTATATTTTTCAGTTTCCCTGTCCTGTTTAAAGCTTGAAATATAAGCGTAATTCCCAAGCACATATATGCTCCATGAACTGGAAGGGATTTTGTATGAATTTAAAAATTTAGGATTCTTTTTATCTTTTATATCCAGAATAAGAAGTTTGCTGTCTTTTGTATATTCCTTTTTTTCATAATCATAAAAATTGATGTTTATACAGGCTAAATCATCCTTTACCCATATACCTGAAGGCAACCCGTCCACTTCATATACACTCACACTTTCAGGGTTTCTTTTTATTAAAAGGTCCACTATTTCAAGCTTGCTAATTTCTCCGTTTTCATTTTCAACTGTGGTATTAATATAAGCATAATCGTCTTCAATAAATAAACCGTATACTGATTTTACATTATTCTCTCCGGTACTATAGTTCCCAATGAGTTTTGGATTTTCTTTCTCCTTTATATCTACAATATAAAATCCACAGACAGTATAATCTTCATTATCATCGCTAATCAACTCAGTATAGGAGATATAAGCATAATCATCTTTAACAATTACAATGTTTGCCGAATTTATCCCTTTACATTTCCCCACTATGGAAGGATTTTCTTTATCCTTTATATCTATTACATAAAGGACACCCAGATCATTGGTAAGATAGGCATAATTACCGCTTATATCAACGTCTATAGCCTGCCCGGGGACTTTTAGCTTACTTATAATATAAGAATTTGGAACTCCTGAAAATTCTTCTAAATCAATAGTTTCCTCATCTCTTTCTCTGATTCCTATTAGCTTTTCTTCTTTTTCCTCATCTTCAACGCTCCTATCAATAGTTAAGAGCCGATAACAGCAGTAAGTAAGGCATAGACTTGAAATTATAACTAATATTATTATTATTGTAACTGGTAATTTTCGATT
>SOKC01000072.1 GCA_004376325.1 Actinomycetota bacterium | reverse complement strand
AGAAAAAAGGAGAAATCATAAAAAATGGTGTAAAAGCGGCAATTATAGGGAAAACTAATGTAGGGAAATCGAGTTTACTTAATTTACTTTCAAAAAAAGAAAAGGCAATAGTAACTTCCCTGCCGGGGACCACAAGAGATGCAGTGGAAGAAATATTATACGTAGAAGGAATACCACTGATTCTGGTAGATACAGCTGGTATTAGGAAAACAAAAAGTACTATAGAAAAAATAGGTGTGAACAGGAGTTTAAAACACATAAATGAGGCAGAATTGGTTTTACTAGTTTTGGATGGGAATAGAAGACTTGAAAAAATAGATTTAGAGATAATTAAAAAAATAGAAAGAAAAATAACAATTTGCTGTATAAATAAAGTGGATTTAAAACAAAATTTAGAAATGGAAAGGATTAGAAAATATTTTAATGAAAAATTTATTATAAAGATTTCTGCTCTGAAGGGAATAGGAATAAGAAGATTAGAAAACAAAATAAGAGGGTTAATAATGGATAATGGTGATATTAATCTGGAAGAAAAAATAATTATTAACAGTAGACATAAAAATATACTAAAAGAAGTAAGTAGTTTACTGGACAATGCTGAAGTGGCAATGAAAGAAAAAATGTCAGAGGAATTCCCTTCTTACGATTTAAAAACAGCATATGGTTTATTAGGGGAAATAATAGGTGAAACAACAACAGATAACATTTTAGATAAAATATTCAGTCAGTTCTGTATTGGGAAATAAATAATGTCAAAAAACAATATTGTACGAATATTTGACGAAAATGTTTCACGTGAAACAAAATTATAAAATCTTTAGTGATTAAAATGATTAAGAATGAGGGAAAAATTAATTATGATGTGATAGTTATAGGTGCAGGACATGCAGGCTGCGAAGCAGCGCTGGCCTCTGCAAGAAATGGTGCAGGAACTCTTCTTATATCAATAAATATGGATAGCATAACTCTTATGCCATATAGTAGTACAGTGGGTGGTTTTGGAAGAGGACAACTTATAAGGGAGATAGATGTTTTAGGTGGAGAGATTTCCAAAAATATCGATAAAAATTATATTCATATGAGAACAATCGTCAGTAAAGAAGATCCAGCCATCGAAACTATGGAGGCTGTGGTTGATAAGAGGAGATATTTTTTATCAATGAAGGAAGTTCTGGAGAACCAGGATAATTTGTATTTAAGGCAGGGGCTTGTAGCAGGCATAGAAGAAATAGGGAAGAAATATAACATATATACCAGTGATGGAATTACTTACTGCTGCAAATCTATTGTTATATGCACCGGGACTTTCCTGGGAGCAAAAATATTTTGGGGAGGAAATACAATTGAGGCAGGAAGACAGGGTGAGATATGTTCCAAAAAGCTTCTGTTTAGTTTAGAAAATCTAGGTTTTAAATTTGGCAGGTTAAAAAATTATACCGCTCCTCTAATAGATAGAAAATCAATTAATGTAAAAGTTTTAGAAAAACAATCATATGACAGGAATCCTCAAATGTTTTCATACGAAAATAATTTTGATGGGAGAAGACAGTTATATAGTTATATAACTAATACTGGTAAAGACTGTACCGGATATATTTTAAAAAGTATAAATAAAAAAGCAGCCAGTAGTTGTAAGATTAAATCAGAAACAACAGAGAACTGCTTTACAATTGAGGATAAAGTTTTAAAGTTTGAAGATAAAAAAGATTATATGATTGCTATCCTGCCGATAGGCAGGGATACAAATGAAGTATACCTGAAGGGGCTTGAAACTGCATTATCCGAAGAAATACAGGTTGAAATGTTAAAGAAAATAAAAAGTCTTAAATGTGCAGAAATAACAAGGCCCGGCTATGGTGTGGAGTTTAACTATTTATTGCCCTTTCAGTTAACAAGTAGCCTGGAAAGTAAAAAATTTAAGGGGATTTTTTTTGCCGGTCATATAAATGGAACAAATGGTTACGAAGAATCAGCAGCGCAGGGAATAGTTGCTGGACTGGCTGCTTATAGAAAGGTAAAAAATCTTGAGAGCATTATTATAAGAAGAGAAGATGGCTATATTGGAGTGCTAATTAGCGATTTGGTAGTTAAGGGTGTAAATGAACCATATAGGATGCTGGTTTCTAGAAATGAATATAGTTTTTACCACAGGCATGATAATGCTGATATAAGGATGCTAAAATTTATAGAAAAATTGGGAAATAAAGATAAGGCAATAAAAATCATAAATAAATATAAAAAAAAGAGATCAATGTTTCACGTGAAACATAAAATCATTTATTAGATAGGTTAAGAAAGTAAAAGTAATATGGATTACGATGTAATAGTTGTAGGAGCCGGACATGCGGGCTGTGAAGCGGCCCTGGCGTCAGCAAGATTAGGATTAAAGACTATAGTTTTAACCATTAATGTGGATAAAATTGCTTTAATGCCCTGCAATCCTTCAATAGGTGGACTGGGAAAGAGCCAGCTGGTTAGAGAAATAGACGCAATGGGCGGACAGATGGCAAAGACTACTAATAAAACTCTAATACAAATTAAAATTCTAAACAAAAGAAAAGGTCCTGCAGTCCAGGCTCTAAGAGCTCAAGTAGATAAAAAGGAATATGAGATCGAAATGAAGAAAGTTCTGGAGAATACCAGAAATTTAACTTTAAGGCAGGGAACAGTGGATAAAATATTGGTAAAGGACGGTTCTGCAGTTGGCGTAGGGATAGAAAGCGGTCTATTATTTGGTGGGAAAGCGGTAATAATAACTACAGGTACTTTTTTAAGGGGAAGAATAATCATTGGTGAAAAGGATTATCCAGCCGGGCGTATGGGTGAGTATCCTGCAATGAATTTAACAAAAAATTTAATCAGCCTTGGTTTTGAGATAGAGAGATTTCAAACAGCAACTCCTCCAAGAGTTGATAAAAGAACATTAAACTTTTCAAAAACAGAAGTTCAATATGGAGATAAGCAACCCCTAAGCTTTTCTTTTTGGAACGAGGAAAAGATTTACCAGAGCATTAAGTGTCATTTGACCTACACTAATGAAAAAACTCATAAAATCATTGCGGAAAACATAGAACAATCTCCTATAAAGTCCGGAATGGTTGATACGCATGGTCCAAGACACTGTCCATCTATTGATAGAAAAGTAATTAATTTCCCCGAAAAGAAAAGGCATCCGGTTTTTATTGAGCCTGAGGGTACTTATACTAACGAAATGTATCTCCAGGGGCTTACTACCAGTATGCCTATGGCAATACAGAAGAAGATAATAAATGCTGTAGAGGGATTGGAAAACGCAAGGATAATAAGACCGGGTTACGCCGTAGAATATGACTATATAATTCCCAGTCAATTGAATTTTACTCTGGAATCAAAAATAATAGAGAATTTATATTTTGCTGGCCAGATAAATGGCACTTCAGGGTATGAGGAGGCAGCAGCCCAGGGTTTTATTGCGGGAGTAAATGCAGCACTGAAAATAATGAATGAGCCGCCATTAATACTAACCAGGGATAATAGTTACATAGGGGTTTTAATAGATGACCTTCTTACTAAAGATCTTATGGAGCCTTACAGGATGTATACTTCAAGAGCAGAATATAGACTGGTGTTACGCTCTGATAATGCTGATATAAGATTAAGTAAATTTGGGAATGATATTGGGCTAATAACTAATGAGCAGTACAGGAGGGTAGTAAAAAGAGAGAAAGAAATTGATCGATTAATATCTAAACTTAAAGTCAGTAGTTTAAATCCTGACAGGGGTAATAATATTATTCTCGAAAAAATGGGTACAAAGCCCATTTACACTCCATTAAGCATATATAAGCTTTTAAAAAGACCCGAGGTTAATATCTCTGGTGTAATAGATTTTACCGGTGATAAAAGAAATAATTATGATAGAAAAATTTTAAAACAGGCAGAGATTAAAATAAAATATGAAGGTTATATAAATAGGCAATTAAGCGAAATTAAGAAATTAGAGAGCCTGGAAAAATATTATCTTCCCCGGGATTTAAACTATTTTAAAATAGTTGGGCTGACTTATGAAGCGCAAGAGAAACTTACAAAAATTAAACCGAATACTCTGGGGCAGGCTTCAAGAATTGCAGGGATATCGCCTGCGGATATATCAATACTCATGTTGAACCTAAAAGGGAAACCGGAGGCAGGTGTTTAAATTTGGATATTGATAACATTTTAAAACTGTCACTTAAAGAACTTGGTATTAATTTTTCTAAAGCCCAGGTAAGTCTTGTAAAAGAATATCTGAATTTAGTTTATAAGCATAATAAAAAACTTAATCTTGTTGGCACAAAGGATAAGAAGGGAATACTTATAAGGCATATTCTGGACTCTATTTCAATATTGAAATATGAAAAATATCTTTTCTATAATACAAATAATGTAGAAAAAATACTCGATGTGGGAACAGGTGCAGGATTACCGGGGGTACTGCTATCTATTTTTTTAAGTGATAAGCTATTTTACCTGCTGGATAAAACATTAAAGAGAATTAATTTCTTAAATCTATTGGTTAAAGAGCTAAAACTAGAAAATATCAAGGTAATTAGAGGAAGAGCCGAAGAGCTGGCAAAAGAAAATTTATACAGGGAAAATTTTGATATTGTTTTAGCAAGAGCGGTCACCAGTTTTAATATTCTTAGTGAATTAATAATTCCATTTTGCAGAATAAATGGTAAAATTATATTTTATAAGAGTAAAAAAGTATTTATTGAACTGGCAGAACATAGGGAAGTTATCTCAAAGTTAGGGGGGAAGGTAGATAATTTGTTAGAAGTCAAGGTTCCATATCTGGATGAGTACAGGACTTTTCTGATAATCAACAAGGCGAAAAAGTCTCCCCGTATATACCCCCGGAATTTCAAGAAAATAAAAAAACAACCTTTGTAAGAGGAACATCCTTATAATATATGCCAATGTGTAAAGGTATAAATGTATAAATGAGTAGTGAATAAGTTTAATAAATGAAGTTTTTAGATATGATACTTAAAAAAAAGAAGACTTATAAATTTTCCGGTAAAAAACCTCTGGAAAGGATAATTGCAATTACAAACCAAAAGGGAGGAGTAGGGAAAAGTACTACAGCGGTAAATGTTTCAGCTTATTTAAGCTCTTATGGTTACAGAACATTGCTTATAGATCTTGACCCGCAAAGTAATTCAACAAGCGGACTGGGTATAAATCCAGTAGATGCTAAAGATTCAATTTATGATATCTTAATTAATGATAGGGAACCCAATGAAATAATATTAGATACTTCATATAAAAACCTCAAGATTCTTCCATCTTCCATACAGCTTGCCGGAGTAGAAGTGGAATTAGTCTCAAGTTTAAAAAGAGAGTTTAGACTAAAGGAAGCAGTAAATAAAATTGAAAAGGATTATGATTTTATTTTGATTGACTGCCCCCCGGCACTGGGGCTTTTAACCATTAATGCGCTGACAGCAACAAAGGAAGTTATTATACCAATACAATGTGAATACTATGCTCTGGAAGGGCTTGGTCAGCTTTTAAGTACTATAAACCTGGTTAAAAAGAATCTAAATGATAAATTGAAAATAAAGGGAGTTATAATGACAATGTATGATCCGAGAATAAAGCTAGCCGGGCAGGTAATTGAGGAAGTTAAAAATTATTTTTCAGAAAAAGTATACAAAACAGTTATTCCTAGAAATGTAAGGCTCAGTGAAGCGCCAAGTTATGGTAAACCTATAATGGAGTATGCTCCTGATTGTAAGGGAGCAGAAGCTTACAGTAATTTTACAAAGGAAGTGATAGAAAATGGCTAGAAGGGGGTTAGGTAGAGGACTTGGTGCATTAATTCCAAGAATAGACAAGCCTTCTGAAAGTGAATCAAATGTAATTGTTGAGTTACCACTGGATAAAATTATTCCAAACAAAAATCAGCCCAGGAACAAATTTAATGACCAGTCACTGGCTGAGCTTGCTGAATCAATAAAAGAATTTGGAGTTATTCAGCCCATAGTGGTCAGAAGACTGGATGGGGAAGAAAAGTATGAAGTTGTTACTGGAGAAAGAAGGTGTAGGGCTATTAGAAAAATTGGTATTAATACCATACCCTCTATTGTAGTTAAGGATGTTGATGATAGATCTTCACTGGAAATGGCTCTTATCGAAAATATTCATAGAGATGATTTAAGCCCTATGGAAAAGGCTTATACATTTAAACAGCTCATAGATGAGTCTAAAATTACCCACGGGCAGCTTTCAAAAAGGATTGGCAAAAGTAGAGCATCAATAACCAACTCGCTAAGACTGCTTTCTCTTCCGCTGGAAGTTCAAAAATTAATAGATGAAGAAAAAATAAGTGAGGGACATGCCAGGTCAATACTTGCAATAGAAGGAAAAGAAGAAAGGGTAAAAATTGCAAACCTTGTTGTTAAAGATGGACTGAGCGTAAGGGATGTGGAAAGAATAACAGCTAAGAAGAGAGAACCTGCTGGAAGAAAAGAAGCTAAAAAAGTCCTGCAGTTCAGCAAACTCCCGGAAATATCCCGGAGGATGTCCGAGTATCTTGGCGCTCCTGTGAAAATAACAATGGGCAGAAAAAAGGGAAAGATCGCAATAGAATTTGGCTCCATAAGAGATCTGGAAAGAATAGTAGGTAAAATAGTTGAATAGAAAACCAGATTGGCTTAAGAAAAAGATCAGAATAAATAGTTTGAATATTAATCAGGTCAGAAACCTCACTTACAGTTCGCGTCTAAATACTGTTTGCCAGAGCGCGAAGTGCCCGAATATTTTTGAATGTTTTAGTAAAAAAACTGCAACCTTTATGCTAATGGGAAATATCTGCACCCGGAATTGTGGTTTTTGTGGTATAAAATCCGGGAAACCTGAAATATTAGATGGTAATGAACCTTACAGGATCGCAAATGCGGTAAAAGAAATGGGATTGAAATATGTAGTTATTACTTCGGTAACCAGGGATGATCTGCCCGATGGCGGGGTTTCTCATTTTGCAAAGACTGTAAGTGAAATAAACAGGCTAAATTTGGAGTTAAGAATAGAGTGCCTGATCCCTGATTTTAAAGGAAATGTTAATAATCTGGAAATCCTTCTTGTAGAGGACCTGGATGTATTGAATCATAATATTGAGACGGTTAAAAAAAATTTTAGTAAAGTTAGAAAATATGCAGATTATAAAACTTCACTTAATATATTAAAATCAGCTAAATCGTTAAAGCCAGATATTTACACAAAATCAGGATTTATGCTGGGTTTAGGAGAGGGCAGGAAAGAAATAGTGGAATTACTATCAGACTTAAAAGAGGTAGATTGCGATATTGTTACCATAGGCCAATATCTTAGACCGTCGGGGTCAAATCTTCCGGTTAAGAAATATTATAGACCCGAAGAATTTGAAAGCATAAAAGAACTAGCAGAGAGTTTTAATTTTAAAGCTGTTGCCAGCGGGATATTTGTAAGATCTTCTTATGGTGCGGGTATTATACTGGACGGAATTTTAAATAAAAATAAATAATAATTTATGATTTAAATTATAAATAGCTTAATTATAAGAATCTACTGAATGGTGCCAAACATTATGTATTCTGCCGGAAGATACATATTTCTGTATTTTCTTTTGTAGAAAAAAGATTGAATTGGTGATATATTTTTTTTGTTTTTTGAAGTGAAGGAGGAGAATAGAATGATAGAGGCATATATATTGATGAAATCTGAACTTGGCGAGCAAAGTGAAGTTTACACTAAAATTTTAAAAATAAAAGGTGTAAAATCTGCAAATACTGTAATAGGCCCATATGACCTCATTATATTTATTGAAAGTGCGGATTTGAATACATTGGGGAGAACAGTAATTTCAAAAATCCAGAATTTAAAAGGTGTTAAGGACACCACGACTTGTGTAGTGATAGAACCAATATAGAATTACTATAAGTAAAATAATTTTGTAATTTTTTAATATATGGTAGTATGTTTTAAGGTTGTAATAAAAGGTAAAATAAAAAAAAGATTAATATGGAGGTATAAAAATGAAGTTTGCTCCTAAAATAATTATTGGGGTAGTGGTATTTATTGTAGTATTAATACTGGTTTTAAACATTTTTGTTATAGTCCAGGCTGGGAATGTAAGGGTGCTTACACAGTTTGGTAGAACTGTGGGGGTCACCTTTGAGCCTGGATTCCATATAAAAGCACCATTTATACAGAATACGGTAAACTATTCCACCAGGCAGGTAACTTACGAAACAAGTGATTTCCCGGAAACAAGCCGGGCTAATTATCCTGATTTTACGGTTGACACAACTTCTTTAGACGGACAGCAGATACAATTAAAGTATACCATCAGGTTTTCTATTGACGCTAAACAAGCTGAGTGGATATTAAATAATATCGGCACCATGGACAATCTTGTAGAGAAAGTGGTTAAAACGGAGGCAAGATCTTTATCCAGGAATATACCTAAAAAATATACTGCTGCTCAGCTTTACTCCGAACAGGTATTCGATGTTCAGGCCGAGATAGGGGAGACTTTAAGGCCAATATTTGAAGAAAATGGAATAATTTTAGATGAATTTTTACTCAGGAAAATTGAATTTACTGAGCAATATTTTAACATACTGGAGGAAAAGCAAATTGCAGAGGAAAGGATTGTAGTAGAGAAAAATATCCTTGAACAGGAGAAAATTAAAAAAGAACAGGCAATTATAAAGGCTGAAGCAGAAGCGAGGCAAATTGAAATTAAAGGTGAAGCTCTTAAGGAATATCCACAGATAATACAGCTTGAGTTTATCCAAAAACTTTCACCTAATATAGCCTGGGGAATACTTCCAGAAGAAGGAATAATACCATTTCTTGATATAAGTAGAATGCAGGAACAATTTAGTGGCGCCACACAAGTTACTCCTGAGGTAGAGACACAAGAGGAAGAAAGTGAGTAATAGGTGCACTTTACTTGAGAAAAAGAACATCCTTAATTTAAAATATTTTTTTGTGTCAAGTATGAAGCAAACTATATAGCGAAAAACTCTATCGTAAGTATTCTTGTAAAAAAGAGCAGGAAGGGTTGATTGTGATACTCAACCCTTCCATTTTTACCTAGAGAAAAAGACTATCATCTTTTCTATCAATACGATACTTGAAGATGTGATAAATCACCAAACATATCCCACCAATTAAGCCTATGGTAAGAACCTGAGCCATAATGAAAAACGGCCAGGCAGGAAGGCCTAGGGCAATGCCATCATCCATGAGTCCACCCATTTCTACAAGTACGAAAAAAGGAATCGTAAACAAGATGATAGGGGCTGAAAAACCGGCAAAACAGATCCAGAGAATTTTCCGTATATTTTTTAACTTTTTTCCCTTCATAGTCATTGTGTCTGTTGTCATAATTATTTCCTTTCTGTTTAACTTTTTTCCCTTCATAGCCATTGTGTTCGTTGCCATAATTATTTCCTTTCTATGTTACTTTTGATTAAACTGCTCTTTTTAATAAGGTCAGCAACAATCGGATGTTGGAAGACCTGGATATTCCGGGAAATGAAATGGCTTAGAAGTTCCCGGCCAAGATCGGTTAGGAAGAAGTACCGGCGGTTTGGACCGGTATCAGATGGCTGTACTTCGCTATCTATCACCTCGGACTCTGCCAGACGGTTAAGCGCACGATAAATGCTATTCTCATCAGCACTAATAGTATTCTGGCTTAGTTCAGCAAGGAGCCCTTTTGTTTCACGGGGATAAGCTTTCCGCCGGGATAGTAGGAGGAGCAACCAGAAGCTTAAAAGCCCTTTCTTGTATGTTTCTTCCCATTGAGTAAGTAGTAGTTCAAGATTGTTATGTTTCATATACACCTCCTTAAGTAATATTCTTTAAGTATTATGCTATAAGTATAATACTAGAAGAAAGTGATGTCAAGGGGAAAATTAATTTTTTTTAGAGGAGATAAAGTAAAATATTTTTGAGATAAAACAAAGGAGAAAACAAAACCATAGATGTTTTTCCCCCTGCCTAAAACATTTTCAACCAGAGCCGGTTGATATAGTAGTATTAATCAACCGACTCATTGTTTCTTAACCGAGGTCAATTATTACATCTTCACAGTTTGAACATTTAACCTGACTATAGCCTTTGAAGTAGTCATAATTATCATAGTTGTCACTCATCAGGTTTTCCTTGACCTCTTCCCGGGTACAGCTTTCGAAATCATAATAATGGGTGATATCAACTCCCTTGATATAAAATTTCGTACTCCCGCACTTCTCGCATTTCATCTTTTTAGAAGCTGAAGATAATATGTATAGGAGAAAACTACTTGAGAAAAAAAGTATTTCAAGCTCCATAATATCTTCCCTGGAAAGGGCACTTTTCGAAAAAAGTAATGAGGCTGAGATACATGCCAGGTACCTGGTTAATTTTTCACAAAGGTTAGGTTATAAATAAATTACTACTTATATGGTAATCATTAAAGAAAAAAGCGCTATTCTGTGCTATAATTTGGTGGTATTAAAAGGCAAATAATATAAAAGTGTGGCGTATTGAAATGGCCAGAATCTCTGTAAAAAATGTCACCAAATACTATGACCGAGAACTCATACTAAATAATATTTCCCTGGATATAGAAGATAAGGAATTCTTCTGCATAACCGGTCCTTCTGGTGGTGGTAAAACTACTCTTTTAAAAATTGTGGCAGGCCTGGATACAAATTATACAGGAAGGGTGTACATAGATGATATTGATGTCACTTATTTAGCACCAGGGCAGAGAAATATTGCCATGGTTTTTCAGGAATACGCTTTGTATCCGAATCTAATGGCTAAAGAAAATATATTATTCCCACTGCGGATAAAAAAATATTCAAATGAAAGAATTGACCAAAAATTGAGGTCAACCATTAAACAGATTGATATCGGGATAGAAAAATACCTTAACTTTTATCCCAGGGAGTTATCTGCAGGCCATAAACAGAGAGTAGCTGCCGGAAGAGCAATAATCAGGGATAATCCCAATGTTTTTCTATTTGATGAACCACTAAGTAATCTGGATGCTAAAATAAGAATGAATACCAGGACTTATCTTAAAAAGATGTTTAAGGAGGTTAAAACCACTACTATCTATGTAACTTCTGACAGTAGTGAAGCGATGGCTCTGGCGGACAGGATTGCAGTGCTTGATAAAGGCAGATTTGTTCAAATAGATAGACCATTTGATATGTATTTTCACCCTAAAAATATGCTGGTTGCGGATTTTTTTGGTATTTTGGGTATGAATTTTATGCGGGGGAAGATAAAAGATAATAGATTTATTTTTGCCAGGTGTAGATTTGATATTCCACCCTGTATAAAAAAAGATACTATAAGGAAAATAGCCAGGGAGGAATTAATTCTTGGTATAAGACCTGAAGATATTGGTTTTTCTACCACTTATGATAAAAGTAAAGCTGTAGCGGTGGTTAATTTTATCCAAAAAATCCCTCCAATGGTAAATATAGAATGCAAGATTAATGGTGGTATAATCAATGTAGTTAATTTCATAAAGAATACCGGTAATATCATACCGGGTATGAATTTATATTTAGATTTTGATAAGAGTAAAACTCACTTATTTTATTTGGATAGCGGTGATCTGGTTTCCTGATGACCGGGACCGGCTGGTGTTAATGCGCGATAATAAAGTCCTTATAATTTTTCATATAATTTGCCATTAAGACCATTGGCACATTATTATTTACCGATGTAAAACTGAAAAAATTTAATGTATATTTGGTAGGAAGAGTTTAAAATGAATAGAATAAAAAAGAGTCTTTTAACTTATGTTGACCGGGTAAAAACATATAATAGGATTGCAAATATTACTAAAATTTTAAGAAGGTATTTTGCTATAAATGGTTTTGATGGAGTAATTACCAGCATAGGCGTACTGGTAGGAAATTATATTATAAAGGTTACAGAGTATACGCATGTTATAATAGCCGGTGCGGCAATATGTATTTCTCTGGGCGTTTCAGGAGTGTGGAGCGCTTATAACAGCGAGACTGCTGAAAGAAGAAAAGAGCTGGATGATTTAGAGGAATCAACTCTTCATAATCTGGATGAAACAATAATATCTCATGCCCAGAACTTTGCTGTAAAATTGCTTGCTGCTGTAAACGGACTATCGCCTGTAGTAATGGCATTTATTCCTTTGACCCCGTTTCTTTTTGGAAAATATATACCTATAAATATCTGTTATTACAGTGGTTTTGCTCTGGCATTTTTAATATTATTTGGAATAGGCCTGTTTTTAGGGAAAATATCCAGGAGCAATCTTGTAGTCAGCGGTTTAAAAATGCTTGTTGCAGGTGGTTTTTGTATTATATTAAGCCTGCTGTTAAAATTAATCGGGTAATTTTAATGAATTTGACTTTGAATCAAAAAACTCAAGTAAAAAGATTAATACTGTTAAAAATAAGCCTTTCCTGCAATAGGAAAGGCTTATTTAAATTTAAATATATTAATTTAATAAATTATGAAACTTATAATATAAATTACCAATCTTATAATACTGAGAGATAAGAATCCAGCTCATACTTGGAAACATGGGTTTTATATCTATCCCACTCAATTTTTTTATTTTCTATAAATTTATTAAATATATGATCCCCGAGAGTTTCTTTAACCAATTTGCTTCCTTCCATAATTTTTACTGCCTCATACAAATTATCGGGAAGATTCTCTATTCCAGCCGCTTCTCTTCTTTTAATATCCATTTCAAAAATGTTTTCTTCTATAGGGTCAGGGAGTTTATATTTATTTTTTATACCTTCTAATCCAGCTGCCAGCATTACGCTGAAAGCAAGATAGGGATTACAGGAAGGATCAGGACACCTGAATTCTATTCTGGTAGATTTTTCCTTTCCTGGTTTGTACATTGGTACCCGAACAAGAGTAGATCTGTTCCTTCTTGCCCAGGATATATACACCGGAGCTTCAAACCCGGGCACAAGTCTTTTATAAGAGTTAACCCATTGATTGGTTATTGCCACTATTTCCTTGCAATGTTTGAGTGTTCCGGCAATATAATTTTTACCTATTTCAGAAAGATGATATTTATCGTTGGCATCATAAAATGCATTTTTGTCTCCTTTAAACAGGGACTGATGAGTGTGCATACCGCTTCCGTTTTCACCGAATAAAGGTTTTGGCATAAAAGTTGCATATACATTATTTCTGGTTGCCACTTCTTTTACTATAATTCTATAGGTCATAGTATTATCAGCCATAGTAAGTGCATCTGTATATCTCAGGTCTATTTCATGCTGAGAAGGAGCTACTTCGTGATGTGAATATTCAACCCCAATACCCATTGCTTCTAAGAATAATACAGTATTTCTTCTAAGTTCACTGGCTACGTCCAGGGGGGTTAAATCAAAATATCCACCTTTGTCTAATATTTCAGGTTCACCTTTATCACTTCTGAAGTAAAAGAATTCCAGTTCTGGTCCAACGTAAAAAGTGTATCCCATATCTTTTGCCTTTTTTAGTGTCCTTTTAAGAACCCATCTTGGATCGCCTTTAAAGTTTGAACCGTCCGGTTCCATTATGTCACAGAACATTCTAGCAACACCATTTTCCTTGGGACTCCACGGTAGTATCTGGAAAGTACCGGGATCAGGCATGGCAATAACATCGCTTTCCTCGATCCTCGAGAAGCCTTCAATGGAAGACCCGTCAAATCCCATACCTTCTGATAGCGCATTTTCGAGTTCTTCTACTGTGATGGCAAAACTTTTTAAAAAGCCCTGAACATCTGTAAACCAGAACCTTATGAATTTTATATCATTGTCATGAGCTTTTTTTAATACGAATTCTTTCATCTCTTCATTTTTTTCCATATTATCACTCCCTTTAATTTTTTAATAAATGTCCTAATTATTTAAAGTACTTTAAA
>SOKC01000006.1 GCA_004376325.1 Actinomycetota bacterium | reverse complement strand
AAATTTCTTTTTTTGTAAATGAGAGCTGTATAAATATTGAAGTATGAAATATTATGAGTTATAAATAGAGATAAATAAATAGTATATGCAGCAGGGAGTTTTCAGCAATAGGTTATGGGAGATTACGATAAAAGGGAAAAGCTAAAGGAATTTTATCTTAAAATTAGAGGCTGCCAGGAGTGCGAGCTTTCCAGAAGCAGGACTAAATTTGTTTTTGGTAGTGGAAGTGCCTATGCGCCGGTTATGTTTGTAGGAGAAGCTCCGGGCAAAAATGAAGATTTGCAGGGTCTGCCTTTCGTGGGGCAGGCAGGAAAATTACTGGACGAGCTGCTTGATTCAATTGGATTTGACAGGAGCGAGGTTTTTATCGCAAATGTTTTAAAATGCAGGCCTCCGGGCAACAGGGATCCAAGGATAGAGGAAATAAATACCTGCAAGAGTTATCTGCTGGAGCAGATAAAAATAATTGATCCAAAAATAATCTGTACCCTGGGTAAAATTTCTACACAGCTTCTACTGAATACCGATAAGGGTATAAATACTCTCAGGGGAAAGGTATTTAAAGTTGACAGCCGTATTATTATGCCCATAAATCATCCCGCAGCTGTTCTTTATACCCCATCCAGAATGGAAATTTTAAAGCAGGATTTTCAAAAAATAAAAAGGCTAATTGACTCTGACGGTGAGGTGCCTGCTTGCGAGGAAGATATTTTAAACCTGGAATCTGAAACTACCGGTGACAAACAGAATAAAGGCGAACAGTTAGGGCTCTTTTGATATGCGAATTGAGATTATTTCAAATTCTTCTATTTTTACCAAAAACCTCGGAAAAAAATTATCCAGAGTTATCTCAAAGGGTGATATTGTTCTTTTCTCAGGGGAGCTGGGTGGGGGGAAAACAACTTTTATCTCCGGTATAGCTGAAGGATTTGACTTAAAGGAAAATCTTTCAAGTCCAAGTTTTATCATATTGAGTGAATACAGTATTGATAATTGGAGAAAGTTCATACATGCTGATTTATACAGGTTGGAAAATACCGGCGAGATAAATGGAATTGGCCTGGATGATTACCTGTATGACGATATTTCAATTGTATGTATAGAATGGGGAGACAAGATAAAAGATTATATAAAAAAAGAATATTTAGAAATAAATTTGAGTTATCTGATAGATAAGAGCAACATTTCCACAAAAAGGAAGATAGTTTTTAACAGCGGCAGCCAGTACTGGGATCTGAGACTGGAAAGGTTCAAGAAAATACTGGAGAAGAGCGGCGAGTAATATTATGAATATTTTAAGTATCGATAGCAGCACCGGGAGGTTAAGTGTTGCTGTAAATCAAAATGAGAAGTTGTTATCGGAGACATCCGATTACAACAGTATGAAGCATATGGTAAATATAATGAGCTTACTGGGCCAGGCTTTATCCAGAGCCAGACTTACCATAAAAGATATAGATGTTTTTGGCGTAAATGTTGGTCCTGGCGATTTTACCGGCACCAGGATAGGGGTTAGTGTTATAAAAATTTTATCCTGGCTGGAAGGGAAGCCTGCTTTTGGCATAGATTCGCTGGATATTTTTGCCCTGGGCATTAGCTATAGAAACATCAGTTTTATTACCCGCTGCCTTAAAAAAAATATCCCGGTGCTTATTATGCCCTGTCTTGATGTAAGAAAGGGTGAAGTTTATTTTGCCTTTTATAATCTGACTTCTGAGGTCGACAGAGGGAGCAAATATCTGGCCAGGATTGGAACTGGAGGCAGGCATTACTTTATAAATAAAGAAGGGAAAAATATTTTAGTTCGCAATTGCGACCTGAAAGATTTGTTAAATGGATTAACAGCAAACGGAGTTTTAAAAATACCGGATTGCGGGAGCGGATATAGAAACCCTGAAATATTAATTGGAGGAAACTGCTGTATAAATTATGGAAAGATGTTATCGGATATAGCAAGGCAAAATAAAATTTTTAATCTGGATAAAAAAACTGCTTACCCCATAGCAAGGCACTTAAATATTTGTGCTTATTTTAATGCAGTAAGGAAAGTAAAAGCTAAAAATCTCATTCCTGTCTATGTCAGGAAACTTGTGCCTTTTGGCAGTTAGTATGAATACTATTCTACCAAAAAAGTACTTAAGCAGTAAGCAAACTAATATGATATTTTGAAAAATGGACGCTATAAGAGAGAAAAGCAAAAAAGAGATATATATACTGGGCATTGAGACTTCGTGTGATGATACCTGCGCTTCAGTTGTCAAGAATGGCTCGGTAATACTTTCCAATGTAGTTTCTTCTCAAAATGAGATTCATAGAAAATATGGTGGAGTTGTCCCTGAAATAGCGTCAAGGAAGCATATAGAAGTAATAGATATAGTTATAAATGAAGCGCTTGAGAGATCCGGTATTAATTTTGATAAGATTGATGCAGTCAGTGTTACCAACAGGCCCGGTCTTATAGGCTCTCTGCTGGTAGGGGTTGGAGCAGCCAAAGCCATAAGTTATTCTAAAAATATACCGCTTGTAGCTGTAAACCATCTTAAAGCTCATATCTATTCTAATATTCTGAAAAATCCTGATATCAAGGGCGGGTTTATAGGGCTTATTGTTTCTGGAGGTCATTCAAGTTTGTATTTTGTGGACAGTGACTGGAATATAAAAGAAATAGGGCATACTGTAGATGATGCAGCAGGAGAGGCATATGATAAAATTGCAAGGTACCTGAGTCTTGGTTACCCTGGAGGTCCTATTATTGACAGGCTATCTAAAAGGGGAGATCCTTATTATATAGATTTCCCAAAACCCATGATGGATAGCGGAGACTTTAATTTTAGTTTCAGCGGGCTAAAAACATCTTTAATCTATAGAACAAAAAAATACAAAAAGCTTACAGCTGGAAAAAATATTCCCAGTCTTGCTGCAAGTTTCCAGAAATCTATAGTTGAGGTTTTAACTGAAAAAACAATTAAAGCTGCTGGTAAATTTGGTGTAAAAAATATCCTTATTAGCGGCGGCGTTGCTGCCAACAGCAAACTCAGGGAAGAGTTTTTAAGAAAGGGCAGGGAAAATAATATTAAAATCTTTATTCCTCCTCTTTACTTATGCATGGATAATGCAGCAATGGTTGCCTGTCTGGGATATTATAGATATTTAGAGGGCAGATTCGACGATCTGGAAGTTGATGTTTATTCCAGAAGCGATATATAATTACTTTCTGTTTCAGGGCTAATTTTATGGTTTTTATTTAATCATATTTTAAAAACAAAAATTTCTTAATTTTTATTCTTGATTTTTTAATTTCACTATACTATTATTTCTAAGTGTTAGCAGTCTAATCAAGAGAGTGCTAGTTTATTTTTATGTTTTTGCATAAATGTGTAATATATTTTAGAAGGAGGAAAAGTAATGGGATACAGACCACTTGGTGACAGGCTATTAGTGAAACCAAAGCCTAGTGAAGAAAAAACTAAGAGCGGAATCGTTCTTCCGGATTCTGCAAAGGAAAAACCCCAGGAAGGCAAAGTAATCGCAGTTGGTGAGGGAGCAAAGGATGAAAAAGGTAAGAAAATTCCTATGGAAGTAAAGGTTGGAGATGTTGTTCTTTATTCCAAGTATTCAGGGACGGAAGTAAAAATTGACGGTGAAGAACATCTGATTATAAAAGAAAGTGACGTTCTGGCAATTGTGAAATAAAATTTTATTTTAAAAAGGAGGTAAGAAGGTAATGGTTAAAGAGCTTAAGTACGATGAAGTTGCAAGAAGAGCCCTGGAAAGGGGCGTAAATATAATAGCAGATGCAATTAAGGTCACTCTTGGACCCAAAGGTAGGAACGTAGTGCTGGATAAAAAATATGGTGCTCCTACAATTACTAA
>SOKC01000061.1 GCA_004376325.1 Actinomycetota bacterium | reverse complement strand
AAAATTCCTGCTCAATCTCTCAAGTTTTTGGCTAAATATGAACAATACCAATAAATGCTGCAATCCCTGAAGTAATAATACCTAATAGCAATAAAATTGCAGCACATAATGCTAACATTATCCCAATTATAATCATAATATGAAAACGGTTAATCATTTTTTTGTATGGTTTATTTAAAATTTAAATCCTGCACAGAGCCTATCATAAGGATTATTGGATTATCAGATATTGACCTGAAAGATCAATCTATTGTTCTCAGTAACCGTCTCCTTATATATGACTTAAAAAATAAGGCGATTGGAATTAAAACTATATATAAAATCAATATAATAATGTTAGGAACCATTCTGACTGTACCATCAAGAAATTGTCTTATAATTTCATTACTGTAGAAAAATCTCCTGATTATTTCAGCAAATAGGACAAATACTATTCCAAAAGCTACCGGTAATATAAACATCCAGTAATTATGTGTTGAAGTCAGTTTCTTTGTAACAGGTATTAGAATGAAAGAAATTATAAAAACGAGTATTATCATATTTATATTAATTCTGGTTTTAAAAAAGCTCATATCTGTTTGTTCAAACCATATAAATATACTCACACCCAGTATAAAAAGTATAAAGTACATAATTCCGTCAATAATACTTAAAACCGGCAACCTGCCTGGTTTAGCATAAGACAGAAGTATTTCCCTGGCAAAAGTTTCCGGATTACCAATAGTGTCTTCAGCAGATTTACCGGACTTTTGAGCTGAAATGAGTATGTCAAGTACATCTTCTTTGATTTCTTTTTTATTAATACTTGAAAGCTGGGAATTCATAACGGTGTCTCTGATGATTTCATATTTTTGAAAATATTCATTATTAAGCATTCTTTCAAATTTGCTTTTACGCACCTTCAAAAAATAAACTATAGGAACAGAAATAATACTAAGTAGTATGATAATTCCTATCAAAATCAAAGAATTGATATTAATGGCATTGTTATGTATGGTGTATTTTAAATTTAGAATCACGGTTGCAATTACACACAACGCCAGAAAAATTGAGGCCAGTAAAACTATTTTATTTCTTTTTGTCATTTTCATCACCATCCATTACTTTAATAACGATATTTTTAATCCTATCCCATGTATCTTTGAATTCCTGCAAACTTTCCTTTCCGGCTTTGGTAAGAGAATAATACTTTCTCATGGGACCATATGGTGAGGGTCTTTTATCAATCTTTAGATACTCCTTATTCTGTAATCTTGTCAGTATCGGATAAACTGTTGCTTCGTTGACTTCAAAACCTAAAATGTTTAGTTTTTCCACGGCCTTATACCCATATATCTCTTCATTTTCTACAATTTTTAGGATGCAACCCTCCAATATCCCTTTTACAATCTGAGTATCGTTGTTCATTACCTCACTCCTATGTAATACACAATAGCTTATGTTTGTATAATATACCTATCTACTATGTATTGTCAAGTAGTTTGACAAAAATATTTTAAGGAATTTATTTAAAGATATAAAATTTACAGACCTGATGCAAACTTATCTGCAGCTTAGTCTGGTTTAAACGTTCAAATTGGCTGAGCATTGCGGTCAGGATCATTTATAGTTAAAATCTTAAATTACTAAAACACTTTGATCCCAATGACTTCCAGTTAGAATCTTGAATTATTGAGCATTGTGGTCAGGATAAAATGAGACAAATGAGACAGTATAAAAAGGGTGTCTAATTTATTATAAAATAAAGTTATTCTAGCACAAATGCATAAATACATACTAACTTAGGTTACTAATTATAATAATTGGTTTGACCAGTGACGGTTTACAAAGTTAGAACCAGGATTATTGATTTAGAGAAAGAAATTTTTATACCTGAGTTGATATAATTTATTTTTTATTTAAAAAATTCGTGTTTGTAGCCACAATTTTTACAAATATAAGCTACACCTTCTTCGCCGAACATTTCTGCGCCGAAACTTGCAAGCCATTTTCGGTTTAGTTTTGTATATACCTTTTTAAATTCTGAGAAGCCGCATATAAGACATCTTAGTTGCTTGCCACTTATTATTACTATATCTTCACTGACCATTTTCCCTCCTGTTATTAATTAAAGCATAATATTTATTCTTTAATTATAAATGAATACCTAATTTAATTATAATCTGTATTCTTCTATTTCAATAATTTCTAAATATTCTCAAGGACAATTAATGTGTTTTATTGAATAAAATAGTAACCTTATTCCTTATTTGCTATAATTCATAAACAAATATCTGTATTGCATTTTTATAAAACGCATAATATAAATAAGGTGATTAAATGGCCAAACCTACCAAATACGCAACATTGATTTGCACAATTGTAAGTATACTTTGCACTGGTAGGAATTATTATTGGTAGATAGAGGTATTGAAAGTATTTAAATAAAAATTTTTATAAATGAAAATTCTAATCATATATGAATCAAGATACGGCAACGGTAAAATTTTAGCCGCTGGCCTTCAGGAATTATTAAGAAATAAAAGCCAGGATGCTGAAATATTTTCGGTTAGAAATTTAAAGCCTTCCACATTACCCTGGGCAGATATTTATGTTTTTAGTTCACCGGTAAGAATGTTTATGCTTCCTTTAAGCATGAGGAGTTTTTTAAGAAGATTCAAACCGGTAAAAGAAGGTGCAAAATATGCACTTATGACTACTTATATGGATCCACGGGTAAAAGCTCTTGAATTTATGGAAAAGCTTCTCCAATCCAAAGGAATGATAAAAATTACAGATGGTTTTAAAGTAAAAGTAATGGACATGAAAGGTCCCCTGGAGGAGGGTTATAGAGAAAGACTGGAGAAGTTTACAGCTGAATTAATAAAATCATAGTTGCTGCCTGTAGGCGTTTAAGTGACGTAATGAAAAAAAGAAAGCTTACTGATCTGGAAAAAAGAGTAATAATTGACAAAGGTACCGAGCCGCCATTTAGCAGTAAGTATGAAAACTTCTTTGAAGAGGGTACTTATGTCTGCCGGCAGTGCGGAGCACCGCTATACATATCTAAAAGTAAATTTAAGTCAGGATGCGGCTGGCCCAGTTTTGATGATGAAATCCCCGGAGCAGTAACACGGTTGCCGGACAAGGATGGAATAAGAACGGAAATCGTGTGTTCCAGATGCGGCGGTCACCTGGGTCATGTATTTGAAGGGGAAGGTTTTACTCCTAAAAATACCAGACACTGCGTCAACTCAATATCCTTAGATTTTATTCCAAAAAAGAAAAAATAATTGTCTATTCTTCTATATTAGCTTTGCTTTTAGTGTGGAACAACTATTTCCCCGAGAAGGAATACTAAAACCATAAGAACAAAAATTGACCCCAAGATTATTTGTTTAAGTGAGAATATTTTTATACCAGAATTGTTTTAATAAAACTAATTATCTTCTTTAGTTATCATTTCTAAAAATCTGAATGCTCTTCTAAAGACTTTAAATGTAACCTCTACCATCTCAAATCGTCTAAAAATATTGTATTACGAAACAAATAAGGAGGAAAACAATGGATTGGTGGCTTATATTCTTTTGGAGTGGCCCAATTGGTGTTGGATTTTTCTTGGTATGCTTAGGTTTATTTATTTGGTTGGTTGGAAAAAGTAAGAAAGAAAAAAAATAGCAAAGAACCTAATATAGCATTAAAACTAAAACCGCAGTACCGAATAATCTAATTACATAATTATGATGAAAAATATTATAGAGTTTTATTTATTCATAGTTAAAACTTTATATCATCTCTGGGGATAGTAGGCGAAGTTCAAGCTAGGCTTATTGAGTTAAGTGGGGATATTTTTATTCCAAAATTAAACATACAATCTGATTAAGAATTATTTCACCCCT
>SOKC01000045.1 GCA_004376325.1 Actinomycetota bacterium | reverse complement strand
TAGTTGGAGTTAGCCTGTAAGCCGAGTTCTGTAATACCTATGAGTTTAATCATAAGCACCAGTAGTCATCCATCTGGGATAAATATTACTATTTACCTCTAGCGGCCTAACCCGGAAGAAGGCGGGCCACCTTATACTTCCCTATTTGGCCTTTCTCCGGATGCGGTTTACCAAGCCAGCCTGTCACCAGACTGCTGGTGAGCTCTTACCTCACCATTTCACCCTTACCAGGATATATAAAATCCTGGCGGTATATTTTCTGTTGCACTAGCGCTGGGATTAGCTTTTACACCAGTCCCGCTGGGTATTACCCAGCATCCTGCCCTGTGGAGCCCGGACTTTCCTCACAAGCAAAGCTTGCGCGACTACTCAGCTAACTCCAGTTATATATTACAGATATTTAGCGAAAAATCAATATATCCTTATTCATCTACATTCCCAAAGCTTATCTTTGATTCTCCCTCATATGTAAATTCTCTTTTATCAAGCGCCTGATTTACAAGCCTGTCAGCTTTTATATTATTTTTCCTGGAGATAAGCCGGAGATCTACAAGATCGTACTTGCTGAGTTTTTCAGATACTTTCAGGTATATTTTTAGAATACCACTGTCTTTTATCTTCCAGACTTTTTTAATCTGGTTATTTAGAAGCTTACTGTCAGTAAAAAGTATTATTTTCCTGCAGTGATATTTTTCTACCAGATCAAGGACTTTATCCAGTGCCATATACTCGGCTACATTATTGGTATGCTCACCGATATGGGCGCTGAGCTCTTCAAGTTTCTTATCTTTATCATCATACACCACGGCACCAACCGCTGAAGGGCCGGGGTTGCCTCTTGAACCTCCATCAAAGTATATTTTTAAATAACCATAATTTTCTTCTGTCATTTAAGATTCCAGCTCCTTTTTTATACTATCTATCTCATCTCTATAAATTACAGCCATCCTGCCGCATATCGGACAACTGTAGATTTCATCTATATTCTCTATCTTCTCGGCCGCAATTGCCGGTATTTGCATATTACATACATTGCAGAAATCATCCTTCAGTACTGCAACGGCGATACCTCCTTTTTTACCTTTGAATTCCTTGTATTTTTTTAAATAATCATCAGGTATCTTTAGAATAACATTATCCCTTCTCTTTTTTAATCCTTCAATGATATTTTTTAAAACCTCTAGCTTTTCATTCATCTCGTTTTTTATCCTGTTAATATTTGCTTCTGCTTTATCTTTCTCTACTTTAGCCAGCCCTACCTTTTCTGACATTTCTTCCATTTTGATCATAATTTCCAGGATTTGGTCTTCCATTTCTGAAATTTTTTGTCTTAATATTTTTACTTCATTCTGGTAATTTTCCAGTTCCTTTGCGCTTGTAATGGTACCGCTGAACAATTTATTCTCATCATTTTTAATCTTTTCATTCTGCATCTCAACAGTATCTTCAAGTCTCTTACGCTCACTCTCTAAATCATTATATTTACCATTTACCCTGTTAAACTTCTCCTTAACTTCAGCAAATTCCTTCTCAGCAGAAACTTGTTCCTCATTATTTTTAACCTTTTCTATCTCAGCCGACCTTGCAGAAATTGCATTTTCTATTAACTGCAATTCCACCAGATCTATCACCTTAAACTTTAAATCAGTCAACTTGATACCTCCAGGATTTATAGCCCAACCTGCTTTTTAATATATCAATTTTAATTTTCTGTTTCTGGAAAAAATCTTCCAGTTTATTACACATATCAACAGTAGCCAGCTTTTCACTGCTACCATGACCTATTGCAACAAGTATTTTACCGCTTTCTATGATCTGTAAGGCATTATGATAACCAATCTCGCCCACTATAACCAGATCATAATCAATATCCGCCAATCTCCGGGCAATAGAATTACCGCTCCCGCATACCACTGCTACTTTCCTGATTTTTTTACTATCCACCTTTATATCTTCTTTACACAGCCACTTAAAACCGCTAATTCCCAGCCTGTTTTTAATCTTACTTGTAAAATCTCTAAAAGACTCTGGCTCTTTCAATTTTCCCAATCTTCCAATCCCGGCATCCTTAAACTTATTTTCAATCTTATACACATCATATGCTACTTCCTCATAAGGATGCGCCTTTATGGTTGCATCAATCAGACTGCTCAGGTTTCTTTCATTTACAATGCACTCTATTCTTACCTCATCAACATAATTCACACAGCCAACTTCACCTATATAAGGTTTTGAACCTTTCTGTGGAATAAAAGTACCTTTCCCTTCTATATTAAAAGTACAGCATGTATAATTTTTCCATTTGCCCCCGCCATGCTGACAGATAACTTTTCTAATTTTCTCCTCTGCTTCCAGGGGTACAAAAACAACAAATTTATACCACTGTTCATATTGTTCTTCAATTATCTCCGTACCGGTTAAATCCAGAGTACTGGCAACAAAATCATTTAATCCCCCTGTCATCAAGTCATAATTGGTATGAGCGCAGTAAACTGCTATCCTGTTTTCTATCAGCGTCAGTATTTCTTTTTCACCGGCTTTCGAACTCAGAATAGTATCAAGAGAGTTAAATATTAATGGATGATGGGCAAGTATTAAATTAGAGTTAAGATTGACTGCTTCATCTACTACCTCACCGGTTATATTCAGAGTTATAAGGATTTTATTTATATCGCTCTCGAGATTTCCAATCTGCAGGCCTACCTTATCCCAGCTTAGAGCCAGGCTCCTGTTAAAAATCTTATCCAGAGATAAAGCAAGCTCTTTAAGGATCATTTTGACTCATTAAAATTGTTTTATTAGAATAAATATTATAATATTTATTCTGAAATAAAAAGAAATTCTTTATGCTGTTAAAGGATTTTCCGGTATCTTTCTTGCTGACTGGATTAGCGTCTACCTGGCTGTTCTAAACAAAGTAGACCCAACTTCTTCAAAACTCCTTGATTTAATGAAAACCAGATTTGAACGCGGCAGTTCTTCAGAAAAACGTTCAAACATACCAGATAATATCAAGTAAGTATTTCTTTTTAAAAAAATAAATGGTGGGCCCACCAGGACTTGAACCTGGGACCTCCGCATTATGAGTGCGCTGCTCTAACCAACTGAGCTATGGGCCCTCGATGAGGATAATCCTGTGTTAGACAATTGCATATATTAATAGAAATTATAGAATAAGTCAATTAACCGATAGTTCTGTTTTTATCCATCCTATCAGGTCAAAAATATTGGAACCAGATGCAACAATTTTTATTTCCCCGGATTCCATATCACAAACTTCTATCTGGCTGCTTTCAACATATTCCCTATTGCTGTCATACATATAACGAATGAAAGCCAGATATTTCCCATCAGGAGAGAAGACAGGTTTTGCTGCACCAATTCCATAGTCTGTAATTCTATCCTGTCCGGAACCATCTATGTTTATAGTATATATATCACCGCTGTTTAACTGACTTGAAATAGTCCCATATCTTTTTACTCCTGTATAAGCCAGTTTCCCAACAGTATCAGGCATATTAAGAATTGAGGGCTGTTGTTCTCTAAGATCAGGATTTTCAGTCAATTTAAACAAATTATTCCCGTCGCTATCACTGACCCAGATATCGCCATCTTCTTCAAAATCACCCACAACCTGAAAGACTAATTTATCCTGCTGGGTAAAAAGGTTAAAATTATCAAAACTCATCTCACCATTTTTAAATTGATTTACATCAAGGATCGTATTGACCTCCCCACTGGAAATATCTACAATTAACAATTTTTCATTTCTGGTAAAATAGTTCAAGATAGCTCCATCTTCCTCTTTGGGATAAAAAGTATGTAAAATACAAAATAGTCCACTGTCATCCTGTGAGAACAGCACCGGTGATATAAAAGTGGTACT
>SOKC01000042.1 GCA_004376325.1 Actinomycetota bacterium | reverse complement strand
AAATTTTCTATGAAAGCGGTGTGCCAAAAATTATGAGCAAAAGAGATAAGGATAATTATAAGAATTATAAACAGGTGGAAGAAGGTTCTGGTAATGGGCAGGATATGGAGGAAATGGTGGAATATAAAAAGCCTGGTAAGAAAGAACCAAAAAGTGACTTAAAAAAAGAGATAAGAGAAGAACTGCAAGCAGAGGAACTTGAGGAAGAAATAGAGCTTCTAAGGAAAGAACTGGAAAATTATAAAAAGATTGAAGAAGAATATCTGGATAGAATTAAAAGATTACAGGCAGATTATGATAATTATAGAAAAAGAACCTTAAGGGAACATCTGGAGCATATAAAAAGGGCAAATAAAGATTTAATAGAAAAACTTCTTCCTGTAATTGATAGCTTTGAAATAGCCCTTGATGCCGGAAAAAAAATGAAAAAAGGAGGGGGCGATTTTTTAAAGGGCGTAGAAATGATTTATGAGAATTTAATGGAGCTTCTAAAGAAAGAAAATGTCAGAATTATTAATCCAAAAGGTGAGGAGTTCAATCCAGAGATTTGCGAAGTAGCAGTAACCGAAGCGGTGGAAGACGTCGATGAAGGGATTGTACTGGATGTTATAAGAAAAGGCTATATGATAGATAATTTTTTAATAAGGCCTGCAGTAGTAAAGGTTTGCAAAAAAAAGCAAGATAAGAGTAAAAACTAAAGAAACGATTTTAAAAACAGAAACTTATACATCCACCCTGGTATTAAACAGGAGTTATATCTAAATGAAAATTGCAATATCCGGTAAAGGTGGAGTGGGTAAGACCACTCTGGCGGCATGTCTTTCTAAATATTATGCCAATAAAAATCATAAGGTAATTGCTGTTGACGCTGATCCTGATGCCAATCTGGCTGCGGTATTAGGAATAGGATATGATGAGGCTTCAAAGATTACACCGCTGGTAGAGATGAAAAAATTAATTGAAGAGAGAACAGGAGCAAAGCCCGGGGGATATGGAGCGTTCTTTAAATTAAATCCAAAGGTGGACGATATTCCCCAGAAATTTGGGATAGATATTGATGGTGTGAGGCTGCTTGTTGCCGGAACAATAAAAGCCGGCGGCAGTGGATGTTATTGTCCTGAAAATGTTCTGCTTAAAAGTCTATTCAGGCATCTCGTTGTCAACCGGGAGGAGATTGTAATCCTGGACATGGAAGCGGGAATAGAACATTTGGGCAGGGGTACCTGTGAGAGTATGGATGCCTTAATTATTGTAGTAGAACCAGGACTCAGGAGTGTTCAGACTGCCTGGACGGTTAGAAAGATGTCTCTGGATCTGGGAATCAGGGATCTTTTTATCGTGGTAAATAAAGTAAGAACTGATGAAGAAGAAAAATTGATTGAAGATAATCTGGGTGATTTTGTCATACTGGGAAAACTTCCTTACAGCGACAGGGTAAGAGAGTCGGATCTGAAGCATTTTTCTCCATGTGGTGCGGATGAAGAATTCAAGAAATCAATTGAAGAAATTGCCAATAAGTTAGATAAATATATTAACAAAAAATAAGATTATTCTGCGATGTACAGGTATCTTATTAAAAAGTCTTGTACCTATTTTTTCAATTAAAATAAGAAACATTTACAAAAATAGAAAGCGGTGGGTATTTGTATAGAATTGTAAAAAAAGAGAAGCTGGTAAAAGATATAGACAGATTTTATCTTAAAGCTCCGCTAATAGCCAGAAAAGTAAAAGCGGGACAGTTTGTGGTCATCAGAATAAATGAAGATGGAGAAAGGATCCCCTTGACTATCGCAGGTTATAACCGCAGTAATGGGATAATAAACATAGTTTCTATGAGAGTGGGAAAGACTACTGCTTTACTCTCCAGTTTAAAAGCAGGTGACAGTATACTGGATGTTGTGGGTCCGCTGGGTAATGCTTCTGAGATTGAAAATTTTGGAAGAGTGATCTGCGTTGGAGGTGGAGTGGGAGTGGCCCCAATTTTCCCTATAGCCAGGGAATTAAAAAAGACTGGCAATTATGTAGTCTCCATTATCGGCGCCAGGAGTAAAGACCTTCTTATCTTAAAAGAAGAGATGGAAGATATATCTGATGAACTGCATATCTGCAGCGATGACGGTTCCATTGGATATCATGGTTTTGTATCAGGTTTTTTAAAAGAGTATCTGGAGAAAAATTTAACCGGTAATGCAGATAAAAGAAAGGATATTGCGAGGGTGATTGCTATTGGCCCGGCTCTTATGATGGCTGCTGTAACTAGAGTGACCGAACCTTTTAACATAAAGACCATAGTGTCTCTGAATTCCATAATGGTTGATGGAACGGGAATGTGCGGGGCCTGTAGAGTAGAAGTGGGAGGAAAAACTAAATTTGTTTGCGTAGATGGGCCAGAGTTTGACGGGCACCAGGTAAATTTTGATCTTCTTCTTTCGAGGCAGAAGGTATACTGTGATCATGAGAAGGAGTGCATGGGTCTTTATAAACATAAATGCGGGCTGCCGGAGTGATAATATGATTGATTAGTTGCAGGAAGGATACTTAAAAAAATGACAAAAAGGGCAGACAAAAGGAATATAAAAAAAGAAAAGATTCCACGGGTGGCTATGCCCGAACAGGACCCTGAGAAGCGGAAAAAGAATTTTAATGAAGTTACTCTGGGATATACTGAAGAACATGCTCTGCGTGAAGCATCAAGATGTCTCCAGTGTAAAAATTCTGAATGCATAAAAGGCTGTCCGGTAGAGATTGACATAAAAGGTTTTATTAAACTAATCCAGAAGAAGAAATTTAATGAGGCCCTGGGAAAGATCAGAGAACGGAACAGCCTTCCGGCTATATGTGGTAGAGTATGTCCTCAGGAAGATCAATGCGAAAAGGTATGTATCCTGGGCATTAAAGATGACCCGGTAGCTATCGGAAGGCTTGAACGATATGTAGCAGACCGGGAATTAAAAAGAAAAGCTCAAAGGTTAAAAGAGTGCGCCTGGTCGGAGATTACCAAACAGTGCGCCAGAGAAAAAATAGCAATAATCGGGTCTGGTCCTGGTGGGCTTACCTGTGGGTCAGAATTAGCCAAACTGGGTTATAGGGTCACTATATTTGAAGCTCTGCATAAACCAGGAGGAGTTTTAGTTTATGGTATCCCTGAATTCAGGCTTCCCAAGGAAATAGTAAGAAGAGAAATAGATTATGTAAGGAGTCTGGGGGTTAAGATTGAAGTAAATATGGTAATAGGAAAAATTTTAACCCTGGATGATTTATTTAGCGAAGGATTTAAGGCAGTCTTTATAGCTACTGGAGCAGGCCTTCCATATTTTATGGGTATCCCTGGAGAAAATCTGAATGGAGTGTATTCTGCTAATGAATATCTCACCCGGTCAAACTTGATGAAAGCTTATAAATTTCCCCGGTGTGATACTCCGATTATCAGGAGAGACAAAGTTGCGGTAGTTGGTGGGGGAAATGTGGCCATGGACTCAGCCAGGGTGGCAAAAAGGCTGGGGGCAAAACATGTATATTTGATATATAGAAGAAGTGAAGAAGAAATGCCTGCCAGAAATGAAGAAATAGAGCACGCCAGAGAAGAAGGAATTGAATTCAAGCTACTGGCCAGTCCCGTTGAGATAATAGGAAAGGATGGCTGGGTACATAAAGTAAGGTGTATCAAAATGAAATTAGGAGAGCTAGATGACTCTGGCAGGAGAAGGCCGGTTCCTATAGAAGGTTCGGAGTTTAATATAGAGGTAAAGGTAGTGGTAATGGCTATAGGACAGGGTCCCAACCCACTTCTTACATCTACTATTCCACGATTAGAGCTTACCAGACGGGGGAATATTAAAGTTGATCCGGCGACCGGAAAAACAAATATAGAAGGTATTTTTGCAGGTGGAGATATAGTTACCGGTGCAGCTACAGTCATATTGGCAATGGGTGCCGGGAAAAATGCGGCTGCAGCTATTGATGAATAT
>SOKC01000125.1 GCA_004376325.1 Actinomycetota bacterium | reverse complement strand
AACGTTGAGCCCTGCCAAAAGTCAAAAAATGTAGAGGACAAATTATAATGGCTAAAAGGAAAGTTTCAAGAAAGTATAGGAAAAAAGCAATAATAGAAAGGCAGATGCAGGAAAGAAAGCTCCCATCGCAACCAAGGAAGAAAATAAATTGGAAGCAATTTATAAAAAAACTGCCTTCGAGAATTGAAAAATTTTGCAGGGATGTTATACATGAGTTAAAAAGAGTAACCTGGCCTACCAGAAAAGCGCTTTTAAATTATACTATAGTAGTTATAGTCACTATTATTATTTTTGCAATTATCCTGGGAGTTTTTGATTTGGGCTTCTTACGACTGGTGGAACTGATGACAAAGATTTAATTGTTTGGTGATTTGAATGAGACCAAGATGGTATGTAATTAATTCATATGCAGGATATGAAAATAAAATAAAAACTAACCTGGAGCACAGAATAGAGTCCATGAATATGGGTAATAAAATTTTCGATATATATATACCTAAAGAGGATGTTGTTGAAATTAAGAGCGGGAAGAAAGAGGTATCATCTAAAAGAGTGCTTCCGGGCTATCTACTGGTGAAGATGCATCTGGATGATGATTCCTGGTATGTAGTAAGAAATACTCCTGGAGTTACGGGCTTTGTAGGCAGTGAAGATAAACCAATTCCCTTATCAGATTATGAAGTTAAAAGAATTATGAAAAGGCAGGATACTGAGAAACCCAAACCTAAGACCGATTTTGAAATTGGGCAGCCTGTAAGAGTAACCACAGGGCCATTTGCGAATTTTGACGGTACTATAAGTGAGATAAATTTAGATCAGGGTAAATTAAAGGTTCTAGTTTCTATATTTGGAAGACAGACACCTGTCGAACTAAATTTTAACCAGGTGTCAAAAATATAGAAGAAAATAGAAATATTTCTATTAAAATGTATAATACGAAACTATTTGATTAGAGATAATTGTTTATGGCTAAAGAAATTATAGCGCAAATTAAATTGCAAATTCCAGCGGGGCAGGCAAATCCTGCTCCTCCTGTTGGTCCTGCTCTGGGGCAGCATGGAGTTAACATTATGGAATTCTGTAAAGCTTTTAATGAAAAGACGGCAAAAGAACAGGGAATGATTATTCCTGTGATTTTAACTGTATACAAAGATAGAAGTTTTAGTTTTATTACTAAAACCCCCCCAGCTGCAGTTCTTATTAAGAAAGCTTTGAATTTAGAAAAGGGGTCGAGCGAGCCTAATAGGGAAAAAGTTGGAGAACTTTCAAGGAAACAGGTTGAAGAAATTGCAAGAATTAAGCTAAAAGACTTAAATGCTAGAACTTTAGAGCGTGCAGTTAAAATAATAGAAGGAACTGCTAAAAATATGGGAATAAAAGTAAGTTCATAAGTTTAATTCTATGTTAGAAGTAGATAAATGAGTGGCACAAAGTATAAAGTAATAAGTAAAAAAGGCGGTAATTTTTGAAGAGAGGGAAAAAATATTTATCGAAATTAGAAAATTTGGATAAAAATAAAATGGTAAGCCCAAAAGAAGCTATTAACTGGATTAAAAAGAACCATTATGCTAATTTTGATGAGTCTGTAGATATTAGTGTAAATTTAGGAGTTGATCCCAGAAAAGCTGACCAGATAGTAAGGGGAACTATAATTTTACCTAACGGAACCGGGAAGGTTCCCAAGGTACTTGTTTTTGCGCAGGGTGAAAAAGCCGAAGAAGCCCGGAAAGCAGGAGCAGATTATGTCGGAGGAGAAGATCTCGCAGGTAAAATCAGTCAGGGATGGCTGGATTTTGGAGTTTGTATTGCAGCACCAGACATGATGAAGCATGTAGGTAAAATTGGTAAGATTTTAGGCCCAAGAAAATTAATGCCCAATCCTAAATCTGGAACGGTTACTTTTGAACTAAAAAAAGCGGTGGAGGATTCAAAAAGAGGAAAACTGGAGTACAGGACTGATAAAAATGGTGTAGTGCACTGTATTATAGGAAGAGTATCATTTGGATTAAAAGAACTACTGGAAAACTATGCGGCTCTATTGGAAGCAATTATAAAGTCAAAACCTGCTTCAGCTAAAGGCAAATACATAAAAAGTATTTATATATCAGCAACTATGAGTCCAAGTATTAAGATTGATCCTGGTAAGAGCATTGAAGTAGCAGAGGTGGCATAAGAAAATTAAAATGAATTTGATATAAACAAATATATAATACAACCCTAGACTGTAGGTGTTATTATAAGGATTTAATAACTTAATTTCCTACTGAGGTTGATTTAAAAAATTAAGTCGGCCTTTAAGATTGTTGGGGTCGATTTTATTTTGTACCTTTTTTAAATACATAAGCTGGAGGTTAATGTGGCCAAACAAGAAAAAGTGGATAAAGTAAATGAGTTAAAAGAGATATTTAAGAACAGTTATGGTCTTATTTTTACTGATCATAGTGGGCTTAGAGCTGAAGATGCTGTAGTAGTAAGAGATAAACTGGTGGAGATAAATTCTTATCTTAAAATAATAAAAAATACTCTTGCCCTTATTGCAGCTAAAGATGCTTTTAAAGATATAAATCTTGAGGAAGTATTAAAAGGGCCGACCAGTATTGTTGTAAGCGGTAAGGATATGGTTTCAACTGCTAAGGTAATAGAAGATTTTTCAAAAGATCTAGATACATTAAAAGTAAAAGTGGGAATACTTGAAAATAGACTTTTAAGTCCAGAAGAAGTTGAGAAATTTGCCAGTTTGCCTGGAAAAGAAGTTTTACTTACCAATTTAGTGATATCAATTAAATTTTCAATAACTAAGTTGGTAAATGTTTTAAGTGCTCTAACCAGAGATCTGGTACTGATTCTGGATGCAATTAGAGAAAAAAAAGGAAAGAATAATAATTAGAGGAGGAATAATGGCAGAACCAAAAAAAACAAGTGACAAAATAGAAGAAAAAAAAGAAAAAAGTAAGGATGAACAAAAAGTGAGTGAAGAAAAAAAAGAAACAAATAAAGTAAAAGAAAAAGAGAAAACTGCTGGTAAAAGTAAATCTATTAATGAAATTTTAAGTGCTATTGAAAAAATGACTGTACTTGAACTTTCTGAACTGGTAAAAGCTCTTGAAGAAAAATTTGAAGTTAGTGCGCAAGCGATGGCAGTTGCAGCTCCTGTAGCTGGTGGAGCAGCTTCAGCTCAGGGAGCAGCCCCCGCTGAGGAAAAAACAGAATTTAATGTTCAATTAAAATCAGCTGGAGCTAAAAAAATACAGGTTATTAAAGTAGTCAGGTCTATAACCAGTCTTGGTCTAAAAGAGGCTAAAGAATTAGTTGATAAAGCACCAAATATGGTTAAAGAAAAGGTTTCAAAGGAAGAAGCAGAAAAAATAAAGAAACAACTGGAAGAAGCTGGTGCTGAGGTTGAAATAAAGTAGTTCAGTAAAAGTAATAGCCTACCTGTTGACTATTAATTTATATTTGATAAACTTGTGGTTTGTGAGTTTTTCCTGGAAAAATTTACCAATGCTAATTTATATAGTTTTTTGTCCAATGCATAGGTTTTTATATTGATTTTGTCATAACCCTTTTTTACTGCTTTATCAAACTTAGAATATAATAAAGAGGAGAATAAATTAATGCAAAAAATCAAAAAAATCCAGAGGTATAATTTTGGCAAAATCCCACAATTAATAGATATGCCTCACCTTCTGGATATACAGAGGAAGTCTTTCCAATGGTTCCTGGAAGAAGGACTGATGGAAGCTCTAAAGGATATTTCACCCGTTGAAGATTTTACAGGCAATATGTCACTTGAGTTTTTAAACTATAATTTTGATGATGAGAATTCAACTCCAGACGAGTGTAAAATGCAGGATATGTCTTATACTGCCCCTTTAAAAGTTCTGACAAGATTTATAAATAAAGAAACGGGTGAAATAAAAGAGCAGGAAGTCTTTATGGGGGATTTTCCTATGATGGCTGAAAGAGGAACTTTTATAATTAATGGAACAGAGAGAGTGGTAGTATCTCAATTAGTCCGTTCTCCGGGAGTATATTTCGATACAGATATAGATAAGAAGACTGAAATAGACATATATATGTGTAAAGTTATACCTACCAGAGGTTCATGGATTGAGATTGAAACTGATAAAAGAAATATTGCCTATGTGAGAATTGATAGAAGAAGAAAGTTTTTACTTACTATTTTCTTAAAATCTGTAGGTTTTGGAAATAATGAAGACCTGCTAAACATTTTTGGGCCATATGATAAAAAAGACTGTGTTAAAAATACTCTGGAGAAAGATTTTACCGAAACTGAGGAAGAAGCATTAATTGAGATATATAAAAAATTAAGACCTGGAGAACCACCAACAGTTGAAAGTTCCAGAAATCTTATAAACTCCTTATTTTTCAATCCAAAAAGATATGATTTTGGAAAAGTAGGGAGATATAAAATGGATCAAAAGCTAATGGAGGAAACTGATAAAAATATTTTAGACAGGCTTGATACCATTAATGCCAAAATGGGTATAGATACCAGTCAGAAACATATCCTGAATTGTAAGGACATATTCTTAATAGTTAAATATCTGGTTCAACTTATGAGTGGAATAGGTGAAATAGATGATATTGACCACTTTGGCAATAGAAGGATCAGAAATATTGGGGAGCTCATACAAAATCAAGTAAGGATTGGTCTTTCAAGGATGGAAAGGGTTATAAAGGAAAGAATGACCACCCAGGATGTTGATACAATAACTCCAAGATCTTTAATTAATATCAGGCCCCTGGTCGCCAGTCTAAAGGAATTTTTTGGCAGCGGGCAGCTTTCGCAGTTTTTAGATCAAACCAATCCTTTAGCTGAAATTACTCATAAAAGAAGGCTAAGTGCTCTTGGTCCTGGTGGACTGAGCAGGGAGAGAGCTGGTTTTGAAGTGAGAGATGTTCACCCATCTCATTATGGGAGAATGTGTCCCATAGAAACGCCAGAGGGTCCTAATGTTGGACTGATTGGCTCTCTGGCTACCTATGCAAGATTAAATGAGTATGGATTTATAGAAACACCCTACAGAAGAGTTATTAATGGTAAATTGACCAATAAGGTGGAGTATTTATCTGCAGATAGTGAAGAAAATTATGTAATTGCCCAGGCAACTGCAAAAGTCGGAAAAGACGGTAAATTTCTGGAAGAAAGAGTCATGACCCGTTCAGGTGATGAAATAGTCAATGTTGAACCGGGCATGATAGATTATATAGATGTGTCACCAAGGCAAGTTTTTAGCGCTGCTGCATCTCTTATACCATTTCTGGAGCACGATGATGCCAATAGAGCATTAATGGGTTCTAATATGCAACGTCAGGCAGTGCCATTAATTGAACCTGAGCCTCCACTGATAGGTACAGGAATGGAAGAAGTGGTAGCAAGGGATAGTGGAGTACTGGTTCTTGCCAAAGACGATGGTGTAGTTGAAGAAGTATGCGCAGACCATATTAAGATAAATTACAAGAATAAAAAGAACTATATTCATCACTTGTATAAATTTAGAAGATCAAACCAGGGAACCTGTATAAATCAAAAGCCCGTTGTGGAAGAAGGTGAAAAAGTTAAAAATGGTAGTGTAATTGCAGACGGACCTGCAACCAGTGCCGGTGAACTGGCGCTGGGTAAGAACTTAAGAGTAGCTTTCATGTCCTGGGAAGGATATAACTATGAGGATGCAATTATTATTTCAGAGAGGTTGGTAAAAGAAGATATCCTATCTTCTTTTCATATTTCAAAACAGGAAGTAGAAGCCAGGACCACAAAGCTTGGAGCGGAAGAGATAACCAGGGATATACCAGGTATAGGGGAGGAAGCTTTAAAAAATTTAGATGAACGTGGAATTATAAGTATTGGAGCTGAGGTAAAACCAGGAGATATACTGGTTGGCAAGATAACACCAAAGGGTGAAACAGAGCTTACGGCAGAAGAAAAATTGTTGAGGGCAATTTTTGGCGAAAAAGCAAGGGAAGTAAGAGAGAGCTCCCTTAAAGTGCCTCATGGTGAAGGCGGGAAAGTTTTAGATGTACAGCTATTTTCCAGAAAAAAGGGACACGACCTTCCGCCAGGAGTAAATGAGCTTGTCAGAGTATTCATTGCAGAAAAAAGAAAGATTTCCATTGGTGATAAGCTTGCAGGGAGACATGGTAATAAAGGAGTCATATCAGTAATTCTTCCTGAAGAAGATATGCCTTATACTGAAGACGGTGACCCAATAGATATAATATTTAATCCTCTGGGAGTTCCTTCAAGAATGAATGTAGGTCAGCTACTGGAATCTCATCTTGGCTGGGCAGCTTATAAAGGATGGAATAATAAAAAGGAGAATATTAGCAGCGACGGTCCTGTCTATGTTTCAACACCTATTTTCGAGGGAGCAAAAGAAGAGGATATAGTAAAATTGCTAAAGATGGCCAATCTCCCCCGGAGCGGAAAAACTGCTTTGTATGATGGCCGGAGCGGAGAGAAACTATCTGATAATATTACTATAGGTTATATATATGTAATGAAGTTGCTTCATCTGGTAGATGACAAGATTCATGCAAGATCTACCGGTCCATATTCTTTAGTTACCCAGCAGCCACTGGGCGGTAAGGCACAATTTGGTGGTCAGAGATTTGGAGAAATGGAAGTGTGGGCATTGGAGGCTTATGGTGCTGCTTATGCGTTGCAGGAAATGCTTACTATAAAGTCAGATGATGTAACAGGACGTGTAAAGACCTATGAAGCAATCGTAAAAGGTGAAAATATAGAGAAGCCAGGAATTCCAGAATCATTTAAGGTGCTTATAAAAGAAATGCAGAGCCTGGCACTTGATGTGGAGGTATTATCAGAAGAAGGGAAGGAAGTAAAAGTATCGAGAGCTGAAGATGAGATTATGAAAACTGTGGAGGATTTAGGAATTGATCTTAAGGAAGAGAAAGATCTGGAAGACGGGAAAGTGAAAGAAACTAAAGGAAAGGATAAAAAAATAAAGAGAAAGAAATCAGAAGACGAGAAAGAAGAAAGCAACACTAAAGTGTCCAAAAAGAAAAAGGTAAGAAGTAAAAAATAAAATAATGATTAGTATTGGGCAGTACTAATCTAATTAATTTGGAGGGATTTTGTAAATGGTTGTAAGCATAGATGTAAATAATTTTGATGCTTTAAAAATTGGGCTTGTTTCACCAGAAAAAATTAGATCATGGTCCAATGGCGAGGTTAAAAAGCCTGAAACTATAAATTATAGGACATTAAAGCCGGAAAAAGATGGGCTATTCTGTGAGAGAATTTTTGGCCCCACCAAAGACTGGGAATGTTACTGCGGGAAGTATAAAAGGGTAAGATTCAAGGGAATAATTTGTGAGAGATGCGGGGTTGAAGTAACCAGATCTAATGTAAGAAGGGAAAGAATGGGGCATATTGGGCTTGCATCTCCGGTTTCACATATATGGTTTTTCAAAGGAGTTCCCAGCAGGATGGGATATGTTCTGGATATCAGCCCCAAGGATTTGGAAAAAGTTCTCTACTTTGATTCCTATATTATAACCAGTATCAACAGAGAGAAAATAGCTGCTGAGGAAGAGGAAGTTAAAAAGTTATACCAGAAGGCTCTTGACAGGGCAAAGGAATTGCACCAGCTAAGACTGGAAGAATTAAAATTAAATAAAGATAATTTTATAAGTGAAAATAATAAAATTGGTGATAAAAAAAGTTTAATTGAAGTTCGGAAAGCAAATAAGAAAGTAGATGAAGATTTTAAAAAAGATGAAAATGATATAGATGATAAGATTGGAGAGAAAAAAATTCCTGAATTGGATTTAGAGGCAAAGAAAGCGAAAATGTTAAAAGAGACAGAGATGCTCCTGGAAGAAGAGGAGGAAATATATCAGGAAGAAATTGATCTGATAAAAAGAGCTGATACTTTTTTCTTTAATTTAGAGGAAAAGATGCTGGTCTCTGACGAAGCTCTTTTTAAGAAAATGAAAGAAATTTATGGACGGTATTTTAAAGGTGGAATGGGTGCAGAGGCTACAAAAGAACTACTGAAAAATATTGATTGCAAAAAAGAAGTCGAGGACCTTAAGGAAACTGTGAAGAAGTCCAAAGGCCAGAAAAGAATCAGGAGTATAAAGAGACTAAAAATATTATCTTCGCTTATGAAATTGGACAATAAGCCAGAATATATGATTCTGGATATACTCCCCGTAATTCCCCCGGACTTGAGGCCTATGGTTCAGTTAGATGGTGGAAGATTTGCCACATCTGATTTGAATGACCTGTACAGAAGAGTTATTAATAGAAATAACAGGCTTAAGAAACTACTAGAACTGGATGCCCCTGAAATAATTATTAACAATGAAAAGAGAATGCTTCAGGAAGCCGTTGATGCACTTTTTGATAATGGAAGAAGAGGCCGGGCTGTAGTTGGTGCTGGAAACAGGCCACTTAAGTCTTTAAGTGATATGCTTAAGGGCAAACAGGGTAGATTCAGACAGAACCTTTTAGGTAAAAGGGTGGATTATTCAGGAAGATCGGTTATTGTAGTTAATCCCAATCTTAAGCTGGAACAATGTGGGCTTCCAAAGAAAATAGCTTTGGAACTATTCAAGCCCTTTGTTATGAAGAAATTAGTTGATGAGGGATTTGCCCAGAATATAAAGAGCGCCAAGACTATGGTAGAGAAAGAAAGTAATGAAGTCTGGGATATATTAGAAGAGGTAATTAAAAATCATCCTGTCCTGCTTAACCGTGCGCCAACACTTCACCGGCTTGGTATACAAGCGTTTATGCCTGTACTGGTAGAGGGTAAGGCTATACAAATTCATCCTATGGTTTGTCCCCCATTTAATGCAGATTTTGATGGCGACCAGATGGCTGTTCATGTACCTTTATCAAATGAGGCAAAAGCTGAAGCAATGATTTTAATGTTGTCTGTAAATAATATATTATCTCCTGCAAATGGCCAACCGATTGTTGTTCCTTCTCAAGATATGATTCTGGGAATATATTATTTGACTTCAGAAAGAGAAGAATCAGAAGGAAAGGAGAGATTTTATAATAATACCCAGGATGCTATTTTAGATTTTGATTATGGTTTTATATCTTTGCATACACCTATTAAAGTGAAAATTGAGGAGAAAGTAATCAAGACCACAGTTGGAAGAATAATATTTAACGAATTGCTGCCAGAGGATTACAAATTTATTAATAAAGAAATATCTAAAAAAGAACTTATTGATATTACTGCTGAATGCATAAACAAATTCCCTCAAAATGTTGTTACTGAGACACTGGATGCTATTAAACAAACAGGATTTAAATATTCCACCAGGTCAGGTATTACTATAGGAATAGATGATATAGATGTACCACCTGAAAAAGCCAGTATTTTAAGCAGTGTGGAGAAAAAAGTTGAAAGAATTGAGGATTATTACAGGCAAGGTTTGATAACAGAATTTGAAAGACATCAATCATTGATACAAACATGGTCACAGGCTAATGAAAGCGTAGCCAGCGCTATGGAAAAGAATTTTAACAAATTTAATTCGGTTTATATGATGGCTACATCCGGTGCTAGAGGAAATATAAAACAGCTCCGTCAGTTAGCAGGTATGAGAGGACTGGTAGCAAATGCTAGAGGAGATATCATAGATAGTCCTATCAAATCTAACTTTAGAGAGGGACTTACGGTTTTGGAATATTTTATTTCCACCCATGGTGCCAGACAGGGACTTGCAGATACCGCACTACGAACTGCAGATTCGGGATATCTGACCAGACGGCTGGTTGATGTTGCACAGGATACCATGGTAAAAATTAATGACTGCGAGACCGAGGATGGTATAAATCTTTATGTTTTAACTCTTGAGGGAGAACCTAATACTAATTTAATAGGAAGAACCTGTCTGGGAGATGTTAATAATCCTAATACTAAAAAGAATATAATAAAAGGTGGTGAAGAAATTGCTGAAAAGCACCTGCAGAAGTTCATACATGCCAATATTGAGAGTGTAAAAGTGCGTACAGTTATGACTTGTAAAGCAGAATCCGGAGTTTGCCAGAAATGCTATGGAAGAGATCTCGCTACTGGCAAAGTGGTTGAAATTGGAGAAGCGGTAGGGATTATAGCAGCGCAATCTATTGGGGAGCCAGGCACACAGCTGACTATGCGTACTTTCCATACAGGTGGAGTAGCAAGTACTGTAATCCAGAAGTTTATAAAATCGCCAGTTAAGGGAAAGCTTATATTCAGAAAAGAATTGTTATCTGAGCTGAATATTAAAAAAGCCGACCTCACCGAGAAGGATACAAGCGAGGTTATTGAGATAAATATAGAACATATTCCACATAAATTAATTTTCCGGGTTCAGATGGAGAGAGGAGATATTGTAGATGTAATTATTCCTAAAGGTGAAATACTCCAGATAAATAAAAAAGTAAATGTTGGGGTTGGAGAGGTTTTCGCTAAACTGATTCTTACTGCTAAGAGAAAAAAACATGTTCACAAGCATGAAAAAACTTTTGAAGGTCTTGATATTACCAGCGGTCTGCCCCGGGTAGTAGAATTATTCGAAGCCAGAAAGCCTAAAGAACAATCGTTTATAGCAGAAATATCAGGAAAGGTTGAAATTGAAGATATAGATTCTAGATTTAGAATGCTTACCATAAAGAGTAAAGACGGCAAGCAGGAAAAGGTTTATCAGATCCCGATTAGAGCAAGATTAAGGGTTAAAAACAGGGATAAGATTTCTGCAGGAGATCAATTAACTGAGGGGCCAAGAAATCCTCATGATATATTAAGAATTAACGGAATTAAGGAATGCGAACAATATTTGGTAAAAGAGGTACAGAACGTATATAAAGCCCAGGGTGTGGATATAAATGATAAACATATAGAAGTAATAGTCAGACAAATGCTGAAGAAAGTTACCATAATTGATCCCGGGGATAGTAATTTTCTTCCAGGACAGCTTGTAGACAGGCTCTATTATGAAAAAGAGAATAACAAATTAATTTCTAATATGAAAGTACCAGCAACAGCTGTTCAAAATTTGATGGGTATAACCAAAGCTTCTCTGGTGACTGATAGTTTTCTTTCAGCTGCATCATTTCAGGAAACTACCAGAGTGCTAACAGATGCAGCTTTGGAGAATAAAATAGATAATTTATCTGGACTAAAGGAGAATGTAATATTAGGTAAAGCTATACCGGCGGGAACGGGCATGAGCAGCTATAGGGGCTATCAATTAGATTACCCTGGCTATAAGGAGGACAATAAAGATGAGATAGAAATCCTTCAGGAACCAGAAGGGGATGAAGAAGCAAAAGAAATAGAAATTGATATCTAAAATATAAGTAAAAAAATACTATAAAATAGCCATTTTTTTATATTGACATTTTAATTTTTAGATGATAATCTCTTTTTTCGTGTCTTCAAAAAAGGTTATCATTAATCATTTTTTGTTGTAGTAGTATTGTTAAATTGAGGTAGAGGAATAGGGTATTTATGCCTACTATAAGTCAACTGGTTAAAAAAGGAAGAAAAAGATTAAAAAAGAGAAAGAAAACACCTGCTCTTCAGGAAAATCCTTTAAGAAGAGGTGTATGTATTAGAGTATATACTTCTACTCCCAAGAAGCCAAATTCGGCGCTGCGAAAAGTAGCTAGAGTAAGGCTTACAAATGGAGCTGAGGTTACAGCATATATACCAGGAATTGGTCATAATCTACAGGAGCACTCTATAGTATTAGTAAGAGGCGGTAGAGTAAAAGATCTACCTGGGGTGAGATATAAGATTGTCAGGGGCACGTTAGATACTGCAGGGGTTGAAGATAGAAAATCTTCACGCTCGAGGTATGGAGCTAAGAAGCCAAAGTAATTTATGAGGAGTTAATAAATGCCAAGAAAAGGAAAACCTCCGAAAAGGAAAATAAAGACAGACCCTGTTTATAAAAGTGGGGTTGTATCTCAACTGATTAACAAGGTTCTGACAGATGGTAAAAAAAGCATTGCTGAGAATATAGTATATAAGAGTCTGAGAATTCTGGGAGAAAGGACCAAAGAAAATCCATTAGAGATACTGGATAAATGTCTTGATAATGTAAGGCCTGTGCTGGAGGTAAAACCAAGAAGAGTTGGCGGAGCTACTTATCAGGTACCGGTGGAAGTCTCTGCGGAAAGAGCAAGTACGCTGGCTATTAGATGGATAGTTGATTTTGCAAGCAGAAGGAAGGAAAAGACTATGGCTGCAAGGTTATCTGCCGAGATTTTAGATGGCGCCAGTAATACTGGAAGCAGTATTAAAAAGAAAGAAGATTTACATAAGATGGCTGAGGCAAACAAGGCTTTTGCGCACTATAGGTGGTAGTGTAGGTGACTATATATGACTAGACAGGTTTCATTAAAAAATACAAGAAATATAGGTATAACTGCTCACATAGATGCAGGTAAAACAACTACAACGGAACGTATTCTATATTATACCGGTAAGACTTACAAAATGGGAGAAGTTCACGATGGAGCAGCAGTCATGGATTGGATGATACAAGAGCAGGAAAGAGGAATTACCATTACTTCTGCTGCAACAACCTGTTTCTGGAAGGATAATAAAATAAATATTATTGATACTCCCGGACATGTTGATTTTACTGTTGAAGTTGAGAGATCACTAAGAGTACTTGATGGTATGATTACTATATTCTGCGCAGTTGGAGGAGTGGAACCACAGTCTGAAACTGTATGGAGACAGGCTGATAAATATAATGTTCCCAGGATTGCTTTTGTCAATAAGATGGATCGAAGTGGAGCAGATTTCTTCTATGTTATGGATATGATTAAAACAAGACTTGGCGCCAATCCACTACCCATACAAATTCCTATAGGTAAAGAAGAAGACTTTTTAGGAATAATTGATCTTATCAGTATGAGGGCAATTATATATAAAGATGAAATGGGAATTAAATTCGAGTATGAGGATATACCTTCAGAACTTAAATCTACTGCGGAGAAATACAGACAGGAACTTATTGAAAATATTGCTAATTATAATGATGACATTTTAAATAAATATGTTGAAAATATTGAAATAAGTGAAGGAGAATTAAAAAAAGCTATCAGAGAAATAACTATAAATGTTAATGGTGTTCCTGTCCTTTGCGGAGCTGCTTTTAAGAATAAAGGGGTGCAGCCAATACTGGACGGGGTAGTGGATTTTCTCCCGTCTCCAGGTGATGTACCTTCCCCTAAAGGGATTAATCCGGATAACGAAAAGGAAATTGAGAGGGAAGTCAGTGATGATGCACCTTTTTCTGGCCTGGTATTTAAAATAACAACTGATCCATTTGTAGGAAAGTTAAGTTATTTGAGAATCTATTCCGGAACCATAAAAAGTGGAATGCAGGTACTGAATGCAAATAATGGTAATAAAAACAGAGTCAGCAAATTGCTGGAGATGCATGCCAATAACAGAGAGGAATTAAAAGAGGCTTATAGTGGAGATATAGGAGCAGTTGTTGGCTTAAAGAATGTAAATACCGGTGATACTATATGTGATCCAAATAAGCCTATTAAATACGAATCTATTAGTTTCCCTGAGCCGGTGTTATCAATTGCTATTGAACCTAAAACAAAAGTCGACCAGGAAAAATTAGCTACTGCGCTATCTAAAATGGCAGAAGAAGATCCTACTTTTAGAATAAAAATCGATAATGAAACCGGACAGACAATTATTTCAGGTATGGGTGAACTTCATCTTGAAATTATAGTAGATAGATTGCTCCGTGAGTTTGGTGTAGGAGCAAATGTAGGTAAACCTCAGGTATCTTACAGGGAAACAATAACTAAAGGAACACAAGTAGAAGGAAAATATATCAGGCAAAGTGGTGGAAGAGGGCAGTATGGTCATGTGATTGTTCGTTTTGAACCAAATGAATACGGTAAGGGATTTGAATTTGAGGATAAAACAAAAGGCGGAGCTGTACCAAAAGAATTTATCAAGCCAATTGAAATGGGAATAGAAGATGCTACGCAAAGCGGCGAGGTGGCCGGATATCCAGTTGTTGATATTAAAGCCATACTTTTAGATGGATCTTATCATGAAGTAGATTCTTCGGAAATGGCTTTCAGGATTGCCGGGTCAAAAGCTTTTAGAGAAGGTATGAAAAAATGTCTTCCTATTTTACTTGAGCCGGTAATGGATGTTGAAGTGGTTGCTCTGGACAAGTATATGGGAGAAGTTATTGGTGATATTAATTCGAGGAGAGGAAAAATATTATCTGTATCACTGAGAAATAAGAATAGGATTATAAAAGCAGAGGTGCCGCTTGATGAAATGTTTGGATATGCTACGGATTTGCGGTCCAAAACTCAGGGGCGCGCTACTTTTACTATGCAGTTTAAGAAATATGAACCAACACCAGGTAGGATTGCAGACGAAATTATTGAAAGGTTTAAAGGAAGTAAAATTGCAGTATAGATTATTAATATAAATTAAATTAACATTAATACAAAGAAAGGATATATTATGGCTAAGAAAAAATTTGAAAGGACCAAGCCTC
>SOKC01000102.1 GCA_004376325.1 Actinomycetota bacterium | reverse complement strand
GAGTACTGCACTTGAACGGTATAATAATAGTTTTGCAAATTATTGAATATCGAGTCCTTTAGTGATTGTTGATCTTTTAATTAAACCCAATTACTAAAAAGTACTTGAGTGTGTAAAATACGAATTTGGCTTATTTAATAAAAGATATGTAAATTAAAAAAGTAAAAACAGTCAAGTAATGGAGGTAAAATGGTAAAAGAATTTAAAGAAAATTTTATCTTTGGTGTTTCAACAGCATCTTATCAAATAGAGGGAGCTACTGCTGAGGATGGCAGGAGCCCTTCCATCTGGGATGTATTCTGTAAAACACCCGGGAAGGTATATGGAAGTCATAATGGGGATATTGCATGCGATCATTATCATAGGTATAAAGAAGATGTAGAGTTGATGGCCGGGATTGGTATAAATGCATATAGATTTTCAATTTCATGGTCTAGAATTTTTCCGGAAAAGGGCAAGTATAATCCAAAAGGAATGGAATTTTATAAAAAACTGATAAATGAGCTAAATGAGAAAGGTATAAAGCCAGTGGTTACTCTGTATCACTGGGATTCGCCAATATGGGTCTATAAGATGGGCGGGTGGTTGAACAGAGATTCGGTCAAGTGGTTTAAAGAATATGCCGTTAAGGTATTTGAAGAGCTTAATGATTCTGTAAAGTTATGGATAACTCATAACGAACCGTTCTGCGCGTCGATTTTTAGTTATTATGAGGGGATGCATGCGCCCGGTCATAAAAATTTGAGAGAAGCCTTAATAGTGGCACATCATATTTTATTATCCCATGGAGCTGCAGTTGAAGATTTTAGAAAATTTAATTTTAAAGACAGTAAAATTGGAATAACACTTAATCTAACTCCCTCTTATCCTGCATCCAGCTCTAAAGAGGATATAAAAGCAGCTTTTAGATCTGACGGTTATTCTATCAGGTGGTTTTTAGACCCTGTTTTTAAAGCTTCATATCCTGAAGATATGAAAGAAGTATATAAAGAATTTATAGATGGTTTTGATTTTGTAAGTGATGGGGATTTGAGAAAAATATCAATTAGAAACGATTTTTTGGGAGTAAATTATTATTCGCGTGAATTGATTGAGTTTTCGCAAGATTCAGAGCTGAAATTTAGAAAAATTCATGGAAATTTTGAGAGAACCGAAATGGATTGGGAAATAGTACCGGAATCTCTATATGATCTTATAATAAGACTGAGAAAAGAGTACACCAGAATACCAATTTATATCACTGAAAATGGAGCTGCATTTAATGATAGGATAACTAAGGATGGAAAAGTGCATGATAATAAACGTATAGATTATCTCGAGGATCATTTAAAAAAAGTGGTCGAGCTTAATCAAAAAGGAGCGGACATAAGAGGGTATTTTTTATGGTCTTTAATGGATAATTTTGAATGGCAGCACGGTTATTCGAAAAGATTTGGAATTATTTATGTAAATTATGAAACCCAGGAGAGGATATTAAAGGACAGTGCAATATGGTATAAGGATTTAATTAAAAAGAGGATTATAGAATAATCATGTTTGAGATATGGAATTATGTTTAGGCAAGGAGATATTTTACTCATTCCAATACATTTTGCGGATTTAAAGTCAGGCAAAAAAAGACCAGTACTTTAATACCTCTTTATTTTTTATTAAAAAGTAAAGCACAATAATTATGCTATGTTGTGCTTTACTTTTTCTTTTTATAAAATTAAGCCAAATGGAAAGAAGATATGACGTCATGGTATAATTTACTTAAAAAATAAAGAAAAGCATTTCAACTAAAAAATATATATATTAATATTTTAATATATAAACTTGAAAGGAAAAATAATGGCAGGAAATATCAAAGAAACAGTAATAGTTCAGATTTCGGATATTCATGTGGGTGAAAAACATTTTGTACCCAGTCTTCTTACCAGATGCATTGATGAAATAAATGAACTTAACCCTGATATTGTAATAATAACAGGAGATCTAACTGCCAATGGCTTCAGAATGGAATATGATACATTGAAGAACTATCTTTCACCTATAAAATGTAAAAATCTGCTGGTCCAATTAGGAAATCATGATTCCAGGAATGTAGGATACATGCATTTTAAAGACATTTTTGGCAGCAGATATATTTCATTTAACAGTAATAAGGTAACTATTGTGGGAGCTGATTCAAGTGAACCGGATCTGGATAATGGACAGATTGGCAGAGAACATTATGAATGGATCAAGAAAGAGTTCAGTAAATGTGATGATGGAAATTTTAAGATTTTTGCCATGCATCATCATTTAGTATCAGTCCCCAACACAGGCAGGGAGAGAAATATTGTAAACGATGCCGGTGATGTTCTGGAAACAGTGGTTGACGCCGGGGTAGATATGGTGCTAAACGGACATAAACACGTGCCATACCTCTGGAGAGTAGAAGACCTGCTGGTAGTTACTGCTGGAACAGTTTCCTGTCTTAGATTAAGAGGAAAGATTGAACCCAGTTATAATATTATATATGTCAGGGAGAAAGAAATTGATATATATAGAAGGTCACCTTTTGATAAAATTGAAAAAATTTTAGGTGTAAAAAGAAGAGAGAAAAAGGGTAAACTCGGTGATAAGTTTATTAAAGAGAAAAAACAATAAGGGTAAAAATCTAATTGCATTAGTAGACGGTGAGCATTATCCACAGGTAACCTATGATGCGGTAGCGATGCTTAAAAAAATCTATCCGGGCAATTTTAAGGGTATTATTTTCCTTGGCGGTACTGAAAAATTGGCGATAAGTAATCTAGAGGGTTTTTTTGGGGAAGAAGTTTATACAATTAAAGATATTGATATAGATTTTAAAGCAGCACTTGAATATTTTAAGCCTGATATTGTTTATGATTTAAGTGATGAGCCCGTAGTAAATTATATAATTAGAATGAAAATAGCTTCTTTTTGTCTTGCAAGTAAGTGCAGTTACATGGGTCCTGACTTTTTATTTTCTTATGAGAAAGAAGATATACACTGCATAAAACCTACTCTATCTATTATTGGAACAGGAAAAAGGATTGGCAAAACTGCAGTTAGTTCTTATATATCTAAAATATACACCCGGCAAAATGTTAATGTTTGTGTTGTCGCTATGGGTAGAGGAGGACCTGAAAGTCCCCAGATTATTAGAGGTGATAAAATAGATATTACTCCTGAATATCTCCTGGGTATCAGTAATAAGGGTATGCATGCGAGTTCAGATTATATAGAAGATGCCCTTACCAGTAAGATTACCACTGTTGGCTGCAGAAGATGTGGAGGAGGTTTTGGAGGTAAGATTTTTATGACTAATATAAAAGAAGGTATAGATATTGCTGTAAAATTAAATCCTGACCTGATAATAGTAGAAGGAAGCGGCGCTTCTATCCCGGATGTGGAAACAGATGCCAGTATATGTGTAATCGGTGCTGGCCAGAGCTGGGAAAATATAATAGGTTATCTGGGAATTTATAGAATAATATCTGCAGATTTGATAATCATTACAATGTGTGAGGAGCCGTTAGCTGATCGGGATAAAGTAATTTTTTTAGAAAAAGAAATTAAAAAAATAAATTCAAAGGCTAAGATTATAAAAACAGTTTTCAGGCCGCAGCCTTTATCTGATATTGGGGGTAAAAAGATTTTTATAGCTATGACTGCTAATAAAATTATTGAATCTATAATTAAGAATTATGTAGAGAGCAATTTTAATTGCAATGTTAAACAAATGAGTTTCAGCCTGGGAAGTAGAGAAAAGCTTAGAAAGGACCTGGAAAAAAATGGTGATTACGACACAATACTGACAGAATTAAAAGCGGCATCAGTGGATGTTTTAACAGATTATGCTTTTAAGCATAAAAAAGAAATAATATATATGAATAACGCTCCAATCATATTAGGTAGTAAGGGAGTCTTAGAAAGAGAATTAAAAAAGATATTCTCAAAGGAGAAAGATTAATATGGATTTAAGAAATGAAGACGAAGCAAGCCAAAATGAAGACGAAGCAAGCCACAGCGTAATAGTAATTTCCGATAAAAAAGGTGGT
>SOKC01000081.1 GCA_004376325.1 Actinomycetota bacterium | reverse complement strand
CTATGCGAAATCTTTTGACATTATAAAATAAATTCTTATAAATTTTCTATAATTACTTTAATGTTTTCCCCTGGGATGATATCTAAAATATACTTCTTTTAGATGCTCCTTATTTAGATTGGTATAAATTTCAGTAGTTGAAATACTGCTGTGTCCCAGCAATTCCTGCACCGTTCTCAGGTCCGCTCCTCTCTGGAGCATATGTGTAGCAAAACTATGTCTGAAAATATGAGGATACAAATTTTTATTCAGATTTACTCTCCTGGCGTATTTTTTTAATATCTTCCAGAACCCCTGCCTGGTCATTTTTTTGCCATTCTTATTTAAGAAAACATAATCTGACTTATGTTCTTTTTCAATCTTACATCTACCTATCATGAGGTACTTTTTTAAAAATAACATACCCACATCACCTACCGGAGTTATTCTCTCCTTATCCCCCTTACCCATAAACCTTAGCAGTTCTTCATCAAAATCAATATTTTGCAATCTTAAATTTACCAGTTCACTAACTCTTAACCCACAGGAATATAGTATTTCAAACATGGCTTTGTTTCTCACTTCCAGTTCTGTAGAACATGGTATGCTTTCAAGAAACTTTTCCACTTCTTCCACCTTTAAAACTTCCAGTATTTTTTTTGGCCCTCTGGGACTACTTATCTGCACCCAGGGATTTTTCCGGCAAACCTTCTCTATTACCAGAAACTTATAAAAACCTCTCAAGGTTGACAATATTCTTGAAATGGATGATTCAGACTGATTTTTATGTAAAATTTGAAGAAAATCTAGTATCTGTTCTTTTGAAAGTTCACAGTAATTTTCTATATTGTTATCCTCTAAAAAAACTTTAAATTTTCCCAGATCCATCAGGTAAGAACTAATTGTATTGGGAAGCAGTAATTTTTCAAACCTTAAATATTCTATATACTTTCTGATATCGCGGTTAATATTTTTATTTTTTACTTTTTTTATCAACTTTTACCCTTCTGCTTAAATAATCTCTGGCTAAAAGTAATCCTATAATAGTTTTTGCATCTTTTATCTTCCCGTTTTCTATAAATGAGGGAGCATCTGTCAATTTTAATTCAAATACTTCTAAAAACTCATCGTCATCCAGGTTATTTTCTTTTTTTTCAAAATCTAAAGCCAGATATAAATATAATATTTCATCGCAAAAACCGGGTGAGGTATAGAATTCAACTAAATGTATTAGTCTTCCTCCTTCTGCCCCGATTTCCTCCTTTAATTCTCTCGCGGCGCAATCCCGGGGGTCTTCTCCTTTACCTAACTTTCCTGCCGGTATTTCCAGTAAAGTACTGCCCAGGGGATATCTGAACTGTTTTACCAGCATTATCTTTCCTTCTTTACTGATGGGCACAATACCTACTGCTCCTGGATGGGTAACCTTTTCTCTGGTAACAATTTTATTATTTGGAAGTTTTACCTTATCAACATATAACTCAACTATTTCGCCCTTAAAAATTCTCTCTGAGCTTATCTTTCTTTCAAAAAGTTCTTTATTCATTTTAAAATTTTTCTCCTGTATTATTCTACTTTATTACAAATTTACATATTTCCAGGACTAGACCGGACAGTTTCTTTAATTGTTCAACTTTTACAAATTCTTTATTTGTATGGACATTCTCCATTCCAGCACTCAGGTTAACTGCAATCTTTCCTTTTGAATTAAATATATTAACATCGCTTCCGCCTCCTGAAGATATGATTTTTGGTCTTAGTTTCAGTTTTCTAATAGCCTTTTTAGCAATCTGTACTGGTATTGCATCTTCTGTAACTTCAAATCCGTCATATTCCCTTATAATTTCATAGTTTAAAACTGCTCCGGTCACTTTTGCCCCTTTTCTAAGTTCATTTATCATCTTCCCGGTAATTTTATCAAGCCCTGATAATTTTAAACTCCTTGCCTCCATTTCTAATTTAGTGTTCTCTGCAACTATATTTTTAGCTATACCCCCGTCTATTTTTCCAACATTACATGTACTTTCCTTGTCAATTCTACCAATCTTCATATTAGAAATTGCAATAGAAGCCGCCTTTATAGAATTAATCCCCTTTTCAGGCTCTATCCCGGCATGAGCTGCTTTTCCTTTAAAATGCGCATAAATTGAATTCTGATATGGCGCTCTGTTTACTATAGTCCCTATATCACCGTCACTGTCAAATGCAAAACCATATTTTGCTCTTATTAAATCCAGATTGATACACTTTGCACCCAATATTCCAATTTCTTCTGAAATTGTAAATATAATATAAATATCTCCTGTAGGAATATTCCTTTCTTTTATAACATTTAAAACTTCTATAATGGCAGCTATAGCAACCTTATCATCGCCGCCCAATATGCATTCTTTATTTTTATTAAATATTTTTCCACTTTTTATTACTGGCAGAATATCTCCATCTACGCTTACCGTATCAAGATGCGCCGCCAGAAAAATGGGACTGCTTCCAGATGGATTTTTTGTTTTATATAAAGCTATGACATTCCCTGCATTACTGCCAAATTCATGACCACACCCGTCAACATTAACTTCAAGACCCAGACTTTTCAATCTTTTACTTACATAATTGGCTATCTCTTTTTCGTTTTTTGAAGGGCTCTTTATTTTCAGCAGTTCAATTAATGTATCTAAAAGTCTTTTTTTATTAATCATTTTCTTTTCATTTCCACTTGTTCAGATCCTTCCTGCAGTGAAATATCTCATTTATTAACCATATTTTTTTACAAACTTAAAAATACTGATAAAAATTATACCTGTAACCAATAACACCGCTGATATTATAGTAGAACTTAAAATAAGCCTTATAAAGAAATCATAAAAGAATCCTGATGGGAAAAGAGTAATTATAAGAGACCCTTCAGGAAAAGCATAGTTTCCCTGGGGGAAAAATAACAGGTGAAAATTATCAAATAGAACAGGGAAATTCTCTCCAAGAAAGTATAAAATTATAATAAAAAGCAGCATAAATGATGAAGAAATTATAAACATCGCCCCTAAATTTCTAATAAAATTTTTAATATTTTTCTCTATTAATAAAAAAGTCATAATAACAAATAAAATAATGCTTCCGCAGTATAAAATAAATATTCTTACCAGCAGTATTCTCACATCACTAAGATGGCTTATCTCATCAGGTCTGAAAGAAGCAGCCGTACTCATACTTTCATCTGAATATCTTACTTGAATAGTCTGCAGGGTGGTGGTTCGTCCGGTAAAAAATTTAAAAATCTCTTCTGTAATATCCAGTACATCCCTTTTATTTAAAATTGAGAACACACCATTATCTTCATATAAAGTCTCATAATAACCTGGATTAAAAATATAATAAGCAAGTGGGGTGAATAAAATTATAATAATAAGTAAAATAGAATTTATAAAACTAAAGGTTTTTTTAATCTTACCTGTTTTAGAATTCATATTTTAATTTTTCAACTTTTTTCTATCGATTTTAAAATATGCTGCCTGGTTTTATTACATTTTATTAATATAAAATCTATTAATATTAAACTTACCTAACTAAACTTATTTAACTATTTACTGCAGCATATTTTCCTATGAATAACTTATTTCCTTTTAGCTAGAGATGAGTGTTTTATAGAAGCATCAATAAAATCCCTGAATAATGGATGGGGCCTATCCGGCCTGGATTTAAATTCAGGATGGAATTGGACCGCAACAAACCAGGGGTGATCTTTTATTTCAACAATTTCCGCCAGATTTTTATCTGGATTTATTCCAGTTATTATAAGACCTGCCTTTTCCAGTCTATCCCGATAATCATTGTTTAATTCATACCTGTGTCTGTGTCTCTCATAAACAACTTTTTTCTTATAAGCTTTATAAGCTCTTGAGCCAACCTTCAACCTGCACTTATAGCTTCCTAATCTCATAGTTCCGCCCATATCCTCTGCATTTTTTTGCTCACGCGTTAAATCAATTACTGGATTTCCAGTATCCGGGTCAAATTCAGTGCTATTAGCGTCATCAAGGTCCAGTACATTTCTTCCAAATTCAATCACCGCGCACTGCATTCCCAGACATATTCCTAAAAACGGTATCTTTTTCTCCCTGGCAAATTTTATAGCATTAATTTTTCCATTTATACCTCTAGCTCCATAACCATATGGCACCAGTATGCCATCTACATTAAATAATATATTATTCTGCGGACAACTTTCTTCCACCAGTTCAGCATTTATCCAGGTTAAATTTATATTTTTTTTGAAATAATAACCGCCGTGATTTAAAGATTCTACAATACTTATATAAGCGTCTTTTAAATCGGTATACTTTCCTACTATTCCTATATCTACTTTGCCATCCAGGTGTTGGATTGTATTTACTATTTTTTTCCAGCTCTTTAGATCAGATTTTTTTGCCTTTAATTTTAATTTTGATAAAACTCTGTAATCCAATTTTTCTTTCTGAAGCATCAAGGGAACTTCATAAAGATGTTTGACATCAATTGCCTCTATAGTATCTTCTTTTTCAATATCGCAGAACAGGCTTATTTTACTTTTTATACTATCGGTCAATTTAACTTCACTCCTGCATATAATTATATCCGGCTGAATACCTATGCTTCTTAGTTCTTTTACGCTATGCTGGGTTGGTTTTGATTTCAACTCTTCTGTAGGTTTTAAGTATGGGATGTAAGTAACATGAATATAAAGAACATTTTCTTTCCCAACATCTTTTTTAAATTGTCTTATTGCTTCCAGGAAAGGGAGACTCTCTATATCTCCAACAGTGCCCCCTATTTCAGTAATAACCATATCAGTTTTTCTTCTCTGTAAAGTTTTTTTGATGCTTGCTTTTATCTCATCCGTTACATGTGGAATCACCTGTACTGTAGCGCCCAGGAATTTGCCTTTTCTCTCATTGTCAAGTACATTTTTATAAATTTTTCCAGAAGTAAAATTATTATATTTAGATAAATCTTCATCAATGAATCTTTCATAATGCCCCACATCCAGGTCTGTTTCGCCACCATCATCGGTTACAAAAACCTCTCCATGCTGCATAGGGTCTATAGTCCCGCTATCAATGTTTATATAGGGGTCAAATTTTTGAATAGTGACACTATAGCCTCTTGATTTTAACAGTCTCCCTAAAGATGCGGCACACATACCTTTTCCCAGCGAAGATAGAACTCCTCCGGTTATAAAAATAAACTTAGTTTTCAACTTTAATCTTCCTTTCTATTAAATCACTTTTAATGGCATTACATTTTTCCAAAAGTTCCTCAGCGTGCATAACAGAAATATCACTTTCTTTCATCCCACTTATCATCCGGGAAATTTCTTTTATCTTATCTGGTGAATCCAATTTCTTTATTTTTATCCTGGTTCTTTTGCCTTCTATGATTTTATCAATAAAATAATGAGCATCGGAAAAACAAGCAATTTGTGCCAGATGAGTAATAGCTATTATCTGGCAATTTCTTGAAATTTTGTATAATTTTTCACCTATTACCAGTGAAGCCGCTCCTCCTATACCCACATCTATTTCATCAAATATCATAATATTGATATTGTCAACAAAACTTATCACTGATTTAAGAGCGAGCATAATCCTTGATATTTCACCACCTGACGCAATCTTCCTTAAGGGTCTGACAGCTTCACCTATGTTAAGGGATATTAAAAATTCTATATCATCTATCCCATTTTTAGTAAATTTTATCTTTTTGCTCTCAATTTCTATGCCATCACCATTACCTTCCAGCAATCTATGCTGTGGTTGAAAAGAGATAGATTTAAAGCCAAGATCGGTCATTTCATCAGTTACACTTTTTTTCAGATCAATTACCACCTCTTTTCTCAGTTCACTTAATAGAAAAGCTTTTTTTATTATAATTTCGCGAGTTTCATTATATTCCATCTGTTTTTTATCAATCTCACTATCCAGAACTTCAAAACTTTCGATTTCTTCTTTTAATTTTTCCGCATACTCAGCAGTTGAATTCAAATCAAGATTATATTTCTTTTTTATTTCTGATAACTTATACAACCTTTCCTGAATACTGTCCAATCTTTCCGCACTGAAATCAAAATTAGCAAGATAGCTGTTAAGACAGTGGCTTATTTCCTCTATAAAATCACCAAGAGTAGATAACCTGTCGCAAAACTTTTTAAACTTATGATCAATTTCAGCAAGTTCGGCCATATTTTTATCTAAGACGGCTATATTATTACTTAATGAAGGAATACCGGTATCCTCTCCATCTATTATCTTTTTACCTTCTGATGCCAATCTGTAAATCTTTTCATAGTTTTTAAGAATTCGCATCTCATTTTCTAAAATTTCTTCTTCATTTTCTTTAATATCCAGTTTCTTAATCTCTTCATATTTGTAATTTAAATCTTTTAACTTTTCTTCTCTTACGTTCTTCAATTCTTTTAATTTTGAAAATTCTTCTCTTTTTTTAAGATATTTTTCCAGGCTTTCTGAATAATCTCTCTTTGCGCCCAGAATCCTGTCTTTACCAAACCTATCTATTATTTCTATATGAGTTTTATAATCAAACAAATACTGGTGATCATGCTGCCCGTGAATATCTATAAAAAATTCACCTAATTTTTTTAAATTGCTGACCTGGGTAAAAATCCCATTAATAAATGCCCTGTTTTTACCAATCCTCGTTACCTCTCTCGTTATTACTATATCATCACTTTCATCTTCTTCTTCGATTAAATTTTTAGATAGCAAATAATTTATTGCCATAGAGTTATTTTTAAAATCAAAGTATCCTTGAACCAGTAACTTATCCTGTCCATCTCTTATTAAATCACTGCCCGCTCTCTCACCAATGAGCAAATTTATTGCTTCAATAATAAGAGTTTTACCGGCTCCTGTTTCTCCGGTCAGAATATTTAGACCTTTCTGGAATTTTATTCTGGCGTCATCTATTATGGCAAAATTTTTTACCTGTAATTCCTTCAGCATATCTAAAAAGTAAAAATGTCAATTTATATTTATTTAAATTCTTTCAATAAATTTTTCTTTAAATACTTTAAAAAAAATATCTTTACTAAAAGTTATAAGCTTTAATTTCAATTTTGATTTTTTTATTTTAAATATATAATCCGGCCTGATACTGACCGGCATTGTTTTTCCATCAACACTTACGCTATCTTTATCATTTCTGGAATTAATTATTATTTCTATCTTATTGTCCGGACTTAGAATTACACTTCTGCTTAGTAATGTATGCGGACATACAGGAGTTATAATTATAATTTCACTTTTTGGTTCCACAATTGGTCCTCCGGCAGAAAGAGAATAGGCAGTAGAGCCCGTTGGAGTAGAAATTATTATTCCATCAGCAGCGAAATTTTTTATTGATATTCCATTTACTGTAATTTCAAATTTTATTATTTTCCCAAGCGTAGATCTTGTTATCGCAAATTCATTCAATGCCAGATAAGACAGCCCGGTATTTTCTAATAGTTTATCGTTTTTAAAAAACTTACCCTCCAGTAACATTCTTTCTTCTATTTCGTATCTATCTTTTAATACCTTATCTATGGCGCTGTACATATTACAGGTATCTACAACGTTTAGAAATCCCAGACTTCCAACATTAATCCCCAATATGGGAATTTCTCTTTTAAAAGAATATTTTGAAGCTCTAAGGAATGTACCATCTCCTCCTATTGCTATTATTAAATCATTCTTTGCGCTAAATTCTTCTTCAGAAACAGAGGGAAGGCAGTAATTTTCAGGCATTTTATCTGTTTCTATCAGAAGCACATTATTGCCTTTTTTAACTAAATAATCATATATTTCTCTGGCAATTTCTATTGCTTCCTGTTTTTCGTTATTTGAAACTATACCAATGTTTTTCATTTTTATTACCCGGCCTGATTAAAATAAAAATGTGCTCTACTAACCACGTCTTTGATTATTTTATCATAATTTAAAATAGATTTAGCTTCTTTAAACAATTTTATCAAAAAAATCCAGATTACACCTTTCTTACCAATAAAAAATTTGCTATATTAACCAGCCACTTATAATCTATATCCATGCTTTTAATTACGGCAATAGCTTTATCAATCTTGTCTCTGGCAATTTCTTTTGATTTTGAAATCCCCCATATATTTGGAAAAGTATTTTTTTTCTGTATTGCATCTTTTCCTATTGTTTTTCCTGCTATACGTTTATATGATGTTACATCCAGAATATCATCGGTGATTTGAAAAGCGAGACCTAAATTTTCAGAATATTCTGTAAATTTTTTAAGATAATCATCGATGACCCCACACAATATAGCCGCACATCTAACAGAAGCAGTTATTATTTTTCCTGTTTTATTGCGGTGCATATATTCTAATTTTTTTTTACTAATCTTCTTACCAGTAAAATAAACATCCACTATCTGACCTGCAGCCATACCTGAAGCGCCTGAAGCATCAGCAATCTCTTCTAAAATTTTAATTTTTGTCCTGTCGTCTGCTATCTGATATTTTATTATTATATTAAAAGCCTCGGCAAACAAAGCATCACCGGCCAGTACTGCTATATCTTCTCCAAATTTTTTATGGCAGGTAGGTTTGCCTCTCCGGAGGTCGTCATTATCTATAGAAGGAAGATCATCATGTATTAATGAGTAAGTGTGGATAAATTCGATTGCGCACGCAGTAGGAAGTACTGCACGATAATCTTTTCCCAGGCTCTTTGCAGTAAGCAGACACAATATTGGCCTGAATCTTTTTCCGCTGTTTTCTACGCTATATTTTATTGCTTCTTTTAGAATATCAGGGCTTTCTTTATACTTCTTAACATAATACCCTAAACTCTTGTTTACCTCTTTTATTAAAAAACCAGGATAAAGTTCATTTGCCTTTAAATCATATATTCTTGGATTAGACATATTTTCAAATTTATATCATAAAAAGTAACATTAACTGCCTATATTATCTAAAATTTTACCTAAAACGCCATTTATAAATTTTGGGGTGTCTTCTTGTTGCCCTAAACTCTTTGCAATTTCAATGGCCTCGTCTACGGAAACCTTTAGAGGTATATCATCTTCATATAACATTTCATAAATAGCTACCCGTAAAATATTTCTATCAATGATTGCTATTCTTTCCAGAGTCCAGTTCTCAACAATGTCCATAATCATCTCATCGATTCTTTTCCTGTATCTGTCCACGCCCTTTGTAAGTTTTAAAGTGAACTGGTCATATTTCCTACCTGCCAGTAAATTGTTTTCTATAATCTCATCTATCTTTTTATCCAATAAATCTCTTTGATACAATAATATTATTGCATTCTCCCTACTTTTTCTTCTTGATATTTTAGGCATAATCTTATATACAATTTATATTAGCTAAGTTCTTACCCGGGTTATATAGCCGCCAGTTCTTGTATCAATTTTTATAGTGTCTCCTATATTTATAAATAAAGGAACCATTACTTTCGCCCCGGGTTCTATCTCTGCAGGTTTAAAGCTTGAACTTACAGTATCACCCTTGATTCCCGGTTCAGTTTTAATAACTTTAGCTTCAATAAAAATGGGAAGTTCAACTGATATGGGTCTGCCTTTGTAAAATATAACCGCCAGTTCCATATTTTCCAGTAAATAATCTTTCCGGTCTTCAAGTATATCCTCATCTAACTGGATTTGTTCATATGTTTTAGTATCCATAAAGTTATAATACTGGTCTTTGTAAAGGTACTGCATTCTTTTTGTTTCCAGTATTGCCTGCTCCATTTTCTCGCCAGCCCTGAAAGTCTTATCAATAATAGCTCCGGTATTTAAATCCTTTAATTTTGTTCTGACAAATGCGCCGCCTTTACCCGGCTTTACGTGCTGAAAATATAATATCTTATACAGCTGGTTATCATAAATTACAGTCAACCCGTTTCTAAAATCAGTGGTGCTTATCATCAGTTATTTCCTCTCCTTATAGAATGTATGCAATCATCAATCTAATATAAAAAAACTCTTCTTTGAATTATAAAGGACTTCACAGCCATTCTTTCCTACTATTACCATATCCTCTATTCTTACGCCTCCAAAATTTTCTATATATATACCGGGCTCAATAGTTATAACCATATTTTCCCTTAAAACTGTCCTGTTTTCCATAGTTACCGCTGGTTCTTCATGTACTTCAATACCCACACCATGTCCCAGTCTGTGCCTGAAATTATGGCCATAACCTTTTGAAGTTATGAATTTTCTCGCTATCCTGTCCAGCTGGCCGCAGGCCACACCTTCCCTGCAATTTTCAACTGCCAGCAGTTGCGCCTTTAAAACTATATCATAAATTTTTTTAAATTCATTACAAATTTTTTGATTCCTTGTAAAAATTGTCCTGGTCATATCCGAGCAGTAATTTTCAAACTTACATCCGAAATCCATAAGTATTAAACCTCCCTTTTCTTTTATCTTTTGTGGAGAATAATGCGGCATAGAAGAGTTTTTCCCGTAGGCAACAATCGTATCAAATGACCTTCCCTCCGAATTACTTTTTACCATAAGTTGTTCTATTCTGCATGCAAGTTCAATTTCTGATAATTTATTTATTGCAGAAGCGCCTGAATTTATTATGCTGCCGAAGACTTTATCTGTAATCTTGCAGGCATTTTTTATTTTAGAGATCTCAAACTCGTCCTTAACTATTCTTAAATTTTCAACTAATCCATCAATATTTACCAGTCTCTTACTATTTGCAGATAATAACTTTTCCAGTTTACGGAAACCGGTTAAACTTATATTCTTTCCTTCTACCCCAACGGAGCTAAAACTGTAATCTTCTAAAATTTTTGCAAGTTCTCTGAATTTATTTTTTTTGTAGCAGGTAATGTTTAAGTTTTTATTTTTGGCAGATTTTCTGGCTTGTTCCAGATAAATAAAATTAACCAATAAATGTATATCATTATCTACAATTAGTAATATACTTCCTGAATCTTTACCATAAAATCCAGTGAGGTAATATATGTTTTCGTCTTTTAAGATAATAAGATTTGAGGTTTTATGATTATTCTTGAGGGTAAATATTTTTTTTATTCTTGAATCATAATATTTTCTTTCAGATACAATATTCATATTTTACTATCAATCAGCGATAATTTCCTGCCAGTTCGTCTGTAGGTTTATACCCAATCATCAGAATCCACTCCAGGCTCAATATCTTCATAGTCCATACATTTTATCAGCTCTAACTTTTCGCTGGCAACAGCTGAGGATACAGTTTTTGCCCTGTTTATCTTTAATACATCAACCGCTGTCATAGTGCCATTCACCAGAACTAATGTAATTATAGAGATAATCACTATAGCTATTATTACTTCAACTAGAGAAAAGCCTTTCTCCTGTTCCCTTGATTTTGTCTAAAATTCTTTCAATAAAGTCAAAAATTTTATTAAACATATTTATCCCTAATATCTTTTTTACATTCCAATTATATAATTCAAAGCCATCTTATATACATCCGGTCCAAATCCTATTATAATCCCGGAGGCAGCAGGCGATATCACTGATTCTGCCCTCCAATATTCTCTGTTAAAAATATTTGAGATATGCACTTCAATAGTGGGAATTTTACTGGCAGATATTGCGTCATGTATTCCATAACTATAATGAGTAAGTGCGCCCGGATTGATTATTACAAAATCAATATTTCCGATACACTGTTGAATTTTATCAATAATCTCTCCCTCATGATTGGATTGGAAATATAAGAGTTCTACCTTACCAGCTGCCAGCTCATCCAGTTCTTTTTTTATTTCATCAAATCCCTTGCTGCCATATATTTTTTCCTCTCTTTTCCCCAATAGATTTAAGTTAGGGCCATTTATTATAATAACCTTTTTCATTTTTACCAATCTTTCACATATTTAAAATTTACAAAAAATATTGTTTTAATTGCTGTTTTAATTGCATAAATTAATATTATATTTAATTTTTTCTTCATATATACTTATAAATAATTGTACATACTTTTTTTAATATTATCAACGATTACACTTTTTTCTATATTATAATAGAAAACAGGTTTATTTATTCCTTTAAGCAGTACAAATTTATTTTGCGCTGTTTTAAATTTTTTATCATATTTCAATGCACCGGTAATTTTTTCTACATCTATTTTCGGTATCCTGTATGGCAATTTCAACTTTTTATATAGTTCCAGAACCACACTCTTAATATCCTCGCTTACCAAACCCAGAGAAATTGAAATATCAATTTCAATTATCATTCCTATGCTAATTGCCATCCCGTGATTGATTTCACTTAAGTTAAACGCACTCTCAATACAATGACCTATGGTGTGCCCAAAATTAAGTATATTCCTGTAATCAAGATCAAATTCATCTTTTGCCACCACTCTTGTTTTTATATAACAGCAATCATAAATAATATCTTTAAAAACCTCTGTTTTAATTAACTCAAGTAGTCTATCCTTCTTTTTATCTTCTACATTTTCCGACAGTTGTTCCAGTATTTTCTTTTTGAAAACTAATCCATACTTTACAATTTCGCCCAGACCATTGATAATCTGGTTTTCATCCAGGGTATAATTTAAAGTTGGATCAATGGCTATCATATGCGGTTGATAAAAACTGCCGATTACGTTCTTTATGTTATTATAATTAACAACAACTTTCCCCCCTATACTGCTGTCGACCTGACCAATAATAGTTGTTGGGCAGTGTATAAGTTTTATCCCCCTGTGAAAAGTTGAAGCTGCAAAACCAGCCAGATCGCCTATCACTCCGCCTCCAAATGCAATTATAATATCATTTCTATGTATATTAAAATCAATAAGCTTCCTATATATATAATCAGCACTTTTTAAATTTTTATATTCTTCGCCATCCTGAATAATTACAATCTCATAAGGTAAGGAGCACTCTTTCAAGATATTATTTATTTTATCCTCATATATACCAAATACTTTATTATTTGTTACCAGTACTATTTTTTCAGAATCTTTAAAATTCTCTTTAATCAGCAGCGGAAAATACTGGGATATTTTAGAACTTATATATATAGGATAATTTCTAAGTTTAGTTTTAGCAGTAATGATTCTCATCTATTTTTGCACTTTAAGCCTGGTTATTATCTCATTTGAAGTTTGCTCAGGGTCATTTTCATCATTATTTACAACTATATCCGCATATTTTCGGTACAGGATATCTCTTTTGCCAAGCATTTTTTCTATTACTTCCTTTTTATTTTCTACATCAATCAGCGGTCTATTTTTGTCATCTTTAAGACGGTCAAGCGCATTTTGTGCAGAAATATTTAAATATATTACTGTACTGTTATTTTTTATTATATGCATATTTTCTTTTCTTTTTACTACACCGCCCCCACAGGCAAAGACGCACTTTTTATTTTTATATATTTTTTTTATAACCTTTGTTTCTAATTCCCTGAAATACTTTTCTCCATCTCTTTTAAAAATAACCCTTATTTCTCTTTCTTCGCTTAATTCAATTATTCTATCCAGATCAATAAATATAAATCTTAATTTTCCCGCCAGAATCTCTCCTACCGTACTTTTACCGGAGCCCATAAAACCTATAAGAGATATATTTTTAAAATCCATATATACAATATCAGACTTTTTTTAGATATCTTTTATAATTGTTATAATTTTCTAAAATTTCATCTATACTATCTTTCCCAAATTTTTCCTGGATTGAATTTAAAATTTCTATAGATAACATTGCTTCGCCAACTATAGACGCGCTGGGTACCGCGCATATATCTGATCTCTCTTTTAGACTTACCTCAGATTCTTTAGTCTTTATATTTACAGTATGCAAACCTTTAGCGGTAGTGGGTATTGGCTTCATTGAAGCTCCTACTATAACAGGCTCGCCATTGGTCATCCCACCTTCTATCCCTCCTGCTCTATTGGTTTTTCTATAAAATCCATCTCCGCTCCTATAGTAGATTTCATCATGGAAAAGAGTTCCAGTTTTAGCGGTCACATTAAAACCATCACCAATTTCAACAGCCTTTATAGCCGGGATACTCATAAATGATCTTGCTATTTTCCCATCAATCCTTCTATCCCCCTGTGAATATGAGCCTAATCCAGGAGGTACTCCTGTGGCAATAACTTTGAATTTGCCACCAACGCTGTCTCCATTCCTTTCAGCTTTAATTATCTCTTCTTTCATCTGTAAACTTATAGTTCTATCCGGACATCTTACCTCAGACTTATCAATTTCTTCTAACATATCATTATTTATCCTTATATCTTTACTAAAGACCGCCTTTCCAATCTGACTCACATAACTAAATACATTTATTCCCAGCAGTTTTAATACAATCTTTGCAAATCCGCCTATGCCTACTCTTACTGCAGTTTCTCTTGCGCTGCTTCTTTCTATTACGTCTCTAATATCATCCAGTCTATATTTTAAAAAACCGGATAAGTCTGCATGTCCCGGTCGTGGATTCAATAATTTCTTTTCCAGCTCTATATCCTTACCGCGAGGAGGATTAATATTCATTACCTCTTTCCAGTTATTCCAGTCCTTATTCTTAATTATAAAAGAAATTGGTGAACCTGTACTTTTCCCTTTCCTGATTCCGGAAATTATCTCAACCTCATCTGTCTCTATAGACATTCTCCTGCCTCTGCCAAAACCCTTCTGTCTCCTGGAAAGTTCATGATTTAAAAAATCTATATCAATTAAAACTCCAGAAGGATATTCATCTATGATACCCGCCAGTCCCTTACCGTGAGATTCACCAGCAGTTAAAAATCTCAAAAATATTGCACTCCTTTCTTAATCATATACAACTGTGCCCATAAAAAGGTGCACTACCGCCAACAATAGAATTAGATGGCAATTCAGCTTTTACCATATTTCTTATAATAATTTCTTTTCTTGATTCCATTAGTTCAATAATAGATATTTTAGAAGAACTTAAATTTAATCCAACTGCTGACATAAAAAA
>SOKC01000067.1 GCA_004376325.1 Actinomycetota bacterium | reverse complement strand
GTAAATATTTTAAGAGTGCACGATGTAGCAGAAACCATAAGAGCGGTAAAGATTGCTAAAAGAATTATTAATGGATTTTAATATAATCTTAAGATGTTCAGGATATTAATAAAAGACCTTAATTTATTTGGCTATCATGGAGTGAAAGAAAGCGAGAAGAAAGATGGCCAGAATTTTTGCTTTAATATCGAAATTTTAATAAGTAAAGGCAGCTTCTTAAACGATGATGATATAGATAACACCGTAAATTATTCTGAGGTAATAAAGCTCATAAAGAGGATAAACAGCAGTGAGAGATTCAATCTTCTTGAAACCTTTTCCCAGACAGTAGCTGAAGATATAATGAAAATTTCGCCTCTTGTAGATAAGGTAATAGTAAGAATAGAAAAAACCTCCCCTCCCATAAAAGAGAATCTGGAATCAGTGGGAGTGGAATATGTGCTAGACCGTAAAAGAGAGGAAAAAGACAAATCTAAAAATAAAAAAGTCGATGTTTTTTTATCTCTTGGCTCCAATGTGGGCGATAGGGAGAATAATTTAAGGAAAGCTGTTGATTTAATTAGTAGCAATCCCAATATTAATGTAGTTAAAGTGTCCTCTATATATGAAACAGAACCTATGTACCTTAAAGATCAGAATTCTTTTTATAATGTTGTATTACAGGCCCATACCGGTATAGAGCTTGGGCCATTTGAAATGATTGGTTTTTTAAAAGGCATCGAGTACGATTTTGGAAGAAGAGGATCCGAAAAGAAATATGGTCCAAGAATTATAGATATAGATTTATTATATTACGGAGAAATGGTCATAGAATCTGATTTTTTAACTTTACCCCACCCCGGAATAGAGGAAAGAAAATTTGTTCTGGCTCCCTTAAGTGAGATAGCCCCTGAGTTAAAAATAAAAAGTAGAAATATAGGGAAATTTATTGCAGATTGTAATTTGACTGAAAAGGTAAAATTAATAAAAAATTGGTAAAAGACCTCTCCTGACTATAGAATTTACATTAAATAGATACTTTATTTCATCTCTTACTTTTACAATTAATCCTTACTTTTTAAAAATTATTATTTCGTATTTTTTACTTGACTTATGGGCATATGTTCATTATAATTATTTTGGGTTTATGTTCATAACATAATAAAAGAATACAGTAATAAACAAATAATTGATAGGAGCAAGTTAGATTGATAAGTTTCTATTAATAGTAAAATTTATATCTTGGAGAAAATGTGAAAATTGTAATTTACAAAAAACTGAGGAGGTGAAAATATGCCAGGCTTTGATGGAACAGGACCATTAGGACAGGGACCACTTACGGGTGGTGGAAGAGGTTTTTGTGTAGTGCCGGCTGGTTACACAGGTAATGTACCAGTTGGTTATGATGGGATTCAAGGATATCCTGTAAATCCTGGTTATTCTTATGGTGCCAATTACGGTGGATATAACGCTCCATCATACAATTATCCTTATTATTCTATAAGAGGAGCTTACATGCCTCCTATTGCAGCAGGATTTGGCTATTTTAGGAGAGGACGCAGGATGTCATCTGCAAGAATTGGCCGGGGTAGAGGTATGAGAGGAATGGGTAGAAGGTTCTAGTATAATATTTTTTAAAAAATTTTATTTTAAGGAGGAATTTAAAATGCCAAGAGGAGATGGAACTGGACCTGGAGGAATGGGTCCCATGACTGGAAGAGGTGCTGGATATTGCGCTGGTTATTCTGTTCCTGGGTATATGAATCCTTATGGAGGAAGATACCCGGGCGGCGGAAGAGCCTTTGGAGGTGGATTTGGTAGAGGACGTGGATATAGAAATTGGTATTATGCCACAGGTCTTCCTGGATGGGATAGATATAATGTAGGTATGCCTGCCTGGGGAGGAGGAGGTGGGTATCCGTATTATGGCGCTCCGCCTGAACCTAATTTAGAACCTGAACAGGAAGTAGAAATATTAAAGAGCCACTCAGAGGCTTTAAAGAAGCAACTGGATGAGATACAGACAAGAATGGATGAGTTATCTAAAGAGCAGAAAGCAAAATAAAAAAATAAGGTTATAAAACAAGAAAGGATAGGGATACCTTAAAGGTGTTTCTATCCTTTGTTTAAAAACAGGTAAAAGGTGCTCAAGTGAATAATGTAATAAAAGACGAAGAGATTGCTAGAAATATGTCCGGTGTAAAAAATAAGTTTATGGTTTTCAGTGGAAAGAGTTTTTAGGTTTAGGTAGTGGAGGATTATTTTGTTTTACGGACCAGTACTATCAAGAAGGTTTGGTTATTCTCTGGGGATTGATTTAGTTCCTCTTAAGGTATGTATATATGACTGTATATACTGCCAGCTTGGAAGGACCACAGATAAAACTATAGAGAGAAAAAAGTATGTGGATATTGATTTTAAAGACTTTAAAACCGAACTTATAAAAAGAATAGATAATAGTCCCTACCTTGACTATATTACTTTTTCAGGCTCAGGTGAGCCAACTTTAAATAGTGATATTAGCAAACTTATTGACATCATAAAAAAAAATTCTGATATTCCTGTAGCAGTGCTTACCAGCGGAGGGACCCTTGGGTTTGACGGTGTTATTGAAGATATAATAGAAGCAGACCTTATAAAAGTTTCTATGGATGCGCCTGATAACAGGTTACTGGAAAAAATAAACCGTCCTTGCAGGGAAGTTAATTTTGATAAGAATATATCAGGCTTAAAAAAACTGCTAAATGATTTTAGCGGAGATATATGGCTGGAGATAATGATCCTTGAAGGTATAAATGATGACCTGGATTCAGCATATATGTTTAAAAATACAATAGAAGATCTGGGAGAAGGTATTAAAAAGATTCATTTAAATACAGCAGTTAGACCTTCAGGTGAAAATTATATGAAGTTACCCAACCCGGAAAGATTAAAAGAAATAAAAGGTATTCTGGGCAAGAAAGCTCATGTAATAGGAAAGGTTAGCTATAAAAAATATAATAGAGAACTGGTAAAGATTGAAAAAGAAATAATTGAATTACTTAAAAGAAGACCGGTTGGCATGAAGGATATAGCCTCTTCACTTGGTCTTAACCTGAATGAAGTAATTAAAATTATTAATAAATTGCTAGGTGTGGGTGAAATAAAGTATAGTATCAATGAAAACATGAAATATTATTTTAAACCAAAGGAGTAAAAAGCATGAAGATTGCAATTTCAACTGATGGACAGTATGTATCACCACATTTTGGGAGATGTCCACAATTTACAATAGTTGATATTCAAAATAATAATTTAGTGGACAGGAAAGTTATAGAAAATCCCGGGCATCATCCTGGCTACCTGCCCCAGTACTTAAATAAAATTGGTGTTAGCTGCATAGTAGCTGGAGGAATGGGAATGAGAGCAAAGATTCTTTTTAAAGAAGCAGAAATAGAGTCGGTTTTAGGAGTTGAAGGAAAAGTTGATGATGCCATCGATAAAATAATAAATGGAACTTTAAAAGGAGGAGAAAACATTTGCAGTCCTGGATCAGGAAAAGATTATGGAATAGATAAAACAGAATGTGAACATGAAGATTAGTGAAATAAGCTAAGGAAAGAAATAATAAAGTAATAAAAAATAAATTAATAAATGAGAGGAGTGTTATTATGCCAAGAGGAGATGGAACTGGACCTGCAGGAATGGGTCCTGGAACTGGAAGAGGACTTGGACGTGGCGGAGGAAGAGGTAGAATGGGTGGACAGAGCATGGGACCAGGTGGAAAATGCGTCTGCCCGAGTTGCGGAACAAAGGTTGAGCATAAAATTGGTGTTCCCTGTTATGATATGTCTTGTCCTAAATGTGGAATAAAGATGGTAAGGGATAGAGATGTCAGCTAGACCGGTATTAGACAAGATAGTAAATACCATACCTTTATTTGTTTATTATAAGCCGCATGGTGTTTCACTTGATAAGCTGGATGAATTAATATTGACACTTGAAGAAATTGAAGCCTTAAATCTAAAGGACAGGCAAGACCTGGATCAAAAAGATGCTGCAAGAGTGATGGGTATATCCAGATCTACTTTTCAGAGGATTCTAAAATCCGCCAGAAAAAAAGTTATCACTGCAATTATCGAGGGTAAAGCATTAAAGTTTGAGGGGGGTAATTATATCCCGGATAAAGATATCATAAAAACCAGGTGTCTTAAGGGAACTTACCATTACCGTATTAGAAAAGAAGATTTAAAACAAGAAAACCAGGAATATAGGGTAAGTAAGATAAA
>SOKC01000050.1 GCA_004376325.1 Actinomycetota bacterium | reverse complement strand
CAATAAAAAATACCTGTCAACTAAAAAAAATAAATTGAATCACATGTTAGACTAATTTTATTATCTTATTATACGAGGGGGAAATCATGAAAAAATATGAAGGCAAACTTGATGCCAAAAAACTAAAAATAGGAATTGTGGTAAGCAGATACAATGATTTTATAACTTCGAAACTGCTGGATGGGGCACTGGATTGTCTGCACAGACACCAATGTGAAGATGGTAATATCAATATAGCCTGGGTGCCGGGAGCATTTGAAATTCCATCAGCAGTAAAGATAATGGCAGAGTCAAAAAAATATAATGCCATTGTATGCCTTGGTGCAGTTATAAAGGGAGATTCGTCACACAATCAGTATATTGCAAGTGAAACCATAAAAGGGGTGGCCAAGATCAGCCTGGACTTTAATATCCCGGTTTCATTTGGAGTTATAACTCCCGACAGCCTGGAGCAGGCTATTGAAAGAGCCGGGACTAAAAGAGGAAATAAGGGCTGGGGTGCAGCATTAAGCGCAATTGAGATGGCAAACCTGTTTATAGAGCTGAAATCTTAAGTCAAATTAATTTATCCAGTCTTCGATTTTCAGTTGGGGTATTTTTATAAAATGCTTTATATTCCCGGTTATTAGAGTTAAATTATTGGCAATAGCAATAGAGGCAATCTGGACATCGGCATGTGAGATTATATCACCCGAATTTTCCAGTCCTGCTCTTGTTTTTCCATAAATAAAAGCAGCCTGGCTATCAAATGACAGAATATTTACAGCAGGCAGTAATATATTTCTTAAATTATTCAAGTGGTATTGAGGTTTTCCACTTTTAAATGAACCATAAACAATTTCTCCGATAGTAATAGTGGATATGAACTGGTCTTCTTTTTTAACCCCGGATATTCTCTTTATTAATTTTTCTGAAGGTTTCTTTCTTAAAATATTGGTAATGGCATCAGTGTCAAAAAGATACATCTCTTCCCTTATCTTTAGACCGCTTGAGGTATGCTTTTTTTATATTATCTTCTATATCTTCAAAATCAGCCCATTTCCCTATTATTTCACCAAGGCCTTTTACCTCTTTAGAAGATTTTAATTTCTTTATTTCTTCAACTGAAACTAAAGCTGCAATAGGTTTACCTCTCTTTGTAATAATTATTCTCTTATCTGCATATGCCACTTTAGAAATATATTCAGAAAAATGGCTTTTTGCCTCAGCCACCGAAATATTACTGTCTATTTTTTCTATGTTTTTATCTTTTTCATACATTTTAGTTCTAAATAGTCATTATGTCATATTGACTATTATATAATAATATATTTTTACATTTCTTTCAATAGCTGATTTTTAGTGATTAATTTTTAATGCCTTGATTACTGCTATTTAAAACTATAAAAAAACTTTTTTATAAACTATCCAGTAGCTTCCTAATTTTTACTTATTGAAGTAGTTCGTTAGCCAGATCAACTGCACTGGAAGCATCAGGAGCATAACCTGCTGCACCTATAGAGTCTGCATATTCCTGGGTTAGTGGCGCACCACCAACCATAACTTTGGTATCAGCAGTCTCCTGGTCAGCTTTAAGTGTATCAATTACTTCTTTCATACCCGTCATTGTAGTGGTAAGAAGAGCTGACATGCCTATCAGTTTAACACCATTCTTTTTTATTTCTTCTACAAACTTCTCTGAAGGAATATCAACTCCTAGATCGATAATAGTATATCCTCCACCTTCCAGCATCATACCTACCAAATTTTTACCTATATCGTGTAAATCTCCCTGTACTGTACCTATTATTATCTTACCTTTGGTATCCGTACCAGATTCGGAAAGCAGTGGTTTTATAATATCCATTGCAGCATGCATAGCTCTTGCAGCTATTAATACCTCAGGTATGTAAAACTCGTTAGCTTTAAACTTTTTTCCCACCACATCCATACCGGGCATAAGCCCATCATTTAAAATTTCCACTGCAGATACTCCCTCACCAACCAGTTTCTGGGCAATTTCCTTGCTTTTTATATTATCGCCTTTGATGATGGAGTCTGCCAGATCTTGATATTTTGCCATTGTATCTCCTTTCTGTCTTTATATAGACCTTTTTCTATCATAGTAAAGCATTTTAACACCTTAAAAAATAAATTAAAATATATTCCAGCCTAAAATTTTAAATATAAATTGTTACAATCTTTATATTAGTGGCTCTTTATAATATTTTATAGCTGATTTTATTTTAGAATTTTTATTTACTCAACTTTTTTTATATTGTATACTTTTAAGGCAATATAAAAAATGTACTGTTAAGTGATTTCAGAGACTAATTTTTAACCCTTATGCCAATAAGCTCTAAAGAAAGCGTAAATAAATTACACAACGAAGTCAGAAATTGTAAAAAGTGCCTGGATTTATTAAAAACCCGAAAACAGCCTGTACCGGGTACAGGCGCGCCTAAAGCAAATATAATGGTGGTGGGTAATTATCCCCTGGCCAATGGTGCTGAAGAAAGAGGTATTCCTTTTACCGGCGATGATCAGGGTAAGTTCATGAGAAAAATATTGGATGAAACTAAACTATCTCTGGTTAAAGATACCTACCTCACTTACCTGGTTAAATGTACACCAAGGAGAATTACCAAAAAAGGGAGCAGTTCTCCAGTAGAATCTACTGAACCACTCAAAAAACATATAAATAACTGTATCTTATTCCTCACCAAGGAAATCTCCATAATTACCCCTCATATAATTGTCTCACTGGGACTTAATGTATCCAATATTATCCTGCAGAAATTCTTTTCTATTAAAAAAAAATATAGAAATATGGAAAAGATACATATGAGGATATTTGAAAATCCATCATTTAAGCTTGTTCCATTTTTTGATCCGCAGGATGTTGTTATAAGCGGCGCCATTACTGAAGAAAGATATATAAGGGATTTTGAGTCTTTATCTAAATTTTTAAAAATAGTTTAAAAGATCTATTATTCAACCAGATATATTTTTATTTTTCTTATGCCGAATCTAAAACATTCTTCTAAAGATTCAAAGCATAGATCAATTCTGCTGCCCTTTATCCTACCTCCGGTATCAGCAGCCAAAGCTTCACCGTAACCAGGTATATAAAGTTTTGTACCCAGAGGTATAACTTTTGGATCTACAGCGACTATTCCCTTTCGGGCTCTCAGTCCTATTGCCGTAATTCCGTTTCCACTTATATCATTGCCTCCCTTTCCAAAAGCATGGTATGCTGTGGCTATCATATCCCATTCTCCAACCAGCGTAAGCCCGGAAGGCTGGATTTGCGCTATTCTTTTTTTTATCTCACTTAAAAGATTCTGGATTTCCGCTTTTTCACCCTTCACTTTCTCCAGCAGAACTTTATTTTCCTCCATGCTTTCCAGTAGCTGCTGCTCTTCAGCTTCAATTCTAACTCTGGTTTCTTCAATTTCTTTCATTTTCTCCTCAGATTTACGGGAAATTCTATCATATTCTTCCTTTTCAAAGCGGAGCTGTTCTATGATTTCAGCTTCCCTGCTAATAATATTTTTAAAAAGGTAAAGGTTGTTTACAACTTCATTTAAATCTCTGGCACTGGTAATAATTTTTAGGACATCATTATTTCCATATTTATATGAAAAAATTACTTTTTCAGTCAGGATATCCTTTTTATTTTCAATACTTTCACTTAATTCCTTTCTGGTTTCATTAAGTCCCTCCAGCTGATTTTCCAATACTTCAAGTTCTCCATTCAACGATTTAATTTCATTTCTTTTATTATCGATCTCTATCTCAGATACAAGTATTTCTTCCAGTAAGCTCTCCTCACCCTGACTGAGCCTGGCTATTGCATTACCCAATTCCTTTAAAGTAATTGCACTTGCCTTTTTTGGAGAAACCACAAGCAAAGAAACTAAAATTAAAACAACAACTGCTATGAGCACGGTTCTTTTCAATATAGTTATTTTCGATGCCTTCAGTTTTTTTAAAATATTTTCTTTATACATTACTGTTAATTTATTTTTTCATTTTTACAAAATATAAAAAACAAATATTAAATCAGTAAATCAACTGTCTTATTAAAAAATAATTTTATTACATTTACATATTTTTTTATAGAATTAAATAATTTTATATATTTTCAAACAATATTATGAAAGAATTGTTGCAAGGCAATTTGATAAAGCATTAAAAGGTAGTTTTAAGAAAGAAAAAGGGTTTCCTTCTTTTAAGAAAAAGAATGTTTAGTAAACTAAACTCAAGTCCACGAGGCTTGTCTCGTGGAGCGTCACTTTGGAAATCTATAATGACCGGTAATAATCTTTTCCTTTAGAATATTCTTTTCAACTGTATATCCCGGCTCAATATAGTTATAAATCACCTTTGGGACTCCATCCCTTGTCGTATTATCTGAAATAATACCAACATTATCACTATAGCCGTCTCTATCCATATCAAAAAAAATCACGTCTCCTGGGAGCCACGAGTTTAAGTTTCGATCATCTGAAGCATTAAATAAAATATCTAGAACTTTTGCATTCCTTTTAAAAAAAATCTCCAAATTCTGGATTCTCCGGTAATCAATATTTGGATCACAAACAGCCTGATTCCAGATTTCTCTTAATGGATACTGGTCAAAATTATCCTTTATATCTTCATATACCAGGTCTTTTAAACTAAAACCAGCTTCCAGAAAAGCTCTGGCTATAATGTCTTCGCCGGTTGCCAGACCCTCAGGCGGGTCTCCGCCCTGATAATAATTAGTTTCCCCTTCCTCTAAAAAAATATTTTTAGCCGGATTTTCAAGTTGTTTCTTTGCACCAAGCATAATATCTTTCTGATCATTTATTCCATCTTCATCCGCATCTCCAGTAATGCCGGTATTATCCATATCTATTAATCTATATCTGGGTAGTTTATCGGCAAGCGCAGTGGACGGTTTATATTCTTTTTTAAAAGAAAATTTATTTACGCTTATAATCACTGCTATTACTATAACCAGCACCAGTATAATAATTAAGAAATGCTTTATTTCAAATCTTTTTCTATATTTTTCCAAAGTACTAAAGAAGCTAAAAAAAAATCAATAGAAGTTATCTTAAAAAATAAACTTGAGTTATTTTAAAATTTATAATTCCAACATCAATATTTAATACTTCAAGTAAACCCAATATTGCAATAACTAATATAACTAAAGTAAAAAAAGTAACATAAATGTATAAAAACTTAGGAAATATAATTTTTTCTACCACACCTCCAATAGGCTTTCTATAAAACTGGACAACTATTCTAAAAATATTGATCATAAGAAATATAAAAGCAATCACCACTGCCAGCAGCAATATTATATTGGCAGTCCCTATTCTTAAGAAATTTGCACCGTTAAAATACTTAATAAAGGGCTCAATATGATAAGCAAATCCGGACCAGGATAGAAATATTATTATCAAATTTATACCTATATATATATTGCTTCTCCCAAACCCTCTTATATTTTCAATAGAGTCACTGCCTGTATTTTTTTCAACAACACCGAAAATACTGTATATAGGTATGAAACTAAATAGCACCAGTAGAACATTTCCAATATTAAACCAATCCACTAGAGACTTGCTGATAATTCCTGTAGAAAACATGGAAATGTTCAATATAAAAATACCAATAAAAAATAAAAATAAAAATGATATTATTCTCCTTATACTATTAGTCTTAAATGCTCCAATACTGCCAGCAAATATACAAATAAAAGTTATTACTATAAAAAATATAGACATATAAAGGCTATTTTTTTCTATAAAAAAACTATATAAATCATTTAACTTCAGAAACATAAAAATACCAACTGGAAAATATAAAAACCATATAATAGCATTCGATGAAAACTCACCTCTTTTTATTAGCTTCAGATATGGGCTTTGAAAAGGAAATAAGAAAAAATACAGGTAAATAGCAATTCCAAAAATAATCAGGCCCAGAACAATTAGCGGATTTGAAATATATTCCGACTGTAGAACTTGATTGAAATCTTTAAAATCCGCAGCACCATAAAACAATGAAAACCCAAAAAAGAATAAAATCACTGTTAGCGTTGGCCTTAGAAAATATCCTAATATATAAGGTCTTGCTTTGTTCATCTTTAAATTAAGAGCAGTAACTAATTGAAATATGGTTAAGATGAATATGGTTAAGCTTATGAATATTAAAAGAAAATTTCTGGCAACCACTACAAAAACAGCACAGACAGTTGAGAATAAAAAAAGAATCAATATTTTAATAAAATGATTACTGTCCACTTTATATATGGAAATAAAAAATAACAAATTTAGGGCACTAAATAAGATAATACCTACTTCTATCATTTGCGCAGTCTCAAAGAGAGTGAGGAAATTAGAAAAATTGCCCATTGAAATAAAACTATAAATATTAAGATAAAAAGCCAAAATAAGAGAAATTGAAGTTACTATTATCAGAAATCTTTTGATAGCCTTACTTTTAGATATTACAAAAAAAGATGAAATAAAAATTGCCCCTGATAAGACAATTATACTTTGAAGAGGATTTATTTTTTCATTAATATAAGCTATGAAGTCCATAATCTATATATTATCTTCTCCCCACCAGTCGCTCCTGGTTATCTTAAATAATCTAAATTCCCTACAAAGCATTTCTTTGTCAAGCGGATCCAGCTTTAAATAAATGTAGCAAATAATACAAAACATTAAAAAATATATGGATGCAATTCCAAAAATAATAAATATTCCACCCCACAATGAACGCTGGTATAAGAATTGTGAAAAACTCAAAAAATTGATAGTGGCAGAAATTATTATAAACTGATAAGAAACAAATGCTGATATAATATTCTTGCTGTAAAATATTCCAAATACCCCCATCAGAAAAAGCAAAAAGTTAAAATATATTATAAATTGAAAATTCATTTTTCTTCCAAACTAATAATAATAAACCATAAAAAGGATACAAATAATACTGCAATTATAATTATTAAAATTAAACTATAATTGGTAAAAAACTTACCGGCAATATCGCTTAGACCAATGATGAAAATGTTACCGCTGCCACTAACTTTCTGTAAAAAATCAGATGTATAATTATAAATTAAATAACCAATAGCTGCGCAAAATAAAAACGGTAGAATAATATGGACAATTATACCTTTGATATTATTATTTAATTTTTCATCCAATCTTTCCTTATCCCCAAATAATTCTATTTGAAAAACAAACAGGTATAATGATATAAAAAAGAACATAACAAAAATTCCAGCTGTAAAAAATAAAATACCGGAATAATAAACAAAACTTAAGATTCCTACAAATAAAAAGGAGAGAAACAAAAATATTAATTTCTTTCTCTTACTGATTAGAATAAGTGACAGTAATCCTGATATCGCCAGTCCAAAGAGACTGGCGCAGTGTATTATTATTAATATTAATTGACTTCCAAATGACATAGTTATTTCTACCAGAAATCCCTAATTGTGCCTGAAGGTTTTATTAATTCAAATTTTTCCAATCTCAAATTTTTTTCACTATATTCCGCAAGTTGATATTTGTAAGACATATCAATAGCATTCATTTCACAAAATTCAACACAATTTCCGCAAAAAATACATTTGCTCAAATCCAGACAGAATTCATCCAGAACTTCCCTGCCATTATCTCCAATTCTTTTCTTTACTTCTATGCAATCCTGTGGGCAAATTATATTGCACAATCCACAACCATTGCAAATAACCTCGAGGGAATCCAGATCCAATTTTAAACGAAGGACACCCCTGCTGCTATCAGGAATTATTATTTTCTCCCTGGGGTAAATAACAGTTCTAGGCTTCTTAAATAAATTTCCTAAAATGATAAAAAAATTCTTAAGCAGTCTTAACATCTTAATAAAACACCTAATTAAATTAAACTATATACATTCCTGGCTACAAAAAATCCCAGGGTAACAATAAAATTAAACAGCGAAACTGGAATCAAAAACTTCCAATTAATCCTGACTAAAAGTTTATAACTATCTATTCTGCCAATAGCTTTGTCCATCAATAACAATAGTATAAAAATAAAATAAAATTTAACAGCAAGTACAATCTCTCCCCTGATAAAATATATGTTTTGCCAGCCACCCAAATACAGGATATTTAAAATTATAATCAAGAAAAGAACAATCATATAAACCGAAATTTTTTCAACAATTTTCCCTAAACCTATTCCTTCTTTACCTATATCTATCTCAGTAGATAAGTAGCTCTTTCTACTTATGCCCAATAACTTTAATTGCAAAAACAATGAAATAAAGAATGTTATAAAGCCCAGGGGCTGGAAAATTATATTCCAGTGCTGATACTGAGAATTTACAATTTCCTTTAAGCTTAAGGTCTTACTTATTAAAACAATACTTACAATACTAAATAAAACAGGGGCCAGGAAAGAAAGTAAAATTAATACTTTCTTACTGGCTTCACTAAATATGGCACTGTAAGAGGTCCTGCTTGAATTAAAAAATAATACAATTATCAGTCCTATATAGAAAGTTATTGCAACCAAAAGGCTATAGTCCATTTCTACCAAAACCAGATTTGCAGTAATAGGAACCGCACTCCACATTAGAAAAGAGAGTAAAAAAATAAAAAAAGTCCAGATATTTATCCTACTATCCCTGGACAAATATTTAAAGAATCTAATCAGAGGAAAACCAGCGCCCCTTATTCTGGTTATTCTATATCCCCTTCTAAGCTCAATACGGGCTGTAAGCTTATTACCTATATATTCACATATATATAAATTTACCAGTAATATTGTAAAAATATAAAAAATTTTTTTTAAAACAAATAACATAATGCTCCACTACTATGTACTTATTATTTCACCCGGGCTTATATCCAGACTTGTTAAAATTAAATTAATATCTTCTAACCTGTTCTCCTTCAGTATCTCCTCACTCAAAATAAGACTATTAATTGAAGGTCCCTTTACTATTAACGAATTTATATTACTCTTCTCAACCTCAATATAAATTTTAAAAAGACCATGGGGGCACTCAATGCCGTGCGACACTGCTTCAGATTTAAATTCTATACGAGATAAATTTATTCTCTTTATAAAAGCTCCGGAAGGGAATTTATTTATAATTTGACTTATTATCTTAAGAGACTGAAATATCTCATTAAATCTGATTAAAACCCTATCCAGACAATCCCCTGTCCTGCATATAGGTACTGTAAATGAGAAGTCTTTATATGAAATAAAATCTTTATCTTTACGTAAATCATATCTAATACCTGAAGCTCTTAAATTTGGACCTGATATGCCATAATCTAAAGCAATTTCTTTACCAATAATTCCAATATTCTTTAATCTTTCAATTACCAAAAAATCATCAATTATTATCTTTTCAATTCTTCTTATATTTTTATATAAGATTGGTAAGCTTTTCCTGATACTGAATATTATCTCTTCACTTATATCCTTCTTTACTCCACCTATTCTTATAAAATTGGGAACAATTCTGGAGCCTGTAACGGTCTCTATGAGCTTTAAAACCCGTTCCCTTTCCAAAAGAGAAAGACTATAGGCAACGTCATACCCTAAAATATTACAGATATTTGAAATGAAATAAACATGATTTGATATTCTATATAGCTCACATAGAAGCATTCTGATATACCTGGCTCTTTCAGGTACTTTTAGCTGCAGTAATTCCTCAAAAGCGCTGCAAAGACAAATTTCCGGGAATATGCCTGCCTTCCAGTCAAATCTACTGATATAGGCTATAAGATCATAAATCTCCAAACCTTTATAATAATGGTTACCGACAACCCTGCTAATATCAATATCAACATAAGCTTCTTTAACTATGTCATTATCAGTAGAAATATTTAAATCAAAACAATCCAGACCATCCAGGCTCTGACAAAAAATTTTTATATCAGAGTTTTCAGAAATTAACTTACTTCTATCCCTGTAAAAATTAACTGGTTCATAAAATTCCCCCAGGACGTTAACAATCTCGGTACAGCCATTTTCCAGTTCTCTGCCGGATATTTCTATTTTTATTAGAACAGAAAAATTATTAACAAATGATGTAAGGTTTATTATTAGAAAATTTTTTTTACTAATTTTGTAAGTAGCTACACTTTGAAAACTATTTACTTTAAGTTCAGGATTTTCCTTTAGCTCTTTTAAAAGCTGGTAAAGATTCTCTTTAGATACTTCTATTAAAAGATCCTGTCCGGCTTTAAAAATATTTTTTATTTTATCTTTTAAAATAAATTCCAGGTTTTTACCTATTTCCTCCACAAGTACAAACTTTGGAGGAGAATAGATTTTATTATAAATATTATTAATCATTTACATAAATAAAATTTAAAAATTACTATCTAATAGGTAAATTATTATTAATCTCTGCCTGAAAATCTTAAAATAGCATATATAAACGCTTCCGGTCTGGGCGGGCAGCCTGGAATATACATATTTATTGCTACTTTATTCCGTAACTGACTTAACAGTTTACTCTCCAATTTAAATAAATTTTCATTTAAGACACAGCTTCCTACCGCAATTATCCATTTTGGGGAACTCATCCTGTCGTAAATATTTAAGACCCTGGTTATGCCTTTTTTATTATAAAAACCCTGGATCACCAATATATCAGCATCTTCAGCGGTGCTGACAAAATTTACACCAAATCTTTGAATATCATATAACGCTCCCTGGGTTGCAAATATTTCCTGTTTACAACAACCAAGTCCTGCAACCAGTATATTCAAGTTACTTCTAGCAAGAGAAGGCATTCAGATAACCCCTAACTTATAATCTTTGATTTGACTAGATAGATAACCATTAATATAAGATAAAATACTATACCTATGATTAAATACAGATTTAAACCTGGTGCTGGCTCCCTGCTGTAATTTAAAACAGCAAAGATAAGGAATGTAAAAATAATTATAATTATAAATACCGTACCCAGGATAAAAATATTTTTTAGCTGATAAGGTTCCTTTTTATAACTATATATATCTGAAGAGCTGGTAGGAAAAATTTCTTTTTTTAATTCTATATTGTTTCTTCTTCCAGTCTTATGGATCAAAGTGCGTGATAATAAAAAAAGTATTGCAAATATAAATGTTATTACAGCTATAAATAGGGTAAAAGCTATGATGTTGTTAATATAAGCAGCAATAGATTCTTCCGGCATTATAATTTCCTGTTTTATATTCTCCTATTTTTTTTACTATTTTTGAGATTAAACTCTATCACAATTGCACTGCTACTTCAATTGATAACATTAGGTGATTTATAATTTATATAGGATTTTTGCCTAAAACTTGACTCTTACTTTTCTCACTATTTTTAAATCAAAACTTTTTTTTAACTACGCCGTCATTTCAATTAATAACATCGATTAGTTTAATAATTTATATTTTTAAAAAAAATATACTATAATGATTTCTAATGAGAATAAGAAAACCTTCAAACGGTATTAAAACAATAAAAAACATTGGAATTTTTTCCTGGTCAATAATTGGCTTTCTTCTAATCGCTGCGCTTTTTTTTTACATCATATATTTGATAAGGATAGCAATCATACCATTAATTTTAGCTATAGCCATTGCTTATCTTTTAACCCCCATTGTAACTTTACTACAAAAGAAAATGCGTAGAGTATTTTCCGTTACAATAACATATATCATTTTTATAGGGATTATTTTTACTATATTTTTCTTCATTATACCCATAATAATTGATCAATTTAGGACATTCATTGATAAATTTCCATCATATATGCAAAATTTGACCAAGGTTATAAACGACTTTTTGCAAAAAAGCATTATTATTGAAAACGCTGAGAATATAATTGGTAAGGAATTAATACCCAAGGATGTCAGCGGTATTACCCTGTATCTTATCAGCAGGATTAATTTAGAAGAAATTGATATCTTCCGGCGAGCTGCTACCGTTGGCAGGTTGGCATTAAATACAGTTCTATACCTTATAGTAGGGCCGCTGCTGGGAATATATATACTTAATTATACAGATAAAATAAAAGCAACATTCATAAAAATAATACCAAAAAGATTTAAAAATCATACAACTATTATTTTGGAAAGGATTAATAAAGTTGCCGGAAAGTATTTCAGAGCGCGAATATTAATATCTATTATTGTTGGAATACTATGTACCATTGTACTTCTGGTATTAAAAGTAGATTTTGCGATACTGTTTGGTTTCATAGCCGGCCTGCTTAATATGATTCCGCTCCTTGGTCCCATAATAGGAGCTATACCGGCCGTGCTAGCCGCACTTTTTATTTCACCGTTTAAAGCCTTGTTAGTAATCCTTCTGTTTGTGGCTATTCAACTGATAGACGTCTACGTGCTTTCTCCAATTGTATTGAAGTACCAGATAGGGGTGCATCCCGGCGTTATGATCTTTTCCCTTATTGCAGGTGGTGCCCTGTTTGGTATATGGGGACTTTTATTTGCTGTGCCTGCAGTGGCTATTTTGCAGGAAATATTAAAATATTATCTTCTGGAAAAAAATAAAATAGCATCTTGATATATTTCTTTTAGAGGCTTTCCTGTTCTTTTTGCCAGTTTAGCGCAAGACTCAAATTCAGGTGAAATTGTTATCTCTTTTCCCTTATGAGTACCAATTTTTACCTTAACTTCTCCATAAGGTAATTTGACAGTTTCAATTTTCCTGTTAATTGAATACCTTTTAATTTCTTCTCTTCTAATCCCCAGTGTTGTAGATTCCAATAATAGGATATCAATTATTTCCAGCTCCGATTCCCTGTTACAGAGGACACAAAGTTTAAAGGCAGGTCTGTTTTTTTTCATATAAATCTGCTCTGTCCATACGTCCAGCACCTTATTTTTAAGCAAATTCTCCTGCAGGTATCCCATAATCTCAGGAGTGCTATCGTCAATATTTGCAGAAAGAACAATCAGATCTTCTGCTTTTAACCTATACTTATCTTTGATGACTCCCTTTAAAACTCTTAAAACATCCGGGATTTCTTTTTTTACCTTACTCCCTGCCCCATAACCGACTTTTTCAATTTCCATACAGCGAATCCCACCAAATTTTGCTGCCAGGGTTTTTATTATAGCAGCGCCTGTAGGAGTAGTTACTTCATAATCAAAAATACCTGTGCAGACAGGTATCCCCTTTAATATCTCTACTGTAGCCGGTGCCGGTACAGGTAATTTCCCATGTGAACTATCGACAAACCCGCTGCCCAATGGAATTTTACTGCTATAGTATGACTCAATTCCTAAACTTTTTATACCTATAGCAGTGCTTACGATATCAATAATAGAATCAACTGCGCCGACTTCGTGAAAATGTATTTCATCTATATCATAACCATGTATCCTGGCTTCTGCTTCTGCAATCAGTTGAAAAACATCCAGAGATATTTTTTTGACCATAGTATTAAGTTTGCTTTCACCAATTATTCCTTTAATATCTTTATAATTTCTGTAGGGTTGCAGTACAGTTACTTTTACATCAAATTTTTTTGCTCTAACAGGACCCATCTTTATTTCTCTGCAAGCTATGTTATATCCATCAATATTAAGTTTCCCTAATTCATTTTTTAGAAATGAAAAATCCAATCCCAGATCAAGCAATGCACCAACTACCATATCGCCACTTATTCCTGAAAAACAGTCAAAATATAAGATCTTTTCCATATTTGTTTATCTCCAGAATATGTAAATTTTTTAAAATACCTTTCCCTTAAATAAATTCAGAGCTTTAAAGTTTTATTGTTTCAAAATATCATTTTACTAAGACTATTGCAAAAATATAGGTTTTTATATATTTTATGTTTCCAGGTAAAAATATCAAAATGATAATGGACAGAAAAAAAATTAATAAACTAAAAAAAATCCTTAAAGATATGGGTTCTTTAATTATAGCATTTTCAGGTGGAGTAGATAGCAGCTTCCTCTTAAAGGTAGCGGAAAATGTATTGGGTAAAAATGTCACTGCAGTTACTGCAAAATCACTGACATATCCAAGAAGGGAACTGAAAGATGCAAAAAGAATCGCAAGGAGTCTAAATTGCAGACAGATAATCATTGATTCTAATGAGCTGAAAATAAAAGAATTCAGAAATAACCCAAAAAACAGATGTTATTTTTGTAAAAAGGAACTTTTTTTAAAATTAATTTCTATAAAAGATAAATATAAATTTAACTTTGTAGCTGATGGGACCAACTATGATGATTTAAATACATTCCGTCCAGGGTTAAAAGCATTAAAAGAACTGGGAATAAGAAGTCCTCTTGCCGAAGCTGGTCTGAGCAAAGAAGAAATAAGGAAATATTCCAAAATGTTAAACCTATCAACGTGGGATAAGCCAGCCTTTTCCTGTCTATCATCCAGGTTTCCATACGGAGAAGAGATTACAGAATCTAAATTGAAAAAAATTGGAAAAGCTGAAAGTTTCCTTCATTCCCTGGGCTTCAGACAGGTAAGAGTAAGATACCACTACCCCATTGCCAGAATAGAAATAGAAAAAGAAGAAATCCCCAAAATACTTCAAAGCAATATCAGGGAAAAAATGATAAAACAATTAAAAAAAATAGGATTTGAATATATCACCTTAGATCTTGAAGGCTACCGGTCAGGAAGCATGGATAAACGCTAGCAACCAATCCTTTTAAGAAATTCCTTATAATTTTTATTAAAAATTTCTTCAACTTCATCTTTTTTCAAGCCAGAACCCAGACCCACTCTTTCCTGCATATCTGATTTAAATAAATCATCCTGGCTATGGGCATCACTATTTATTAAGAACTTAACCCCGGCTTCCCTGCCCACATTTGCTACAACTCCATTGGTAAGACTATGACCAGCTCTGGAAGAAATTTCCACAAAAATACCATTCTGAGCTGCAATTTTTGCCTCTTCTAATGTAAAGATTCCAGGGTGGGCCAAAAGATCAATATATTCCGATTTTACCGCTTCTAAATTAGTACCCGGCTCAATACTTTCCACTATGCTCTCTCCGTGAGCTACTACCATCCTTGCTCCTAATTCTTTAGCCTCTCTGGCCATATTATTTATACTTTTAGCTGGAATATTAGTTAGCTCTATCCCCGGAATTGCACTTATATTCCAATACTTCTCTGCAAGCTCGCAGTCTCTCCTTACCATTGAAATTATAAAATCAAGATTTGAATAACTTCCGTGATCAGTCAAGGCTATACACCTGTACCCTAAAGCGACTGCAAATCTTATAAGCTCAATAGGGCTGTTTTCGCCATCAGATAAAAAAGTATGGGTATGAAAATCATAAATCATAAAAAATATTCCTTTCTTAATTCACTCATAGGCAATTAAAAATAATATGGTTAATTCTATCAATATTACAGATAGAAAACTATAATTTTATTAGAAGTTATAAAATACTTCTTATGATGATTGATGAATGCTTTAGCAAATTCAAAAATAACATCTAAAGATA
>SOKC01000131.1 GCA_004376325.1 Actinomycetota bacterium | reverse complement strand
AAACCAATAACCTTTTTAATTCTATGTGGTGTGATATCTGCATTTTTTGGAAGTCGGCTAAAATTTAAGCTTAAAGCTCCCAATACCACCATAATAGGAACTATATCACACTGGAAAACACCCAGTTAGCGAAATCTGAACTATATCACAAAAAATATATTATTTCATATAAATATATTAGTATCTCAATTTAATGATAGGTTTTAAAAATTTGTATTAGCGGGTAAACGCCTATCAAGGTTAGTTCTTTGGGTGCTAGTCTTTGCAGTTGCAATGGTGATTATTACCGTTGTTTTACAGACTGTAGGATTTGCACCACCAATGAAAATAGTATAGTGATAGATATATCATAATATAAAAATTTATTAGAAGTTCAATTCTGGAATAAAAATATCCCTATTTATACCAATAATTCTGGTTTGAACTTCGTCTACTATCCCCAGCCACTTTAGACAACCACGTCATAGATATTTTAATGCTTAAACTATTTTGAATAGTTTTATATATATTACAAAAAAGACTCTGGGTTTGTCTTAAAACTAAATAATCTTAGTCCATTAATAATTACAAAAATAGTAACTCCTACATCTGCGAATATTGCCAGTGTTAAGTTGCTTAAGCCAAATGTTGCCAAAATTAAAACTATAAATTTAATAAGAATTGCTGCAATTATATTAAACTTTATAATCGCAGAACTTTTCTTACCTAATTTCAATAAGTAGGGAAGAGTCCTTAAATTGTCATTCATAAGTGCAATATCTGAGTTTTCGATGGCCACATCTGAACCTACAGATCCCATTGAAATACCAACAGAAGCACTGGCAAGAGCTGGAGCATCATTTACACCGTCACCTAACATAGCGACAGACCTATATTTTTGTTTAAGTCTTTCAATTTCTTCAGCCTTATCCTGCGGAAGCAAGGATGCTTTTGTTTCTTCTATACTCAGGGCAGAAGCAATATATTTTGCAGATGCATTGGTGTCTCCAGTTAAAATGACTGGTTTTATTCCTAATTTCTTGATATTTTCAATTATTGATTTTGCTTCGTCTCTCATCTTATCAGTAATAGCAATTATTCCTTTAATAGTGGCATTTTCACTCATTACAATTACTGTCTTTCCTTGTTTTTCATACTCATCAATTTTATCAATTATTTCTCTATCAACTTTAATATTCTGCTGTTCCTTAATAAATTTTAAACTTCCCAGAAAATGTGCACTATCTTCACAAACAGTACATTGGCCTTTTACACCTTTTCCGGTTATAGATTCAAAGTCATAGAATTTATGAGTATCAATTCCAAGCTCTTTTGCTTTGTCTATCAAGCTTTTGGCAATAGGATGTTCTGAAAAGATTTCAAGTCCTGCAGCACAGGCTAAGACATCTTCATTTTTAAAACCATTGAAAGTAACAATATCTGAAATTTCAGGCTCACCTAAAGTCAGTGTTTTTGTCTTATCAAAAGCAATAGCTTTTATTTTCCCCATTTCCTCTAAGAATTTTCCACCCTTAATTAATACTCCATTCTTTGTAGCATTTCCTAAAGCAGAAAAGACGGTAACTGGAGTGGATATCACTAGTGCGCAGGGACAAGAGATTATAAGCAAGGTCAAAGCCTGATTGAACCAGTAATTAAAAGGATTTTTCAGTATTACAACTGGAATAATTACCAGTAAGATAGCAGTTCCTATAACGATGGGAGTATAAAATTTTGCAAATTTTTCTATAAATTTTTGAGAGGATATTTTTTTATCAGTTGCCTTATAAGTAAGCTCTGCAATCTTTGATAATGTATTGTCTTTAGCTTTTTTTAATACTTCTACTTCTAAGTAACCATTACCATTTATAGTCCCTGCATAGACAGAATCATCATTGTATTTATTTTTTGGAAGAGGTTCACCAGTAATTGAAGATTCATCTACTAATGAATTTCCGTAAACCACTTTGCCATCCATTGGAATTATATCACCAGGTTTTACCACTATGATTTGAGCAATATCTATTTCTTCTATAGGTACTTCTTTTTTTCCCTCTTTTAAGGTTGCAGTTTTTGGTGTTTTTTCAATTAAGTTTTCAAGTGCCTTCTTACTTCTTTTAATTCCAAACTCTTCCAAGCTTTCGCCTATTGAAAATAATATAACAATAATTACTGCTTCTTCAAATTGCCTTAAGTATAAAGCTCCCGCAATTGCAATGGTCATAAGAAAATTAATATTTGAAAATCTTAGTTTTATGAGGCTTTTTAGACCACTAAGAAATATTTTTCGACCTACCAAGATAATAATAGCTAAAAAAATGGGGAGTTCTATCCAAAGGTAAGCGTGGATATCAAAAAAGGATAAAATCAAAAAAGGTATTGTTACTGCTAATGCTATAATTAGCCATCTAAATTTTTTATTTCTTAATAATTCTTTCATAAATACAATTTTTAATTTCTATCATAATATATTAACTTGTTTTGGAATAGCAAAAAATTATAGTTAAAAAACTTATAAATAATTACACTATTATTAGTGTTAAGGATCTGAAAATTATAAAAAACCTCTAAAAATATGTTTTAGAAACCTAACTCTGGAATAAAAACATCTTCATCTGAGGTAATTATCGCGGTTCTAACATTGTTTATAGTGGCCAGCCACTTTAGACATATACATCTTATATATCTTAAAAATATAATAGAAAATGTTTTATTTTATCCAAAAAGTGGTTGTTCTTAAAGTTTCTTTATGCTTTAAGGAAAATAGAAGTTTTAAAATATATCTATAAATTCAAATTGAAAATAAAAAAAATATTTTAAAAATTTATTGTTCAACTGATACTTTTATTCCTTTTTTTAAGGATTTTTCAATTGCTTCTAAAATCTGCAAGTCATTTAATGCTATCTCTGTTGTATAGTAAGGTTTTGAATCTGTTTCCAAACACTTAATGAAAATCTTCCACATTCTATAACACGGATTTTCATTATTTATTTTTATGATATCTCTCCTGCCGCTATTTTCTTCTATTGCGATTTTTAAGTCCTCTTCATAGAATGCCAAGCCTTTTGTTCCTCTGACAATAAAACAATTTCTATTCCCATCCAGAAAGTATGAATTGCTAAAAGTACCGATTAGATTATTTTTGTATTCAAAAATCATAGATTCATAATCATAATCACCATATTCCTGCCTGTATTTAACTCCTGCCGCATAAACTGCCAGGGGCTTACCAAAAATTTTTGAAAGCATGGCAATTTCATGGATACCGCCATCAAAAAGAATACCCAAGGGAAATGCTGGTTTAATTCTCCATTCTGTATTTCCATAATCTTCTACTCCCTCTTTAAAGCCTATGTAGCCATGATAAAGCCTATCGAACATAAGAACATCTCCAAGCCTGCCAGAATTTAGCACTTTTATCATTTCATCTATAAAACTCGTATAAACATTCTGCTCTAAAATAAAAACCCGTTTTCCTGTCTCTTTCTCCTTTTTTACCAGTTCTTTTCCATCTTTAACATTTGTAGCCATTGGTTTTTCTAAAAACACGTCTTTACCTGCATTAAGAGCTTCAATAGCAACTACCGGATTCATTGGTATTGGCGTCATTATAATCACTGCATCTATAAATGATTCTTTGACCAGTAATTTATAGTCTTTATAAAAAGGCATGCCTGGATATTCTTTGTTTATTTTATTTTTGCTTTTTTCACTGGTGGCGCAAAAAGCAGCTATTTCAAACCTGTTGCTGAATTTTTTTAAAGCTGGTTTATGCGCCCTTTCCCAGATGATACCTGGACCTATTATACCTAAACGAATTTTACTCATAATTTCTTTCTCGTATAATAAGATAACATTTTATAATTAGGTTAAATTTTAATTTAAAACTAGTTGAACCTCAATTCATATCGCATATCTACAAATTCCGTATGTAATGTATCATTTTTTTATTATATATAAATTAAGAACTCCTGCCTATAAAATTTATTGATTTTAATGTTAGCTGACTAATTATGGTATAAAAATATCTCTATCTAATCCAATAATTCTGGTTCTAACTTCGTTCGGTATAGCCAGCCAATCGCTACTTTCTGATTTTTTTATGAAAAGCAGGGGATTTTTCGTTTGAAATGTTGGTATATTTCGACTTGTTATATACAATTTATTTTAAATTATTTTAATTCTAAAGCAGGTCTATCTTGCTTGCTACAAGAAAACAAAAAAAGAATAAAGAAAGATTTAACCCATTTTTATTTATTACAAGAGACTCTGCTTAATATTATAATTTTGAAGAAACCACTTTTAATACTTTTGCTTTTATTACTT
>SOKC01000135.1 GCA_004376325.1 Actinomycetota bacterium | reverse complement strand
CTGGCTCCCCGGGTAGGACTCGAACCTACAACCCTTCGGTTAACAGCCGAATGCTCTACCATTGAGCTACCGGGGATTAAGGATGGCAACGATATGTTATTATAATGTATAAGAAGTTTATTTCAAGGTCTAAATCAATACAAAAATTAAATAACTCTGCTTTAAAATATCTTACAGGATAAATTATAACTTTTATTAATGCTCGAGAAAATCCCTTAAAATCCCACTCCTGTTTGGATGTCTCAACTTTCCCAGAGTCTTGGATTCTATCTGCCTGATTCTTTCCCTGGTAACGCCAAATTCCCTGCCCACTTCTTCCAGTGTTCTGGGGTGACCATCCTGCAATCCGAATCTCAGCTGGATAACTTTCCTTTCCCTATCATTTAATGTATTTAAAACCTCTCGAAGCTGTTCCTGGAGCATAGTAAAAGAGGCGGCATCAGAAGGCGCTTCAACTTCCGAATCCTCTATGAAATCCCCCAGATGGCTGTCCTCTTCTTCTCCTATAGGAGTCTCAAGGGATACTGGTTCCTGGGATATTTTCATTACCTCTCTTACCTTCTCCGGAGTAAATTTCATTTTCTTTGCAATCTCTTCCGGGGTAGGCTCTCTTCCAAATTTTTGCAGAAGCTGTCTCTGTGTTCTTATTAATTTGTTTATTGTTTCTACCATATGCACAGGGATTCTTATAGTCCTTGCCTGATCAGCTATAGCTCTGGTTATGGCCTGCCTTATCCACCAGGTGGCATAGGTAGAAAATTTATAACCCTTTTTATAATCAAATTTCTCTACCGCTCTTATAAGTCCCAGATTGCCCTCCTGTATCAAATCCAAAAAGAGCATTCCCCTGCCCACATATTTTTTGGCAATGCTTACCACAAGCCTTAAATTGGCTTCAACCAGCATTCTTTTAGCTTTTATATCGCCTGCTTCAATCTTCTTGGCAAGATTAACTTCTTCAAAAGCGGTCAGAAGTCTTACCTTTCCAATTTCTTTAAGGTACATCCTGACCGGGTCATTTGTAGGAGATTTTATGGTTAAATCCAGTTTTCTGGTAAAAATTCCCTCTTCATCTTTTTTACCAGGACTCCTGGTGTCAATGCCATCATCTTCTTCGCTTACAACCTCTATTCCCAGATTCTGAATGACATCATAAATATTTTCAATTTGCTCTTTGGAAAGTTCTATATCTGAAAGAGTTTCAGCAATTTCTTCATTAGTCAGAAGTCCATCAGCTTTACCTTTATTGATCAGCATTTTCACTTCTTCTAACTTAAACTCTGATTCTCTCTTCATGTTAAATTCACCTCTAAACTTAAAGTATTCTCAAATTCATTTTCTCTTTTTCCAGTTCTATTAATCTCCGGTACAGTTCGTCATACTTACTGGCTGCTTCTTTATTTTTTACACCACTGCCCGCATTTTTATTTTTCTCATATTCTATCATCTTTTTCCTGATTTTCTCAATTTCTTCAGAAATACGGATTCCTTTTAAATTATTGATGATTTCGTTACTTACTAAACTAATATTCTGGTTCTTAAAATGAGACTCGCTAAATAAAATATAATTATATAATTTTTTCACATCTTCATTTTCTATTGCCCCTGACGTAATTTTTAATGGAAAGTTTACCTTTTTATTATCCTCTCTTGCTCTTAAAATCTCATCTCTTATAATCAGATAAAGTTGTCTGGTATCCTCAAACCTAAAATAATCAGGACCGAGACTTAAAAGTTCGTCAATCCTGTCTCCCAGCCCATTTATTATCAGTTTTAACGCCTCTACTTCTATTCTTTTTAAGGGAATGATATTTCCATTTACAGGCTCTTTTTTTTCGATATCGTAATCTTTATCCCAGCGTACAGCCCTTTTTTTATGATCATACTCTTTCTTTAACATCTCTTCCAGAAGCAGGCTTTCCTTAAGATTCAACTTTTCAGCCACATTCTTTATACACTCCCCTTGAATAATGCTTGAAGAAAGAGTGGAAATAAATCTTATGAGATGATCACTTGCTTTCAGTTTCCCGGCCAGACTGCCTATATTATATTTTTTTATAATTGCATCAATGGTAAAATCAATAATGCTTACAGCATTTTTAATTTTCGTAGCAAAGACTTCTTTGCCCTTTTTAAATATAAAATCAGCAGGATCATATCCCTCTTCAAGTATCGCTACCCTGATATTTAAATTATTTTCATAATACAGATCAAGCTGCTCATTATACTCTCTTAATCTTTCAACTCCCTTAAGGGAAGCGTTCATACCAGCTGTATCACTGTCAAAAACCAGCACAATATTTTTTGTAAACCGCCCTAAGAGCTTTACCTGGTCTGAAGTAAGGGCAGTACCCAGACTGGCAACCACATTTCTTATCCCGGACTGATACAGGGCCATTACATCAGTATACCCTTCAACTATAAGCACTTCATCTTCTTTGACAATATGATTTTTGGCCTGAAAAATTCTATATATATTTTTACTTTTAGAATAAAGCCTGGTCTCCGGAGTGTTTATATACTTTGCTTCCTGACCGCCGGTTTTACCAGCATCCGAGACAACTCTTCCTCCAAAACCTATTGTTTTCCCCACTATATCCTCAATAGGAAACATTATCCTGCCTCTGAACCGGTCGTATATCTCACCTGAACCCCTATTGCTTTTAATAGCCAGTCCGCACTCTATCACTTCCTCAGGCTTGTACCCTCTTTTCTTAGCAAAATTTGCAAAATTATTCCAGCTGTCCAGGCTGAGCCCGACTTCAAACTCCTTCAACGTCTTTTCGTCAAAACCTCTATTCTTTAAATAATTTAAAGAAGGCAAACCCTTTTTACTTTTAAAAAGTATGAAATCAAAATACTTTTTAGCGAGCTCATTTAATTCTACCAGCCTGTTTTTTAATTTTGATGACTCTTTAGAACCACTGTAATTATACTTTAAATTGTAGCCAATCTTTTTTGCCAGAAATTCAATCGCTTCTATAAACTCCATATTTTCAATCTTCTCTACAAAGGTTATTAAATCGCCACCTTCTCCACACCCAAAGCAATGATAAAGCTGCTTTGAAGTATCAACAGTAAATGATGGAGTTTTTTCTTTATGGAAAGGACAGAGTCCGGTATAATTTCTGCCAGTTTTTTTAAGTTTCACATAATTTGAGACAACAGTGTAAATATCCGCTTTAGATTTTAATTCCTCTACTTCGCCCTCTTTTAAACTTCTGCTCATTTCTCTTCTAAACACAAAAATATAATAATTAATATATCTGGCAAAACTTCCTCTGGCAAAACTTCCGGGAAATAAAAAAACAAATTACTCTAACTGCATAAATGAAATAAACTTATATTTATTTTACCACTAATATATTATTTATTAGAGGGGTTCACCCTATATTTCTAAATACTTAAGGAAATTTTAATATATTTTTTATTCTTCGCTCTTTATTGCCGCATGCGCAGCAGCCAGCCTGGCAACCGGAACCCTATATGGTGAACAGCTTACATAATCCATCCCTACCATATGACAGAATTCTACTGAACTCGGGTCACCTCCATGTTCACCACAGATACCAATCTTTAAATTTTTTCTTGCTTTCCTTCCCTTTTCCACACCCATTTTAATTAACTGGCCCACACCGTTCCTGTCAATAGTGGCAAATGGATCTTTTTCCAAAACTCCTTTTTCTATATAGTCAGGAAGAAACTTGCCGGAATCATCTCTTGAAAATCCAAAAGCCATCTGGGTCAAGTCATTTGTTCCAAAGCTAAAAAATTCAGCTTCTGTTGCAATTTCATCAGCAGTAACACAGGCCCTTGGAATCTCAATCATTGTGCCGACTTTATAGTCAAATTTCAGATTTTCTTTCTTCATTATTTCATCAGCAATCTTAATAATCTGGTCTTTTAAAACCTTTACTTCCCTTACATCTCCAACCAATGGAATCATCACTTCGGGTTTTACTTTATAGCCCTCTTTGGTAAGCTCAACAGTTGCTTCAAATATAGCCCTGACCTGCATTTCTAGAATCTCAGGATATGTAATTGAAAGCCTGCACCCTCTGTGTCCCAGCATTGGATTCATTTCATGTAGAGAATTAATAGTTGCTTTTAGTTCATCAAATTTTAAACCCAGCTCTCCGGCTATTTCTTTGATATCTTCATCTTCATTAGGTAAAAATTCATGCAGGGGCGGGTCTAAGAGCCTTATAGTCACAGGCAGATTATTCATTACCTTAAAGATTTCCATAAAATCTTTTTTCTGTATTGGTAGAAGCTTTGCCAGGGCTTTCTCTCTTTCTTCCTTGCTTTTGGCTACTATCATCTTTCTTACAGCTTTTATTCTGTCTGCTTCAAAGAACATATGCTCTGTTCTGCAAAGACCTATGCCTTCTGCTCCAAAATTCAAAGCGACTTTAGAATCATCAGGAGTATCGGCATTTGCTCTTACTCCAATTTTCTTGTAATCATTAACCCAGCTCATGAATTTTTTAAAATTTTTCCCTATTTCAGGATCTACTACCGGAATTTTACCTTTAAATACTTCTCCAGTTGAACCATCAAGTGTGACCCAGTCGCCTTTATTTACCTTGCTGCCATTTACTTCAAAATATTGTTTATCCTCAAATACTTTAATGTCTTCCGCGCCAGCAACACAGCACTTACCCATACCCCTTGCAACAACAGCGGCATGTGAAGTCATTCCTCCTCTTGCAGTTAAAATTCCCTGAGCTACCGCCATACCCTGAATATCTTCAGGAGATGTCTCTGTTCTCACCAGAACCACATTTTCACTCTTGGCTTCCTCGACAGCTGTGTCTGCATCAAAAACCACCTTGCCCAACGCCGCTCCGGGTGATGCCGGCAACCCTTTGGTAAGTAATTCCGCATTCTTTTTAGCTTTTTTATCCAGCTGTTTATGCATCAATTGATCAAGCATTTGGGGCTCTACTCTGGTTACAGCAGTCTTTTTATCTATATATCCCTGATCAACCATATCAACTGCAACTTGAAGTGCTGCAGCTGCCGTTCTTTTACCGGTTCTGGTCTGAAGCATATACAATTTTCCTTCCTGAATGGTGAACTCAACGTCCTGCATATCCTTGTAATGTTCCTCTAATTTCTTTCGTATATCAATCAGCTGCTTGTATATTTCAGGCATTTCTTCTTTCAACTCAGAAATATGCTTTGGGGTTCTTATTCCCGCAACCACATCTTCACCTTGAGCATTCATCAGATACTCACCATAAAACTTATCCTCACCCGTTGCCGGATTTCTGGTGAACGCTACGCCAGTTCCTGAATCTTGACCCATGTTTCCAAACACCATAGCCTGCACATTTACTGCAGTACCAATATTGTGAGGAATATCATGAAGATTCCTGTAAGATACAGCTCTTTTGTTATTCCAGGAATCAAATACTGCGTCAACAGCCATCTTTAGCTGTTCTCTGGGATCCTGAGGAAAGTTTTTTCCTTTAGCTTCTTTGATTATTTTTTTATAATCCTCCACAAGTTCCTTCAGGTCTTCCGCAGTTAGTTCAGTATCAAATTTTATATTTTTTTTATCTTTTTTTGATTGAAGCGCCTCTTCAAACTTATCATGTTCTACATCCATTACTACACTGCCAAACATTTGAACGAACCTTCTATAAGAATCCCAGCCAAATCTTTCATTTTTTGTCTTTTCCATTAATGCTATTATAGTTTTGTCATTTAAACCCAGGTTTAGTACAGTGTCCATCATACCGGGCATAGAAATAGCTGCTCCAGATCTAACAGAAACCAGAAGTGGATTTTTTTCATCTCCAAAAACCATCCCCATTTTTTCTTCTAATTTTTTTAAATTTTCCTCAATTTGTTCTTCCAGACTTTCAGGATAACTCTTACCCAGGTCATAAAATAGGTTACAAACTTCTGTGGTTATGGTAAAACCATAGGGTACAGGTAAACCCATGTTGGTCATCTCTGATAGATCTGCGCCCTTTCCTCCCAGAAGTTTTTTCATCTCTTTTTTACCTTCGCCGAAAAAATATACATATTTTTTTAAAGCCATTACCTACTAATTCCTTCCTCCTATTAAATTACTAATTACATTTTGCGTTTTTAAAAAATTAAATCGAATTATAATACCAAAAAAATTAAAAAAAAATAAGAGCAAAATATCTTAAAAAGATTTTTATACGTTGCTACCGCTCTCTACAGTCAATCTTGAAAAATCTGCAAGTATTAAGTAAAGATCAACTGCTTTTTTAATCAAATTAACCCTATTGGATCTAACTTTTTTGTCTTTGTCCATAACCAGGACCTTATCAAAAAACAAATCCACAATTTCTCCAAATTCATAAAGTTCAGCAAGAACTGAAGCGTAATCTCTTTTACACATAAGGTCCTTTATTGCTTTTTCCTTCTTATTAACAGATGAAAATAATCTTTTTTCATATTCTTCCTCCAGCAGTTCCCCATCAACTTCCTCAAATTCTTTTTTATCTATTATATTTTTACATCTAATCATAGGAAATGAAATCTTTTTTATATCTTCACTTCCGATAAATTCTTCTATAGCCTTGTATCTTAAATCAATATCTAAAATAGAGCAGCATCCCGATCCTAAAATTGATTCCAGAATATCCAATCTCTTCCCTTTTTTCTCCAGTAAGAACCTGTATCTTGCAATAATAAAATCTTTAATCTCGGCGCTAATCTTCAAATCATTTATACCCCTAAAATCAAAAGATTTTTGATAGAGGTTCTGATTGTAACTTATTAAATCGGTTAGATCAAAATCATATTTTCCTTTTAGTATCGAAAGTACGATACCAGAAGCTTTTCTCCTTAATGCAAAAGGATCTTCAGAACCGGAAGGCATTTTTCCCGCCAGAAACATCCCGGTTATAGTGTCAATTTTATCAGCAATAGATAATATTAAGCCTACATCCGTAGACGGAAGAATATCAGCGGCGAATCTAGGAAAGTAGTGTTCAAAAATTGCTTTTGACACTTCACTTTTTTCTCCTTTTTCCCTGGCATACTGACGGCCAACTACCCCCTGAAGCGCCGGAAATTCTACTACCATATTTGTAACCAGGTCACATTTACAAAGCATACTTGCTGCAGCTAAATAGGAAGAGACATCATCCTTTTCATATGGCCCGCTACCCGCTGGTAATCCGGCAATATAGGCGCTGACCTTTTTAAGCCTTAAAGCTTTATCATACATGCTGCCAAGATTTGAAAAGAAAATCACTCCCTTTAATTTATCTATCCAGTAGTTGAAATCATGCTTCCTGTCTTCTTCATAAAAGAATGCAGCATCACTAAGCCTGGCTTTTAAAACTTTTTCATTTCCTTTCTTTATTTCATCATTATCTCTTATTCCGTTCTGTACAATTAAAAATTTGGTGCTGACATTCCCGGATTTATCTAAAACTGCAAAATATTTCTGATGGTGTTGTATTGCTTCTACAAGTAATTCTTTTGGAATATAAAGAAACTCCCCGGGGAAATTTCCTACAATAGTATTTGGTATCTCAACCAGATTTACCACATCATTAAGTAAGTTTTCATCCAAAATAACCCTGTAGTTACCTTTCCATACTTTTTCTTCCAGCTTACCCATTTGATTTAATATTAATTCTTTTCTTTTTATATCATTGGCTATTACTTTTCCTTTATCCTGAAGCAGCTTGAAATAACTTCCGGCATCCTTTATAGCAATGGGTTCAGGATGAAGTGTGCGGTGCCCGAAAGTAACGTTTCCTGAATTTAAATTTGCAATGCTAAATTTTATTATCTCATTATCATATAAAGCAAGAATCCATCTTATGGGACGGGCAAATTTAATATCACAGCCTGCCCAGGTCATTTGTTTGCTGAAGGTTAAATTGAGTATAGTACCTTTTAGTATATCCGGCAGGATATCTACAGCTTTTCCCCCTTTTTCTATAATCCTTTTTCCCAGATATAAACCCCTGCCTTCAATTTCAATTTCCTCAAGGTCGGAAACTTTCATATTTAAGCTTCTGGCAAAACCTTCGGCAGCTCTGGTGAAATTGCCCTCTTTATCAAATGCGGCCTTCAGACGAGGACCGGTAACTGTTTTTATTTTAGATTTTTGAAGTTCGCCCAGCCCCCTTACTACAGCGACCAGTCTTCTTGGTGAGCAGTAAGCCTGTATATCCTTAAATTCTAATCTATTTTCAGTTAATTTATCTTCAAGGATTTTCTTAAGTCCACTTACCCCTTCTCTAATACATGAAGGGGGTAGTTCTTCAGTTCCAATTTCAAAAAGCAGGTTTTTTTTCATAACTTCCTTCTATTCCTTTTTAAGTAGCGGATATCCTAGTTCCTCTCTCTTTTTAAGATAGACAGAGCATAATTTTTTAGCAAGATTCCGTACCCTGGCAATATAGGAAGTCCTCTCCGCTACGCTTATTGCTTCCCTTGCATCCAGCAAATTAAAAATATGTGAACATTTAAGCACATATTCACACCCAACAAAGATAAGTCCCCTGTCTATAACTCTTTCAAATTCATCTTCATATTTCTTAAACAAATCCAGAAGCATACTTACACTGGCTACTTCAAAATTATAAGCCGACCACTGTTTCTCAGACTCAAGATGCAACTCACCGTAAGTTATATCATCAGACCATTTTAGATCCCAGAAATTATCCTTGTCCTGCAGGTACATAGCAATTCGCTCCAGGCCATAAGTGATCTCTGCCGAAACAGGCTTGAGCACAAGGCCGCCCATCTGTTGGAAATAAGTAAACTGGGTTATTTCCATTCCATCAACCCATACCTCCCAGCCCAGACCTACTGCGCCAATGGTTGGAGATTGCCAATCATCCTCGACAAATCTGATATCATGCAATTTTAAGTTGATACCCAGGCTCTTAAGAGAACCGAGATAAAGTTCTATTACATCATCTGGAGATGGTTTTAAAAGTACCTGAAACTGATAAAAAAATTGTGTCCGGAAAGGATTTTCACCATATCTTCCATCTGTAGGCCTCCTGCTGGGCTCGACATAAGCAACATTCCATGGTTCAGGGCCCAAACAACGCAAAAAAGTATCCGGGTTGAATGTTCCCGCGCCCTTTTCCAGGTCCATCGGCTGCTTTATAATACAGCCATTATCTGACCAGTATTTTTGTAGGTTAAAAATAATATCCTGGAAATTCATAGTTCCTTATTTTAATAACATTAATTTTAATAGTCAATTAAACTAAAAGCTATGATTTAAGACAAAAAAGTAAAAAAAGTTTTAAACCGCTTACAGTCCTATTTTTTTAAAATATTTAAAACTTTCCAGGTTGCATTCAGTATGGTAAATAATATAGTTTTCTATCAGTTTATACACCCTTTTAAGTGTTGGAAGACCTACCTCTAAATCTCTAAAATCTTCGAGTTTGAGATTAAATAAATCATATAAAAACCTGTAATCTGACGCACCCAGGACTTCCATACCTCCTGAAGAATCTGCACATTTCCCGCAAAGAATCCCTCCATATTTAACTGAAAAATAAATTTTATCTTTATGGAAAGAGTATAAATTTTTTAATTCCTTGTTGCACTTGCTGCAGTTTTCAAGCAAAGGTATATAGCCTGTAATTCTTAAAAACTTAATTCCGAAAAAACACATGGTCTTCTTTAGAGAGACGACATCTTCCGGGTTCAGATTGTTGATCTCATTAAAACAGGCATAAATCAATTTAAATAAAAGTGGAGAAGAGTCTCCGCCGGATACCTGTGTTTTTAAGATAATTTTGCTTATGATTTCACAGAAGACAAATTTGTAAAAATCTGAAGAAATATTTTTAAAACTTTTTATTATTTCTACCTGATTTATAATATCCAGATTCCTGCCTGTTGAAAGCTCCAGATCAACAAGATTAAAAAGCTCAAGTCTTCCCCCAAATTTACTGCGGACCTTCCTGGCACTTTTAGCTACTGCACTTATTATATCTCCATCCTGGGAGTACATTTTAACTATTTTATCTGATTCTCCCAGTTTATATGATTTTAAAATAATAGCCTTAGCTTTATAAGATGGCATTTTTTATTTATCAAAAATAGCGCTGTACTCTTTGATTATATTTATTCCGCTGCTGGTTCCCAGTCTTGTTGCGCCAGCATCTATAAGCGCCTGCGCATCTTTAAATGTTCTTATTCCACCTGATGCTTTAACCCCTATATTCCTGGTAACAACTTCCCTTATCAGTCTGACATCATCAAGTTCTACACCTTTTACACCAAACCCGGTAGATGTCTTCACAAAATCTGCGCCAGCTCTCTCAATAATTGCACACACTTTTTTAATTTCATCCCTGGTTAAAATTGCAGTCTCGATTATTACCTTGATATTAATATGCTTGTTATATTCTGCTATTTGTTCACGCCTTATCACATTAACAATTATTTTGATTTCTCTTTCGATATACTCATAATTACCGCTTTTCACAGCTCCTAAATTTATTACTATATCCAGCTCGTCTGCACCTTTTTTTACATTATCCTTCGCTTCAAAGACCTTTGCTTCTATAGTATTTGCCCCCAGCGGATAGCCTACTACAGAGCAAACTTTTACATCGGTGTCGGCCAATATTTTTTTTGCCTGTGTTATAAAAGTAGGATTAATACACACTGCTGCAAAATGAATTTTTTTAGCATTAATACATAACTGTTCTATGTCCTTTGAAGTTGCAACAGGATTAAGTAATGTCTGATCAATAGTTTTTGCTAATTGCTCTTTAGTTAACGTTTTTACCACTCACCTTTATTTATCTATAAAACTAATAATATTTTTATAATCAATAGCCAAATTATAGCTTTAACCTCATCAAATCCCGGTCCACTCCTCTACCATATTCATTTTTCCTCAAGATAATTTTTTTAAAACCAAAATCCTCATAAAGTTGGCTAGCAGCCTTATTGTCAGGATCAACAGTTAATTCTATTTCCTTAAAATCATCGTTTTTTAAAATATCAATTACTTTTCCCAGAAGCTTCCTGCCAATGCCCTTTTTTCTGTATTCTTTGTCAATATAAAAAGAATGAATAAAAGCTGTATACTCATCTTTCCAGCTTCTTATAAGCTCGCATACACCAATAATATCAGAGTCGTCTTTACTTTTTTGAGCTACAATTAATTTTCCATATCTTATTATTACTGGTATTACCCACTGGTTTATTGAAGCTTTACTTCCCAGATTCTTTTTTTCTAATTTTCCAATCCTGCTTACCAATTTCCAGTCAACACCTTTTATCTCCTGTATAAATATACTGTTCATACTAGAAACTAATATTTATTTCAAAATTTAAAAAAAATACATATCTACTATCAATTTTACATTATTTGTCAATAGCAGCATCCGTAGTTTTAGAGTGGTTTGGGATTGAATAATTTATGATGAAAAAAATTATAGTTTAAAAGTCCTTCTTGTGTCAGATACTAAACTATCCTGGATACTTTCCATATCTATTCTATTTTTTTCTTCCTCGTGGTCATAATTATATATATGCAGTATGCCGTGTATTATCAGCAAAATTATCTCCAGATTCAGATTCCAGTTTTCATCCTGTTTTAAAATATTGGACTGCGCAACTTCCGGACAAATAATTACCTCCCCTACAGTATAAGAGCTTGCCCCCGGGCCTATCTTATCTTTATCAGAAATATATGAAAAAGACAGCACATCAGTTTCCCTATCTATCTTCCTGTATTTTTTATTTAATTTCCTTATTTCTTTCCCCTCTGAAAAAACAATATTTAATTCACTTTTTAAGTCCTTATCAAACTTATCTGAAATGTATGCTGCAACCTCTCTTATTAAATCCAGATCCAATTTTATTTTACTTTGATTGTTAATCAGTATAACTTTCATTTTGTCTCCACTTTCGCCTCTAAATCCGCTTTTGTCTTTGAATTTGATTCGGTGTATGAAAGCCGGGAATGATAAATAGATATAAGTCCATCAACTAAAGTGCCTTTGACTGTATTTACTTCTTTAATAGTCATATCGGACTCATTCAGCTGACCATCTTTCAATCTATCCTCAAATATGTCACTTATCATTTGTTCAATTTTTTTAGGAGTCATCTTATCAATAGATCTCACTGCAGCTTCTGTTGAATCTGCCAGCATAAGAATTGCTGCCTCCTTGCTCTGAGGTCTTCTTGCCGGATAACGGAAATGTTCTTTAAGACCATTTGGGCTGCTGTTGGTAACTGTTTCTCTGTCTTTCTGTTTCTCATAAAAATAGGTTATTATCGAATTTCCATGATGCTGGGAGATAATGTTTAGAACTTTTCTGGGGATTTTATTTTTTACTGCCATTTCCAGTCCATCCTTTATATGATTCGATATTATATGCCTGCTCATAGAAGGATTTAAGCGGTCATGGATATTTTCAATATCCTTTTGGTTCTCATAAAAATATTCAGGCCTTTTCATTTTTCCAAGGTCATGGTACAAAGCTGCTACCTTCACCAACAGTGAATCAGCACCTATGGATTTTGCTGCACTTTCTGCAAGATGCCCCACAAGAATACTGTGGTTATAAGTACCGGGTGCTGATATAAGCAGCTTCTTAAGCAATGGTTGATCAGTATTAGAAAGCTCCAGCAACCCCATTGCGGTTACAATATTAAAAGTAGATTCAATAAATGGCAGAAAACCTATGGCAATAATAGCGCAAATAATACCATTGACCACTCCAAGTACAGTATACAGAGCAATTGTCTTTATTTCCCCGCCGATAAGATTGATGGTTAAAAATAAAAAAGCAAGAACAAGCGAGCTTATAAATCCAGCCTTCATTACTGCAGATCTCTGAGAAACTTTTGACACCATATAGGTAGAGAAAACACCTCCCAGTATATAGACAATGGCTAAACTGAAATCAAAATCAGTTGCAATACCTGCAAATATTCCCAGACAGACAGTCAACATTATTGCCATAGGCGCATTAAATAAAATGGTACAAATAAGCGACGCCGCTATTATTGGAAATAAATAATTCCAGAAATTTAAATGTATGGATGAAAGTATAGTAAGTATTTTTGTTAGCGCTGTAAATATAATTACCAGAAGTGCAGTTATGACTATTTTCTTTGTATTATTAAAAATATTTAAATTAAATTTATAAATATAAAATCCAAATAGTATCAGGATCACAGAAGATATAAAGAATATATATAGAAGCCTTTTCCAGTTAAAACCTGTCTGAAGCAAACCCAATTTAGTTAATATAAAAATATCGGTATCATTTACAATCTCTCCTTCAAAGACGATTGTCTGGCCTTCAATTATAGTTACCATATGAGGGCTGGTGTTCAATCTGGCTTCTTTCCTTGCCTCTTCAGTGGCAGCAGGGTTGAATACTGCAGTAGGAAGGATATTCTTTTCCAGCACATTTGTTATTACAGGAATGTTTTCCGGTTTTATATCCTTATCTGCTTCTACCAGCCTGGAAGCTTCACTCCTGGCAAAGTCTACTTCAGTTGGTTTTATTCCTTCTTTCATTATTTCTCTGGCTATATCCTGTGTCTTTGTCAGAAGCAAATTAAGGTCATCCACTGATAGATTAAGGGCCATAGAAATAATGGATCCGGAATACTGGTTACCCAGAAGATTGGTCATATAATCAACTTTTTCTTCAAAAGACTTATCTTCTTTTTTCTGGACTATACCAGTTAGCAGGTAAAAATACCTTATCTGGTAGAGTGCTCCTTCTTCACCACTTAAAACATTTATATCATAAACATATACATCTTCTACTTCTGCTTCATTTTTATTTCTATCTTCTTCGGTTTTTTCAACATCCTCAAATTCTATACCCTTATTTGCTTTAATGGTTCTGGGACTGGGTTTTCCCAGCTCTACACCAATATCAGGAGAATAGCTATATGAAAGAATAGCTACCACCAAACCCAGGGTTAAAATAAATATATACATTCTCTGAGCAATTTTACTCCTGAATGAAAAATACTTATTAATAAAATCCTTCGTTTTTTCCAGCTTCCCCTTTTCAGTTTTTAGAAGCTCTTTGTTATTTTTATTTCTGGCTATCATTTTAATTCAATGTAAATTATACTATAAAATTATCTTTTAGTTCTTTCCCCATAAACCTTGTAGGCATCTACGATTCTCTGTACCAATTCATGTCTGACCACATCTTTTGAGCTAAGGTATACAAACTCAACTCCATGTATTCCAATCAATATATTTTTTACTATAATTAAGCCGGATTCTTTATCACTAGGTAAGTCGATTTGTGTAATATCGCCTGTTACAACTATCCTGGAGCCAAACCCTAATCTGGTAAGAAACATTTTCATTTGTTCCGGGGATGTATTTTGAGCTTCATCAAGAATAATAAAGGAATCATTTAAAGTCCTTCCTCTCATATAGGCCAGAGGTGCTACTTCAATAATACCCATATCCCGATACTGCTGAAATTTTTCAATATCCAGCATTTCATATAAAGCATCATATAAAGGTCTCAAGTAGGGATTTACCTTATCGTAAATATCCCCTGGCAGAAACCCCAGCTTTTCACCTGCTTCAACCACCGGTTTTATTAAAATTATCCGCCCTACCTTATTCTCCCTTAAAGCTTCAACAGCCATAGCTAAAGCCAGATAAGTCTTCCCTGTTCCAGCTGGCCCTATTCCAAAAACAATTGTATTTTCCTTAATCGCTTCAATATATTTTTTCTGACCCTCCGTACGCGGTTTAATTTTCTTCCCACTATTTACCACAATACTGTTTTTAAATATTTCATGTGGTTTTAAATTTGATTTATTTTCCATAATTTTTATTGAGTCGCTAACTTTCTCGGAATTTAATTTCTGTCCAAGATTTATCTGTAACGCTAATTCTTCTATCAGTCTTGCGACCTCTTTTACATTTTTATTCTTCCCTGATATTTCCAGATCATTTCCCAGCGCAAAGATCTCCACATTATATTTTCTCTCAATTAGCTGAAGCAACTCATCCCTATCACCAATTAATTCTGCCATTGAATGCTCGCCTTTAAAATCAATGCTTAACTTTTGTTTTACTGGAGACAAAAGCCCCTCCTTTTTAAAGATTTCTTTTTTTAACATTGTTAAATAAATTAGAAGCTACATACAGGTAAATTATATGAATCATTAGAAATTTTAACCAGGTGGCCAACTAAATTTTCTTTTTCCCAATATATGAAAATGCAGATGATTTACACTCTCTCCGGCACCGCTGCCAGTGTTGACAACTACCCTGAATCCCTCCTTGTCCAGCCTCATCTCCATTGCTACCCTGCTGATTGCTTCCATTAATTCTTTTAATAATCTAGAGTCCAGCTTATCAATTTCCAGAATGGAACTAATATGTTCTTTGGGGACAGCCAGAAGATGCACCGGTGCTTTTGGCGATATATCCTTAAATATTAGAACATTATCACTCTCAAATACTATATTACTGTCTATTTCTTTATTTGAAATTTTGCAAAAAAGACAATCTTTCATTGCATTTTTTATTTTTTTTAATTTTAATATAATTTTATTACAACCACTCTTATCCTAAGTGGGAGATTATACTATTTTTTAAAATTTTTACAACTTT
>SOKC01000031.1 GCA_004376325.1 Actinomycetota bacterium | reverse complement strand
TTTAAAAAATAATAATTCAATTATATCAATTGAGAGGATTTATAAAAAGTAGGAGAAAAAAATAATCTTTGGACAAATGTAAAATATATTATATAATATTGGGGTATTACTCAAGAAGTTTTACATTTTAAAATTGAGCAGTAGGGATTTTTTATTAAAGTATGTAAACATAAATAGAATTTAATTCTTCTTTTCCACATCTTTTATTTATTCCACATTTTTAAATAATAGTTTCTACTACTTTTTTTAAATATAGCAAAAGCAATTTAAGGAAAGGTATTTTTAAGTGAATAAGAGAATGTATGTAGGTAATCTGGACTACAACACAACTGACAAGGAGCTGGAAGAGCTATTCTCCCAGGAAGGCACTGTTACTTACTCAAAAGTAATTATGAGAATGGACGGAAAATCAAGAGGTTTTGGATTTGTGGAAATGGAAACTGAAGAGCAGGCAAAAGCAGCTATAGAAAAGCTGAATCAGAGTGACTTCAAGGGGAGAACTATTGTTGTGAATGAAGCCAGAAACCAGACAAGGGGAAACTCCAACTCAAAAGAGTGAAATTATAATTAAAAAAGAGAAGACAGCAAGGGAGATATAAACTACAAGCTCAGACAGCTAAGAAAGAACATGAGATAGGTTTTTTAAAATTTATACTTGTTTTTTTATCTATAATCTCCTATAGTATCTGTTTGGCAGAATAAAAAACTGAATATTTATTACCTTTAAAATAGTCCCGAGAGGCTAAAAAGGAATGAAAAAAATATTTATTAAAAGTAGTAATAGAAGCGATATTTTAACCTTCTTATCTATATGGTAAGAAGGTTTTTTTATGTGGTGAAAGGTTATGATAGAAAAAGCGCATATATTAAATGAAGATGATATAGACAGGGTGGTCAGGAGAATCTCACATGAGATACTGGAAAGAAACAAGGGTCCGGAGAGTCTCGTTTTTATCGGCATTCAAAAAAGAGGGGTACCGCTGGCAGATAGAATAGCCAAAAATATTGAGAAGTTTGAAGGGACAGAAATTAAGGCGGGCAAGCTTGATATAACCTTTTACAGGGATGATATCGGGCATAACATAAAACCTAATGCCCGGATAACTGATATTTCCTTTGACATAGAGGGTAAAAATGTAATTCTGGTTGATGATGTGCTGTATACCGGAAGAACTGTAAGAGCAGCTCTGGATGCAATAATAGATTTTGGAAGGCCCAGGTCTATACAACTGGTGGTTTTAATTGACAGGGGGCACAGGGAACTCCCCATAAGAGCAGATTATGTGGGAAAGAATCTCCCCACTTCAATTACTGAGTCTGTCGAGGTTAAGTTAAAAGAGACTGATGGTCTGGATAGGGTTACGGTAGTAGAAAAGGGATAACTATGCTAAGTAAAAAAAGTATACTGGATGCTAACAGCCTGAGCCTGGAAGATATAAAGCTGATACTTTCAAATGCCGATTCTTTTCTTGAAATATCAAGAAGGGATGTTAAAAAAGTTCCAACACTGCGGGGTAAGACTGTAATTAACCTGTTTTTTGAACCCAGTACCAGAACCAGGACTTCATTTGAGATTGCTGCAAAAAGGCTGAGCGCTGATATAATTAATTTTTCTCCCTTAGACAGCAGCCTTAAAAAAGGTGAATCCATAATTGATACCATAAAAACTATACTTTCAATGAAAGTTGATTTAATTGTTATAAGGCATAGTGACAGCGGAACGGTCAGAATGGTTGACGGATTTGTAAATATTCCGGTAATAAACGCCGGTGATGGCAAACACCAGCATCCAACCCAGGCGCTACTGGACCTGTATACCATAAAGAAAAGATTTGGAAAGTTTGAGGGATTAAAAGCAGCTATCGTGGGAGATTTTCTGAACAGCAGAGTGGCAAGATCCAATATGAACTTATTTGAAAAGATGGGTATGGATGTCACTGTAGTCTCTCCAACAATGTTCCTTCCTGAAGATTTTTCCGGCATGAAAGTCAAGCACTGTATAGATGATGTTATAGAAGATGCCGATATTATATATATACTCAGGATGCAGTTTGAAAGGCAGGACAGGAAATTTTATCCATCGGTAATGGAATACAACCGGTTTCTGGGCCTGGATATGGAAAGGCTTAAGAGAATGAAGCCCGGCTCCATTGTCATGCACCCGGGACCGGTAAACAGGGGAATAGAGATTACTGATGAAGTAATGGATACCAGCGGAAAGCTGGCAGAAAAGATTGTAATTGAAGAGCAGGTAACTTATGGGGTGGCAATTAGAATGGCAATACTTTATTTAATATTGGGTTAAAATTTTTTTATGAATAAAAATGAGAGCAAAAACATATTAATAAAGTCAGGCATGGTAATCGACCCTGAAAAGGGTAAGGAATTTGTATCTGATATTTATATTAAAAATGGGATTGTGGCCAGAATAAAAGAGAATATCAAGGCAGTGGGGAATGATACGGTTAAAATTGACGCAAAAGGCTGTATAGTCTGTCCCGGCTTTGTAGATATGCATGTTCATCTGCGTGATCCCGGCTTTGAAGATGAGGAGACCATTGAGAGCGGAGCGTTATCTGCGGTAAAAGGAGGAATAACTACAGTTGCCTGTATGCCCAATACCAGTCCTCCAATAGATAGTGAGTCTATGGTTAAATATATTTTGGAAAAATCGCAAAGCGCAGCCTGCAAGGTCCTTCCTGTAGCCGCTATGACCAGAGGCCTTAAAGGCACCGATATTACTGATATGGGGCTTTTGGCTGAAGCGGGAGCGGTTGGTTTTTCAGATGACGGCAGGTGTATAAGCGACAGCCGGCTTATGTATGAAGTTATGAGATATTCAACTCAATTTGGTCTTCCTCTGGTATTACATGAGGAAGATTGCTACGTATCCGGAGGGGGCCTTGTAAATGAAGGGTGCTATTCAGCAATGCTGGGGCTTGATGGAATATCCAGCCTGAGTGATGATGTAATTATTGCAAGAGATATAATTCTTGCCGGCAGGAGCAGGGCAAAAATTCATATAACCCATGTAAGTACAAGGGGCGGAGTAGAAATGATAAAAAAAGCCAGAGAAGGCGGACTGGATATAACCTGTGATGTAACCCCACATCATCTGTTCTTCAATGACAGCTATCTTGCCTCCTTTAATACAAACCTTAAGGTAAAGCCCCCTATAAGAAGCGAGGAAGACAGGCTGGCCCTGATAGAAGGTGTAAAAGGGGGAGTAATTGATGCCATAGCAAGTGACCATGCTCCCCATCTTGACACTGAAAAAAATACGACTTTCAGGCTTGCTGAGTTTGGAACCATTGGACTTGAGACCTTATTTAGCGCTGCTTTCAGCAAACTGTGCAGGGAGGAAAAAATAAGTCTTCTTAAGCTTATAAGTTTGATTACCACATCACCCGCAAAAATTCTGGGTATTGATGCAGGGAAGATAGAGATGGGCAAAACTGCAAATATTGCTGTTATAGATACGGAAGCTGAAGAAGAGGTAAAAAAGGAAGATTTTGTCTCAAAAAGCAAAAACAGCGCATTTATAGGGCAGAAACTGTGGGGAAAAGTAATCTGTACCATAAGTGGCGGCGAATTAGTTTATATAAACAAATAACATATAGGAGAAGGATTATAATTTTAAAAGCAATTTTAATGTTAGAAGATGGAAAGTTATTTAAAGGTGAAAATATTGGGTGCAGCGGCGAAACAATTGGTGAAGTGGTATTTAATACATCTATGATTGGCTATCAGGAAATTTTAACCGATCCTTCTTATTGTGAGCAAATAGTTACAATGACCTATCCCCAGATTGGAAATTATGGTGTAAACAGTATAGACGTAGAATCTGATAAAATCCAAGCTAAGGGCCTGATTGTAAAAGAATGTTTTAATTACTACAGTAACTGGAGGGCAGAGGGCAGTCTCGAGGATTATCTTAAGAAGTATAATATCGTAGGTTTAGCCGGAATAGATACCAGACAATTAACCAGGCATATCAGACTTGAGGGCGCAATGAAAGGAATTATTTCAACTGAAACCAAAGCTGAAAGTGAGTTGAAAAAAAAGATGGAAGACTACCCATCGATTACTAAAAGAGACCTGGTAAAGTATGTTACTTGCGACAAACCATATATTTATAATCCTAAAAAGGGTGATTATAAGCAGTTTGTTGTGGCAGTAGATTTTGGAGTAAAAATGGGTATTCTGAAATGTCTGGATCGAGAAGGTTTTAGAATAATTGTTGTACCAGCATCTACAAAACCTGAAGAAATATTAAAATATAAACCTGATGGTATTTTCCTCTCTAATGGACCCGGAGATCCCGCAGCTGTTAATTATGCAGTTACAAATATTAAAAAGCTAATTGGTAAGAAGCCTATATTTGGAATTTGCCTGGGCCATCAGCTGTTAGCTCTTGCTCTGGGAGCAAAGACTTATAAGCTAAAATTTGGCCATCATGGAGGCAATTATCCAGTTAAAAATCTTAGAACAGGAAAGATTGAAATAACATCACAGAATCATGGATTTGAAGTTGATAAAGAATCGTTAAAAGATATTGGTAATACCAGCTGTAAAATAACGCATTTGAATTTAAATGATAATACAATTGAAGGATTAGAATATGTGGATATAAATGCTTTTACTGTACAATATCATCCAGAAATAAAACCGGGTCCTCATGACTCAGGATGTGTTTTTAACAAATTTACTGAGTTAATAAAGAATTTTAATAATTAGAAATTAGGAAGAGTATTTATGCCTAAAAGAAGAGATTTAAAGAAAATTTTGCTTATAGGTTCAGGACCAATAGTCATCGGGCAGGCCTGTGAGTTTGATTATTCAGGAACCCAGGCTTGCAAGGTTTTAAAACAAGAAGGTTATAAGGTGGTACTTGTAAACAGCAATCCTGCTACAATTATGACAGATCCTGAATTTGCAGATAGAACTTATATCGAACCCTTGACACCCGAGTTTGTAGAAAAAATAATTAAAAAAGAAAGACCGGATGCGCTACTCCCGGCACTGGGAGGACAAACAGGATTGAATATGGCAGCAGCTCTGTCAAATGAAAAAGTACTGGACAAATTCGGGGTGGAACTAATAGGGGTTGATATTGACGTTATTAACAAGGCTGAGGATAGAGAACAATTTAAGGAGGCAATGGGTAACATTGGTCTACATGTTCCTCCAAGCGGATATGCACATAGTTTAAGAGAAGCTTTGAATTTCAGTAAGAAATTAAAATTCCCATTAGTAGTAAGACCCAGCTTTACACTTGGAGGAATAGGAGGGGGAGTTGCATTTAATAAAGAAGAATTTATGGAAATAGTTACAAGGGGCCTTGATCTGTCACCAAAGTCTGAAGTCCTGGTAGAGAAATCGGTTGCAGGATGGAAAGAGATTGAACTAGAGATGATGAGAGATAAAAATGATAATGTGGTTATTATATGTTCAATTGAGAATTTTGACCCGATGGGGGTACATACTGGAGATAGTATTTGTGCAGCCCCGGCTCAAACTCTCACCTATAAGGAATATCAGGATATAAGAGATGCGGGTATTAAAATAATGAGAGAAATAGGTGTTAGCGCAGGTGGATCAAATATACAATTTGCTGTTAACCCTGAAAATGGAAAAGTAGCAGTCATTGAATTGAACCCAAGAGTTTCAAGAAGCAGCGCCCTGGCTTCCAAGGCAACCGGCTATCCGATTGCAAAGATTGCAACTAAATTAGCTATAGGATACACACTTGATGAAATTCCAAATGATATAACTAAAAAGACACCTGCCTGTTTTGAGCCTTCTATAGATTATGTAGTTGTAAAATTCCCCAGGTGGACATTTGAGAAGTTCCCGGGAACTGATCAAAGTCTTACCACCAGGATGAAATCTGTAGGTGAAGTACTGGCGATTGGGAGAACTTTTAAAGAGGCTCTTCAAAAGTCAATAAGGTCTTTAGAGATAGATAGATATGGGCTTGGGTCTGATGGGAAAGACAATATAGGAGAGGAGCTGCTGAACAGCAAGTTATCTATTCCTAATCAGGATAGAGTTTTTTATATTAAATATGCTTTTGAGAAGGGAAGAAGTGTTGAAGAAATATCAAGCTATACTAAAATAGACCCCTGGTTTTTATTTAATATTAAGCAACTGGTGGATTTTGAAAAAGGTTTTAAGTGCGAAGATATTAAAGATATAACAAAGGAAAAGTTGTTTGAAGCAAAAAAACTTGGTTATTCTGATGTTCAGATCGCATATTTGTGTAACACACATGAGAATAAAGTCAGAGCTCTAAGAAGTAAATACAATATTAAAACGACTTTTAAAACGGTGGATACCTGCGCTGGAGAATTTGAAGCGTACACGCCTTATTATTATTCTACATATGAATCTGAAAATGAGGTGGTATCTTCTAATAAAGAAAAAATTATTATACTGGGTAGTGGGCCAAATAGAATTGGACAGGGTATAGAGTTTGATTATTGCTGTGTTCATGCATCTTTTGCATTACGTGAAAATGGATATGAAGCTATTATGATAAACTGCAATCCTGAAACAGTAAGTACTGATTATGACACCTCAGACCGGTTGTATTTTGAGCCTTTAACCTTTGAGGATGTTTTAAATATTGTAGAAGCGGAAAAACCTTATGGAGTTATAGTGCAGTTTGGGGGACAGACTCCTCTTAAACTTGCCCTTAGGCTACAAAAGGCGGGCGTAAACATCTTAGGAACTTCGCCTGACAGTATTGACATTGCCGAGGACCGGAAAAGATTTGGTTCAATGCTTAAGAAACTTAATATTCCCCAGGCTGAAAACGGGACCGCTATGGATGTGGATAAGGCAAAAAAGATAGCCCAAAAAATAGGCTATCCGGTACTGGTAAGGCCTTCTTATGTGTTGGGCGGAAGGGCTATGAACATTGTCTATACCGAAGAAAGCCTTATTGATTATGTAAAGGATGCTACGGTGGTATCCAATGAGAGGCCAATACTGATTGATAAATTTTTAGAGCGGGCAATAGAAGTTGATGTTGATGCTGTTTATGATGGAGATGAACTGCTCATTGGAGGGATTATGGAACATATAGAGGAAGCAGGAATACACTCGGGTGATAGTGCATGTGTGATACCGCCTTTTACCCTGGGTAAAAAGATTATAGAAGTTATTAAAAATTACACTTACAGGATGGCAAAAGAGCTCAAGGTAGTCGGGCTTATGAATATTCAGTATGCCATAAAAGACTCTACCGTTTATGTACTGGAAGCCAACCCCAGAGCTTCACGAACAGTTCCTTTTGTAAGCAAATCAATAAATGTCCCTCTGGCAAAGATAGCGGCTCTGGTAATGACCGGCAGGAAGTTAAAAAATCTTGATTTTAAGAGAGTTGATCCCACATCACTTGATTATTTTAGTATCAAAGAAGCAGTGCTGCCTTTTAACAGATTCCCGGGTGTGGATACCATACTTGGTCCTGAGATGAAATCCACAGGTGAGGTAATGGGTATAGACAGTAGTTTTGGAATTGCCTTTGCCAAAACCCAGATTTCCACCAATCAGGTCTTTCCTACTTCAGGGTCGGTGTTTATAAGTGTAAATGATGAGGATAAAGATGCCATAATAGATATAGCCAAAAAATTATCCCAGCTTGGTTTTAATATAATTTCTACCAAGGGAACGGGGGATACGCTGGAAGAAAAAGGGATAAAATGCCATAAAGTTTTAAAGATTAGAGAAGGAAGACCCAATGTTCTGGATATGATAAAAAACGGGGAAATTGACCTTATTATAAATACCCCTGAGGGCAGAATTGCCAGAAGTGATGGGTATTATCTGAGGACTGCAGCTGTCCGTCATAATGTGCCTTCCATTACCACCATATCAGGAGCTTCGGCTGTGGTGCAGGGGATACAGGAGATAAAATACAACTCTAAAGTAAAAGTTAAACCTATACAGGAATACTGATGGAATTGCTAAGCGGGGAAATACTCTCCAATGAAAAATATAGTGATAATCTTTACAGGATGGAGATTTTTTCGCCATATATATGTAAGAATGCTACAGCAGGCCAGTTTATTAATGTGAAATGCTCACCTGAAAGCGTTCTTGACCCTCTGCTTAGGCGGCCATTTGGTATTTTTGATATTGAAGAAAAATTTAATGTTTTTTCCATATTGTACCGGGTAAAGGGTAGAGGCACCAAGTTTTTATCCGAACTTAAGAGGGGAGATATCCTGGATTTTGCCGGACCAATGGGAAATGAAATAGATTTAAATGGGAATGAAAATAATATACTCCTGATTGGAGGTGGTATTGGCATAGCCCCTCTGTATCTTATAGCAAAGCTTGCCGGCGGAATGAAAAAAAATGTATTTTTTGCTGCAGGATTTAAAGATAATAGTTACTTAAGATGGGAAAAAGATTTAATCGAACTTAAGATAAATCATGCTGTGCTTACCGAAGATGGTTCCTGGGGAGAGAAAGGCCTGGTTTCAGATTATGTTTGGAATAATATAAGGTCATTTAAAAATTTTGATATTTATTGCTGCGGGCCGAGAGATATGCTTAAAACTCTGCAGAATATTTATAAGGATAGAAATAATAAAGTAACCGCACTTCTTGATGAAAGAATGGCCTGCGGAGTAGGAGTTTGTTCTGGATGCGTGGTAAAGTTAAGAAAAGGCAAAAGGGGTTTTTCCTACAAGAAGGTTTGTAAGGATGGGCCTGCATTTAATCTGGGGGAGGTAATATTTGATTGAGCAGAACAGCTTATTTTCATATGAAACGGATACTATAGGAAATGAATCCAGCCTGTCAGTAAGGCTGGGAAGAATAAAACTGGATAATCCGGTAATAGCATGTTCTGGCACTTTCGCTTATGGGGTGGAATACAGCCAGTTTTATAATACTGCCATACTGGGAGCGGTAACAACCAAAAGCTATTCATTAAAACCTATAAAGGGAAATCCTCCGCCCAGGATTTGCGAGACTGCCTCCGGGATGTTAAACTCTATCGGCCTTCAAAATGATGGGATAGATATGTTTATAAAGAAGCACCTGCGCAAGGCCGAGAAATTAGGGATAAAAATTATTTTAAGTATATTCGGGCAGGATCTGGAAGAGTTCAGGAAAGTGGCATCCAGGGCTGCAGATGTTAAGGAAAGAATTATTGCGGTGGAGCTTAATCTCTCCTGTCCAAATGTTAAAAAGGGAGGAATGGCCTTTAGTGCTATGCCTGACGAAGTTGAAAAGATAGTAAGTTCAACAGTAAGTATTTTAAATATCCCGGTTATAGCCAAGCTCAGTCCTAATTATCAGAATCTGGTTGAAGCAGCTATGGCGGCAAAAAAAGGAGGAGCGGAAGCATTATCAGTAATCAATACTGTAGTAGGTATGGCTGTAGATATAGAAACATTCAGACCCAGATTGGGCAATGTCCTTGGAGGTCTTTCAGGTCCGGCAGTAAAGCCAATTGCTCTGGCAAAGGTTTATTCTCTGACCAGAGAAAAAATCCTCCCTGTTATTGGAATGGGCGGCATTTTTAGCTGGCAGGATGCTCTGGAATTTCTGTTGGTAGGTGCCAGTGCGGTAGGGGTTGGTACTGCAAATTTCATACAGTATGATGTGGGGAAAAAGATAATAGAAGGTTTAAGGAACTACCTTAAGGAGAAAAAAATTTATAATATTAATGAATTAATAGGAAGGCTTAGAACTTGAAAGATAAAAAATTATCCTTAAGAGACAGATTGATTGTAAGTCTGGATAAAAATAAAAAAAGTGATGTTGTAAATATGTGCAGGAAAATTTCCGGCAAAGTATCAACTTTAAAATTAGGTCTGGAACTGATATATGGTGTTGGGCTGGAGGTAATTGATACAGTAAAGAGTTTTGGTTATAAGGTAATGCTTGATGCAAAGCTTTTTGATATACCCAATACAGTAAAGAGTGCTGCGGAAGCTATTGGAGGCCTTGGTGTCAGCGCAGTGACCATACATACGCTGGGAGGCAGGCAAATGCTCGAGCAGGCAAGGGAAATATTGGAAAAGCAATCAGAATCAAGAGCTAAATTCAGGCCGCTTCTCTTCGGGGTTACCATTCTTACCAGCCTGGATGATAAGGATCTTAAGGCTTTAGGCTTCAGGGGGGATTTCATGTATTCTGTTTTAAATTTAGCCGGTGTTGCTATAGATGCAGGGACAGATGGAATAATATGCTCACCAAATGAAGTTGAGGCAATAAGGAAAAAATTTGGCACTGGTTTTTATATTGCCACTCCCGGGATCAGACTTCCGGAAGACGCAGCTGGAGACCAAAAGAGGATAAACACTCCCGAAGAGGCGATGTCCAGAGGGGCAGACTTTTTAATTGTAGGCCGTTCGATAACAACCAGGGAAGATGTAGGTGGCACTATAGATTTATATCTGGAAAAAATAGAAAGGACACTGGGTCATGCTTAAAGTAGTAAGTCAGGTTGAAGGATTGGATATATATAAAATATTGAAGGACACCGGTTCCATAATGGAAGGTCATTTTAAATTAAGCTCGGGGTATCACAGTAAGTACTATCTTCAGTGCGCCAGACTGCTTCAGTATCCGGATATTACCTACAGGCTTGCCCGGAAAGCTTTATATGTGGTCAGCAAAGATATTGATATAAAAAATATTAATGCTGTAGTGTCACCGGCTATGGGAGGTATTCTGTGGGGTTATATGATTGCTTACGCGGCAGGCTGCCGGATGATATTTACTGAAAGAAAAGCTGAAAGTGTGGAATTAAGACGTGGATTCGAGATAAAATCTGGCCAGGAAATTATGGTGGCAGAAGATGTTATTACCACCGGTGGATCGGTAAAGGAAGTAATAGAAATATGCAAGAAAAAAGGTGCCCATATAAAAGCGGTAATGAGCATAGTTGACCGTTCAGCAGGTTTGGAATTTGGTTGTCCATATTATTATTTAATTAAGCTTGGTATTGAAAAATATCAGCCTTCCGAATGCAAACTTTGCAGGGGAAATCTACCTCTGGTGTACCCTGGCAGTAAGAAGAAAAATGCAGGCAACTGATGAAAAAATGTTGATATTAAGTATATATACTTGTATACTCTAATGTATCTAATTTTATTTTAATAAAGACAGCTCTATGGTTTTAAAAAAATTAAGCGACAAAGACAGAAAAAAGGGCCTGGAGAAAGCCCGGCAGGTAAGAAAAAAGAGAGCTGAAATCAAGGGTTTGCTAAAAAAAGGTAAGCTTGATATACGGTCACTTTTTAAAGATGGTAAGCTCTTTAAAAATTATGTAATAAATATGAAGGTTATAAATCTAGTAAGCGCACTTCCTGGAAATGGAAGAGTTAATGCTCTAAAAATTTTAAAGGATTTAAAAATAAGCCCTAGTAAAAAAGTTGGCGGGCTGGGTAATAATCAGAAAAAAAGTTTTTACAAGTTTTTTAACATAGCTTAGGCTGATAAGTTTTCAATATTTTATGACAGGCAGAGGAAAATTATTTATTGTCTCCGGCCCCTCGGGTTCGGGAAAAAGTAGCCTGATTAATGATATAGTAAAAGAATCGGACAATTTTGTCAGATCCATCTCAGTTACCACCAGGCCGAAAAGAGAAGATGAAACTAGCGGCAGGCAGTATCATTTTATAAGTAAGGATGAATTTGAGGAACTTATAGAAAAAGATATGCTGCTTGAATGGGCAACCTATGCTGGTTATCTATACGGCACTCCCAAAGAATTTGTAACAGAAAAATTAAGTAAAGATAAAAATGTAATTCTGGTAATTGAGGTCCAGGGCGCCATGCAGGTTATAAAAAAAATAAAAGATACCTATTTAATCTTTATTACCACTTCTTCATTTAAGGAGCTGGAAGAGAGAATCAAAAAAAGGAGAGCCGACAGTCTGGAAGAAACGAATAAAAGGTTGGAAATTGCAAAAAGTGAACTGAATTATAAGAAATATTATGATTGCATAATTGTAAATGATAATTATAATGAGGCTTTGTTTAATTTAAAGAAAGTTCTAGATTATCAAAAAGGAAGGAGACGACATAAATGAAAGTGCAGTATGTTGATGAATATAGAGAGAATACAAACAGCAAATACAAACTATGTATATTGGCGGCTAAAAGAGCCAGAGAACTGGGAGAGTATCTTTCTGCGCAAAAAAATATGGAAAGAATAAGTGTGATAAAACCACTGGTTGATGTAGAATCACGTGATCCACTGGAAATTGCCTTTAATGAAATAAAAGAAGGAAAAATAATTTACAAAAAGAAAAAGGAACCTATATAATTTTGGTTTTAAATAAATCAGTATTTTTAAAAAAAAAGATAGTTCTGGGAATTACTGCGTCTATTGCAGCTTTTAAGGCGGCTTCAATTTGCAGCAGGCTGGCTGGTATGGGCGCTGATGTAGTTCCTGTAATGACTCCTAATGCTCTAAATTTTATAACCCCCATTACTTTCAGCTCAATCTCTGGAAATAAAACTATTGTGGAGCAGTTTGCAAACGAGAAGAAAATTTACCATATCTCACTTTCTCATAGTGCGGATATTTTTTTGATTGCGCCAGCTTCAGCTGATACCATTTCAAAATTATCTTATGGAATTTGTGATAATTTCCTGACCACTTCAGCGGTTTCTGCTATCTGTCCTGTTCTGATTGCGCCGGCTATGAACGAAAGTATGTATCTTGACCCAATAATTCAGAAAAATATTATGCGGCTGGGAAAGTCAGGAAAATATTTTTTCATAGGGCCGAAGAGTGGCAATCTGGCCTGTGGCGAGAAAGGTCTGGGAAGACTGGAAGATGAAGATATCATAATTGAAAAACTGGGGGAGCTTCTTAATTATAGTTCTGATCTTAAAGGGAAAAAAGTTGTAATTACAGCCGGCGGCACCAGGGAGTTTATTGATTCTGTAAGATATATATCCAACAGGTCCAGTGGGAAAATGGGTTATGCTCTGGCTGAAGAAGCTTATTTCAGAGGTGCTGAAAAGGTAATCCTTATAAGCACCATAAGGAACCAGCCGCAGCCATACGGCGTAGATGTCAAATATGTTGAAGATACAAGCGGGATGAAGAAGGTGCTGGATAAGTATTATAGCACCAATGATGTTGCTATAATGGCAGCTGCTGTAAGTGATATAATCCCGCTTAAAAAATATAATTTTAAGTTAAAGAAAAAAAATGATATATTATCCAGAATTAGTTTTAAAGAAAATGAAAATATCCTCAAATATTTAGCTAAAGAAAAGAAAAAGAATCAGTATCTGGTTGGTTTTGCTGCTGAAAGTGGTTATAATTCCAGAGATGTTTTAGAAAAGATTAAGGATAAAAATATTGATATGATTGTTGCCAATGATATCTCCAGAGAGGATATAGGAATTGGAAGCGATTATAATGAAGTTGATATAGTAAGACAGGATGGGGCTGTAAAGAAATTAGCCAGGGATAAGAAAAGGATTATTGCCAGAGGAATCTGGGATGAAATTGTAAAAAGTTTAAAGGAGCTGCAAAAGTTTTGATAGGAGGAATAATGACAAGGAAAAGGGATTTCTTATTTACTTCGGAATCAGTTACTGAAGGTCACCCGGACAAGATGGCTGATCAAATTTCAGATGCAATTCTTGATGCTATGATAGCTGATGATCCCAAATGCAGGACTGCCATAGAGACGTTGCTTAAAACAGGAATTGTAATAGTGGCAGGTGAAGTTACTACTTCTACTTATGTAGAAATTCCTGATATTGTTAGAGAAGTTATTAAAAATATTGGCTACACCAGGGCAAAATATGGTTTTGATTATGAGACCTGCGGTGTTATGTCTTCTATTGGAAAGCAGTCACCTAATATCGCCCAGGGTGTGAATAAAGCTTATGAGGCCAGAGTAGGAAATGGATATGAAAATGAATTTGATACTCAGGGTGCTGGAGACCAGGGAATGATGTTCGGTTATGCGTGCAATGAAACTGAGGAGTTTATGCCCCTTCCTATCCAGTTGGCTCACAGGCTGTCTCACCGGTTATCTGAAGTTAGAAAGGCAGGGATACTGCCATACTTGCGGCCTGATGGTAAAACGCAGGTAACGGTAAGGTATGAAAATGACAGGCCGGTTTCAGTTGAAACCATTGTAATAGCTTCTCAACATGCTCCCAATATTGATATAGAAACACAAATAACACCGGATATCAAAGAATTTGTAATAAAACCAATTGTTCCTCAGGAGTATTTAAGCAAGGATTTAAAGTTATTTGTAAATCCAACCGGGGAATTTACTCTTGGCGGTCCCATGGGTGATACGGGAGTTACCGGGAGAAAAATAATTATAGATACCTATGGTGGAATGGCAAGACATGGCGGAGGGTGTTTTTCAGGAAAAGATCCTTCTAAAGTTGATAGATCAGCTACCTACGCGGTAAGATATGTTGCCAAAAATCTGGTGGCAAGCGGAGCTGCTAGCAGGCTTGAAATAGAAGTAGCTTATGCCATTGGTGTATCGCACCCGGTATCAGTTATGGTAGAAACATTTGGCACTGAAAAAGTGGATGTTAAAAAAATTGAAAAGGCAGTAAAAGAAATATTTGACCTAAGACCGGCAGCGATTATTAAAAACTTGAATTTACTCAGGCCAATTTATAGAAAGACTGCTGCTTACGGGCATTTTGGGAGACGTGACAGAGATTTCACCTGGGAAAAACTGGATAAAGTTGATGAAATTAAAAGTTTTCTGGGTCTTAAATAATTATAGTGTTTTAAATGAGTAGAAATAAAAAATATGCAGAGGTTTATATAGATATAAAAGCCTTTGATATTGATCATGCTTTTGACTACAGGATACCACCGCATTTATCTTCCGATATTGATACTGGCAGAATTGTTCAGGTTCCCTTTAAAAATAGAGTTGAAGTTGGCTACATTGTAAAAATTAAAGATAAGTCAGAACTTAAAGACAGGGAAATAAAAGATATTTTAAAAGTAGTAGAAAAGAGGTCTGTTTTTAACCCGGAGAGACTTGAGCTTATTCATTGGATTAGCCAGTATTATATTCAACCGCTGGGAAGTGTAATTAAGTTTTTCCTGCCCCCCGGGGGAAAGTATAGGCAGTCGATTACCAGTCCCAGGGTTTCCGGTGTTCAATTAAAATTCAAGGATTACATAACTTTAAACAGGACTGGATATGATCTGATAAAAGATAAGATAAACTGGAAAAGAAATTCCTCACAGAAAAAAATAATTGATTATTTGGTTTTACACGGTGAAGTTTTAAAAGAAAAACTTATAAAAGATACCGGTTCAGGCTATTCGAGTCTGGCCAGTCTTGCAGATAAAAATATTATATCCATAGTAAAAAAAAGACAAAAAAGGGATTTTAGGTACGAATACCGGCCTGATAAGGAATTAAAGAAAAAAAAGGTAATTTTAAACCCCTATCAAAAAAATGCCCTGCACAGTATAGATAATGCCATACAGAAAAACATTTTTCACAAGTTTCTGATCGAAGGCGTAACCGCCAGCGGAAAGACTGATATTTATATAGCTGTATGCAGGAAAGTTATAGAGAAGAAAAAAAGGGCACTTATTCTTACCCCTGAAATTTCCTTAATTCCCCAGCTGTTTTCAAGATTTGAATCTGAGTTGGGGTCCAGAGTCTGTGTGTATCATTCTAATATGAATGAGGCGGAAAGATATGAAAGATGGCTTGATATATGGGAAAATGAGTTTGACGTAATAATAGGAACAAGATCTTCAATTTTTACTCCTATAGGTAAACTGGGCGTGATAATACTGGATGAAGAGCATGACCCATCCTATAAGGAAGGAACAAGAGTCAGATATAATACCCAGGATGTGGCAATAAAACTGGGGGAAATACTGAATATCCCTGTGGTTATGGGGAGTGCGACTCCTAGTATTGTTACCAGGTACAAAGCAGAAAACGAAAATGATTTTACATTGCTAGAGATTCCAGTTAAAGCCCAGAGCAGCAGTCCGCTGGAGTTACAAGTAGTTGACTTAAAAAAAATAGACCGCTTGAAAGAAGATACAGCTATAACCGGTAAATTATTTACTGCGATCAGGGAGGAATTAGAAAAAAATAATAAGATAATTATATTTTTAAATAGAAGGGGATACAGTAATTTTGTAATATGCAATAAATGCGGCAGTGTGCCTAAATGTTCCGCCTGTGACCTTTCCTATAATTACCACAGCGATCGCAGGAAACTGGTATGCCACCATTGCGGGAGGGAGCAAAATTATACTGGAATGTGCCCTGTTTGTGGCGCAGATAATATCTTTTTATGTGGTACTGGAATTCAGAGGGTGCAGTCCAAGCTTAAGATGAGATTTAAAAACACACCCATACTTAGAATGGATTCGGATATAACTGTAAAGAAGAAGTCACACCAGGAAATACTAAACAAGTTTATTTCTCCTGGCGGGTCAATCCTTATAGGTACCCAGATGGTAGCCAAGGGACTGGATATTGAAGATGTGACTCTGGTAGGAGTGGTCAATTGTGATAGTATGCTTGGGCTTCCTGATTATCATATGAATGAAAGAGTTTATCAGCTTATCACTCAGGTATCGGGAAGAGCGGGCAGGAAGAGAAAGAAGGGCAGGGTAATAATCCAGACCTATAATCCCCAGAGTAGTGTTATGAAAAATATACTGGCCAGCGATTATGAATCATTTTACGACCAGGAGCTGGCTAGCAGAAAGGAGCTTTGTTATCCTCCTTTTTCCAATCTAATAAATATTATAATTTCAGGGAAAGAAGAAAATAGGGTAAAGAAAGATATAAAAGAATTATTTGCAGAAATAAGCAAAGATATCAGAAATGGTAGTAGCATACTGGGACCTGCCCCTGCTCCTTTTTATAAAATAAATTTATTTTATAGATGGCATATAATAATAAAGTCTAAAAATATGGGGTATTCAAATAAGATATTGTCTGAGATATTAAAGAGATTTAAAAAATTTGATAAAAATAAAATAATTATTGATGTAGATCCGGTGTGGATATTGTAAATTTGTGAAAGGTACAAGATGGCAGTTAAAAAAATTAGAAAAATTGGGGATCCGTCCTTAAGAGAGAAAAGCAAAAATGTGGGAAAAATAGACAGAAAGCTCCTGGGGCTGGTCAATGATATGATCGATACATTAAATAACGAGGGTGGGGTAGGCCTGTCCGCTCCCCAAATAGGGATAACCAGAAGAGTAATTATTGTTAATTTTGACGATAAGATTCGGACATTTATAAATCCGGTGATTGAAGTTCTGGACGATAAAAAAATAGAGAGTGATGAAGGCTGCCTGAGCATATATTCCATAAAGGGTTTCTGCGTTAAAAGATTTCCCAGGGTTAAAGTAAAGGCAAAAGATCTGGAAGGTAATGATATTACACTGGTAGCGGAAGATTTGCTTGCAAGAATATTTCAGCATGAGATTGACCATCTTAACGGGATATTGTATATAGACCATCTTGACCGCAAATCAAAAAGAGAGCTGCTCTCTAAGATTAATGAGATAAAGTTAAATATTTAGAACAAAAGGAGACTTTAATTGAAAATATTGTTTTTCGGCTCTTCAGAAATCTCAGTTCCTTTTCTGGAAGAAATCTATAAATCCCGGCATAGTATAACCTCGGTTGTAACTATTACCGATAAGCCGGCAGGAAGAGGAAGAAGAAATACTCCCAATATAGTAAAGAAAAGAGCCATTGAACTGGGGATTGACTTTATACAGATTGAAAAGTTTGACCATAGTTTTTTTGATAAATTTGCAGAGCTAGAATTTGATGGGGTGGTGGTAGTTTCTTTTGGTAAGATACTTCCCGGTAAGATATTTAAACTTACTACTGCCAGGTGGTTGAATGTGCACCCATCACTGCTGCCCAGATATAGAGGTCCCACACCTATTATAAGCGCCCTTTTAAATGGTGATAGAGTAAGTGGGGTGAGTATAATCGAGGTAGTACCTGAAGTGGACGCCGGTGGTATATATGCGCAGGTAAAGTTTGGAGTGGAAGAAGATGATAATAGGGACAGTCTAGAGCAAAAATCAATAAAATTTGGAAAATCCCTTCTGATGACAGTACTTGACCTTATAGAAAATGAAAATCTAAACTCCTACCCACAGGATGAGGAAAGTGTAATCTATAGTCATAAGATTACAAAGGAAGACTTAAAAATTAACTGGGATAGCAGCGCAGCGGAAATAGTCAACAAAATCAGAGCTTTCAGCTCAAGACCAGGCGCTTATTGTCTATGGAAAGGCTTAAGGATTAAAATCCTTAAAGCAAGTGTCCCGGGCGGAACTGCGAGTAATGCATACCTGGATAAACTTAAGTTTGATGAAAATGAGAAAAATGGACTTGTAGTGGAAGCTGATAAAAAAACAGGTATTTTAATTAAGTGTAATAAAAATGAAATGGTAAAAATTGAAAAACTGCAGCCCCAGGGTAGAAAAGTAATATCTTCAGCGGATTTTATTAATGGATATAGACTGGAAGCCGGTGAGAATTTTGAGTGAAAAAAGCAGCAGCGCCAATCCCCGCAGAATTGCTCTCCTTATATTAAATGAATATTTCAAGAAAAAAAAATCTCTAAAAGACATAATAAACTTTTATTTTAAAAATTACAGGCTATCCGGACTTGATAAGCGCTTTATTTTCAATATAGTCAAGGGCACAGTAAGATATTATCTAAAAATTGATTTTTTACTCTCCTTATTTTCAGATAAAAAAATAAAGGATATTGACTTTGTGGTGCTTAATATTCTCCGTATGGGAATTTTCCAGTTCATGTATATGGATAAGGTTCCATCTTATTCAATAGTAAATGAAAGTGTGGAATTGGCCAAGAAAAATGTAACTTTATCTTCTTCTAAATTTGTGAATGCAGTACTGCGCAAAGTCAGTTCAGTTCCAAACATAGATTCATTTGCAAAAGATAAGATCGATAGGTTGGTGGAAGATGAGGTTGATAAAATCAGTATAAATTACTCTTATCCGGGGTGGCTGGTAAAATACTGGTTTGACTGGTACGGGAAAGAAAAGACAATTTTAATCTGTCAGTCACTGAATGAGAATCCACATATTTACCTGAGGTTTAATAAAAATAAAGTTACAATAGATGAGCTGACAAGGGAAATGGATGTAATATCAGTTGATTTTGGTCAATTACCCACGGGTATCTCAGGAATGCTTGATGGTATAATTGAGGTTTCCAGTGTCCAGGATATTACTAAAACCGAGATTTACAGAAAAGGTCTGGTTTCAGTTCAGGATCTCTCGTCGCAGATAGCAGTAAGCTACTTTATAAATCCCCAGGAAGGTGAGAAAGTACTGGATGTATGCGCTGCGCCAGGCGGCAAGACTGCCTATATTGCAGAGCTGGTGAAAAATGAGGGTAAAGTGGTATCGGTTGATATAAGCAAAAACAGGCTGGAGGTATTAAAAGATAATTTAGAGCGGTTAAATATAAGGAATGCAAGGATTATAGAAGCAGATGCAGCTAAACCTGGTTTTTTAGATAGAAGAATGGATATTTTAATCAGTAAAGGTTCGGAATGCCGCACTAAAGCTTCGGATAAAAAAGGCTTAAAAAACATTGCCGGATATTTTGATAAAATTTTAATAGACGCTCCCTGCAGTGCTTTTGGAACCATTTCTAAAAATCCGGACGCAAAATACAATAAGGTGATGGACGACATTATCCGCCTTTCTAATATGTCTTACAGGATAATGGTAAATTGTGACAGGTATCTAAAAGTGGGGGGAAAGATTGTTTTTTATACCTGCACTATATCACCTGTAGAAAATCAGCAGGTAATAGACAGGTTTTTAGAGGAGTTTAAAGATAAGTACAGAATAGAAAGATCAAGCATTTCTGATAAGTTGATGTCATTTTCAGGTCAACCAAAAAATGATATCTGCTTAGGGAAGGAAGCCTGCCTGGAAATAATGCCCTATTATTTTGGGAGTGAAGCAGGCTTTGTCTGCAGCCTTTTAAAGAATTTATAAAATTATTGTGAATTGAGTAGTCTAAAAGGATTCTAAAATGATTCAACCTCTATATAATATTGACAATGTCCCATAATATGTTAACATTAAATATACAATTATAAATTAATAAAAAGATTAACATGGATACAAAAAAAAGGACACACGTTGTAGTACCAGAAGAATTAGTAGAAGAGATAGACAGGCTTTCAGGTAAAAGAAAGCGTAGCTGGTTTATAACCCAAGCTGTAAAAAAAGAGATACAGCGCTTGAACTTTCTTAAAGCGATAAAGGAAACAGCCGGTGCTTGGAATGATAAAGATCATCCTGAATTTAAAAGAGGAGTTGGTAGCTGGGTAAGAAGCCTTCGAGAGGAAGATGAAAAGAGACTGAAGGAAATAATGTAATGGCTGAATATTTATTGGATACGACTACAATAATTGACCATTTACGTGGTGATAAAAGAGTAAACTCTTATCTTGAAGAGATTGGCACAAGGGGTGACGTTGCAGGCTGCTGCTGTATAAATATTACCGAAACTTATACCGGCATGAAAGAAAAAGAAAAAGAAAAAACAGATAAATTTATTGAAAGCCTTTATTACTTTGAAGTGACTAGTGATATCGCTAAGTTGGCGGGCAGATTAAAGCAAAAGTATGTAAAAAAAGGTAAGATATTAGCTACTACTGATGTAATTATTGCAGCTACAGCTATAGCATACGGTTTAACACTGATCACAAAAAATGTAAAACATTATCCCTCCCCCGAGTTAGAAGTTAAAGAAATTTAACTATATATTATTTTTTAAGGTGAGGTAACTTACCAAACTCACACTATTTTTTTAACCTTACCTGATTTCAGGCAGCTGGTGCAGATGTTTATGGTTTTAATCTTGCCTTTATATTCAACCTTTGCCTTTTGGATATTGGCTTTAAACGTTCTTCTGGTCTTTCTGTGCGAATGGCTTACAGTATTTCCAAAAGTTGTCTTTTTATCACAAATTTCACATACTCCGGACATTTTTTCTCCTGTATAATTAAAAAAATATATTTTATGGTTTTACAGCATAAGCCCAGTACTATTTAATTATGAATAATGAATCATAAGCAATTAAAACTGGACCAGGTAGGAATATTAGCATTTTATTATTCAATTTTCAAGGTAAATGTTTGACATTTGTTGTTATTCTGCGATATTGTCACCTCCAAGTTATTCAGGGAAAATGTCACCTATGAATACAAGAGAGGAAACATATCACATGACAGAAAAGGAGATGGCAAGACTAAAGGTAGCAGAGAGACTAGTAGAGGGAGAGATTAGAGTTAAGGATGCAGCAGAGGTACTTAGGTTATCTACCAGGCAGGTTTTAAGGATTAAGAAGGGAGTGATAAAAATAGGTAAATAGATAAACGAGTGAAAATAAACAGATGATAATGAGGCAGCAAAACGAAAAATAAATAAGCAGCACTTTACGCTGTAAAAAAGGAATTCAGGGTAAAGTGGGAGCCTGAAACAATAAAGAAACAATTTTTAATTTAAAAAGTCTTAATAATAGGTGTAAAAATAAATTAAAATATTTAAATTATAAAGTTAAATAGGTCAATTTTATTTAGAAACAAAAAAATTTTAATATAATATGATAGAATATTTAATTGAATATTTATAATTTTAAAACTGGAATAAATATGACAATGCTTTATGAAATAAATAACCAGGATTTAAAAAAAGTTATTGATATAATACTGGAAAAATTTAAGGAAAGCGAAGAAAAAATTAATGATTTAAATGTGTTTCCTGTTCCGGACGGAGATACCGGTACCAATATGCTGTTGACTTTAAAGGCGATAAAAGAAGAGCTTTTAAAGCTTAAGAATTTTTCTGTAAAAAGTGTTCTGGAGAAAGCTTCATTTGGAGCGTTAATGGGGGCAAGAGGAAATTCTGGTGTAATATTCTCTCAGATACTTAAAGGTTTTTTCGATATAATAATAAAAAGTGATAGTTTAAATCTGGATGTAATTAAAGAAGCGTTAAGATCATCCAGAGATATGGCCTATGATTCTGTGCAGGATCCGACTGAAGGAACCATGCTTACTACTATGAAGGATATTTACAAGCTTGTTGAAAATTTAGACATTAATACTGATAAAATAAAACTGGTGGAGCTTCTGGATAGAATTATTTCCGAAACTGAAAAATCTGTTGAAAGAACTACTTTTCTCCTGCCGGTGCTAAAGAAAGCTGGCGTAGTAGATGCTGGTGCACAGGGTATTTTAGATATTTTGATTGGAGCCAGAAAGGCTTTAATAGAGATTAATAGCATAAATGGCAGCATGGAGAGAGAGTTAAGTATAGCTGGAAGTGTATCTCCTGCATCTGGAAGCAGTAAAAATAATAAATCAAGGAGTAATAGTCTAGATAGAGAACCTAAAGCATATGTTCCGCAAGCTGAGGGTAAAAGATTAAAAGAAGTAAAAATGGGTTATGAGATTAAATATACTTATTGTACTGAATTTATGATAAAAGGCAGCGGGATAAATATAGAAAGATTAAGGGAAAGAATTGAAAGTTTCGGCGATAGCACGATGGTGGTCGGAAATGAAAATCTTGTAAAAATACATGTGCACACAAACCATCCCCAAAAAGTTCTTAAAAGAGCATTAAGAGAAGGTACTCTTCATGAAATTCAAATTAATAATATGGAAGATCAGAGGAAAGAAGCAGTGGGAGAAGCAGAACCAGTAGAAGAAAAGATGGAGGAAAGAAGGGCTCTGATAGTGGTGGCTAATGGCGATGGACTGGAAGAGATATTTAAAAGTATTGGTGCGGATATTATTGTAAGCGGGGGACAGAGTATGAATCCATCAACCTATGATATAGTAAAGGCCATAAACAGCGCCGAGGCTGACGAGGTTATTATATTTCCAAATAATAAAAATATTATACTTACTGCAAATCAGGCAAAGAAAATTGCCAGGAATAAGAGTGTTTATATAGTACCTACCAAAAACATTCCGGCTGGAATATCGGCAGTCCTGAGCTATAATCCTGGTTCAGACATGGAAGAAAACAGGTATAATATGGAGGAAGCAGCCAAAAAGACCAAGAACGGGGAAATAACACAGGCAGTGAGGAATGCAAATCTTATGGTTGGTGAAATAAAGAAGGGTGAATATATTGGTTTATCTGATGGCAAAGTAAGAGTAATCTCGGATGATGTTGTGGATGCCACTATAGACCTGGTAAGAGATATTGCAAGTTCTACTGAAGAGGTTATCACCTTTTATACCGGGAAAGATGCCATACCTGAAGATAATGAGACCATTAAAAAAAAGCTTAAAAAATATTTTCCTAAAATGGATATAGAAATGCATAAGGGGGGACAACCCTTATATCCTTATATATTTTCAATAGAATGATTGCGCTAGATGGTGATGAGCTATTAGAATTATTTCTGGTAAATTCAGGGGTAAAAAACTAAAACCTCCTTCGGATTATAAAATTAGGCCCACTTTAGACAGTGTAAAAGAAAGTATTTTTAATGTTATTGGTGATAGAATAGTGGGGTCAAATGTTTTGGACCTGTTTTCAGGAACAGGCTCACTGGGAATAGAATCTTTGAGCAGGAATTGTAACCTGGTATATTTTGTAGATAAAAGCTTACAGTCAATTAATCTCATAAAATATAATACTGAGTGTTTAAAAGATGACAGTAAAAAGTATAAAATAATTAGAAGTGATGTTTTTGAATTTTTAAAGTTTTATGAAGGTTTGAAGTGGGATATAATCTTTTTAGACCCACCATATGAAATTAAAAGTGGTATAATGAAAAAAATATTCGATATTTTATCAGAAAAAAAAATTACCAGAGCTGATACCCTGATAATATATGAATATTTTTTTAAAAAGGATGCAAGTGAGGAAATAAAAAATTTGAGAAAAATTAAAGAATCACATTTTGGAGATAAAAAAGTAATTTATCTCTCTCCTTATCAAATTTAAGAGATTGGATTGTTTTATGGAAAAGATTGCACTATGCCCGGGAACTTATGATCCTATAACCGAGGGGCACAAAGATATTATTAGTAGATGTTCAAAGATTTTCTGTAAAGTAATAGTAGCCATATCAAAAAATACCAGAAAGAAACATCTTTATACTACAGAGAGAAGAGTTGATTTTACAAAGAGGGCGCTAAAAAATCTAAATAATATTGAAGTGATCACATTTGAGGGGCTGTTGGTGGATCTGGCCAAAAGAGTAAAGGCAACGGTTATAGTCAAGGGTCTCAGAGCTATATCGGATTTTGAGTATGAGTTCCAGATGGCGCAAATAAATAAAAAATTAAATCCGGAAGTAGAGACTATGTTTATGATAACTAATCCTAAATTTGCTTACCTTAGTTCCAGTGCGGTAAAAGAAGTGGCCAGGTTTAAAGGCTGTATAAAAGGTTTGGTTCCAGAGGAAATAGAAAAAGATATAGTTAAAAGTTTTAATAAAGATATTTTTAATTAAAAAGAAATAGATATGGAGAATGGTATGGATGCATTTGAAATTGTGGACCGGATTGAAGAATTTCTTGATAAATGTAAGAAAATTCCATTTTCGTCCAATATAATTGTAAATGAAAATGAGATATATGACCTGTTGGATGAACTGAGGAATATACTGCCGGAAGAATTTAAACAATCCAGATGGATTGTGAAAGAAAGAGAAAATATGATAGAAGAAGCCAAAAGGTACTCTGAAAGAATAATAAAGGAGGCAAAAGAAAAGGCGGAAGTCCTGGTTAGTGAAACCGAGATACTAAAAAGTGCCAATAGAAAATCGGAGGAAATAATGTCTTCAGTAGAAGCAAGAGCAAGGACCATCAGGCTGGAAGCTGAGGATTATGCTGATGAAAAGCTGGCAAACATGGAAGCTGTATTGCATAAACTACTAAATGCAATTGAAAAAGGAAGAGAGCAATTTAGAAGTACACTGAGTTCAGGTGATAAATGACATTGATAAATAATATTTATTGAATAAATATTATTTTATGATATATTTATTTGTTTGAGTTTATTTATAACAAGTTTGTAACAAAATATTCAGCAGGAGGATATAGTATTGGGAGTTCCAAAAAGGAAAACGTCAAAATCTAGAAGAGACAAGCGTAGGACCCATGACAGGCTAAAAATGTTAAACATTGTAGATTGTCCCAGGTGTCATAGTAAAAAGATATCACACAGAGTCTGTGAAAATTGTGGCTATTACTCTGAACATGAGATAATAATATTTGAAGAAAAGGGCAAAAGAAAAGAAAGGAGAGAAACCAAAGAAGCAAGCAAATAAAAGTGAAAGTGGACTGTAGAAATAGGATTGGAGGTTTGTAATTTGAGTTTGCAAAATTTTTTTTGTCCGGATTCTGTAGCAGTAATAGGAGCTGCCAGAGAAGAAAAAAAAGTAGGCCGTATCATTTTTGATAACATAATAAATTCAGGGTATAAGGGTAAGTTATTTCCGGTAAATCTTAAAGCAGATAAGATACACGGCATTAAATGTTATCACTCAGTCCTGGATATCCCCAATGATTTGGATTTAGCGATAATAGTTATCCCGGCACAGTTTGTATCGCAGGTTTTAGAAGAGTGTTCAAAGAAAAATATGAAATGGGCTATTGTTATTTCAGCAGGATTTAAGGAAACCGGAATAGAAGGTGCAAAAAGAGAAAGACAGCTGATCGAAAAAGCAAAGGACTATGGGATAAGAATATTAGGACCTAATTGTCTGGGAATCATTGATACTGAATGCCCCATAAATGCCACTTTCTCACCCCATATGCCTCCCAGGGGTAAGATAGGTTTTATATCGCAATCGGGTGCACTGGGCACTTCTATCCTGGATTGGGCGAAAACAAATAAGATTGGAATTTCAAAATTTGTATCATTGGGTAACAAAGCCGATATTTCAGAAAACGATTTGTTTGATGACTGGGAGAATGAGAAAGATACCGAGGTTATAACAGCATACCTTGAAGGTGTAAAATATGGCAGGGAATTTATCAGGATATCTTCAAAAGTTTCTAAGAAGAAACCTATAATTGTTATAAAGTCGGGAAATACAGATGCCGGAGCCCGGGCAGTGTCATCTCATACCGGTACTCTTGCCGGTTCAGCTAAAGCTTATGACGCAGCTTTTAAGCAGGCAGGAATAATAAGGGCTAATAACACCAGGGACCTATTCAATTATGCCACAGCTTTTTCATATCAACCATTGCCTAAAGGTAAAAAAGTTGTAATAATAACAAATGCAGGTGGTCCCGGTATCATGGCTACCGATGAATGTGATAAAAGCAATATATTTCTGGCCAGTTTGGGAAAAGAAACCATAGATAGTTTGAAGGAATTTTTGCCAGAGGCGGCAAATTTTTATAATCCTGTTGATATATTGGGAGATGCGCTGGCAGATAGATACAAAAAGACACTGGAAGTGATTGTAAAGGATAGTAATGTTGATGCGGTAGTGGTGCTGCTTTCACCACAGGCTATGACTCAACCTTACAGGACAGCCAGTGCAATTGTGGAGGTAATGGAAAATAGTGGCAAAAGTATTCCGGTGCTGACCAGTTTTATGGGAGGTTCTGAAGTTAAAAAAGCAGTAAAATTTTTAGCTGAAAAAAATATTCCAAACTTTGATATTCCGGAAGAAGCAATAGATACATTGAAAGTTATGATGGAGCACACTGATTGGAAATCCAGAAAGAGCTTTCCTATTGAAGATTTTAATGTTAATAAGGGAAGAGTTAAAAAAATATTTTATCAGTGCCAGAATGAAGGCAGATTAGAGTTAGGGGAGATGGAAGCTAGAGAAATTCTGGAGGCGTATGACATAAGAATGCCCAAAGCAGAATTAGCCTGTGATATAGATGAAGCAAAAGAAATAGCAGGCAGGATTGGATATCCACTGGTGCTAAAGATTGTTTCTCCGAATATCTTACATAAAACTGATGTTGGCGGTGTTAAGATTGGAATAGATAATGAAAAAGAGCTGGAGGAAAATTATAACCAGATTCTTTTTAGCGCAAGCAAATATATGCCTGATGCCAATATACGCGGTATTCTGGTTCAGGAATTTATTAAAGATAAAAAAGAGACTATTATTGGAATGAGCGAAGACCCGCAGTTTGGACCTATGATTATGTTTGGACTTGGTGGGATATATGTTGAGGCACTTAAAGATGTATCTTTTAGAATTGCCCCTTTAAGCAGGCAGGTTGCCAGGGAGATGATAGAGGAAATCAAGACTATTAAATTGCTTAAAGGCACAAGAGGTGAGGATCCTTCAGATATTGATAGTATAATTGAAATTATACTTAGAGTTTCTCAGCTGGTTACGGATTTCCCAGAAATATTAGAAATGGATATAAATCCCTTATTTGTAAAAAAACAGGGAGAAGGATCTATAGCCGGAGATGTAAGAATAAGAATAGGAGGTTAAAATGATTCCGTTATTTTTTATTTCAAATCAACCTTTTTCTGGAAAGAGTTCGATGTGTGTAGGTGTAGGAAAATTATTTACTGAAAAAGGCCTGAAAGTAGGATATATGAAACCATTGGGGACGTTGCCAACCCGGGTAGGAGGAATAAATACAGATGAAGATGCACAATATATATCAAATATACTGGACGTAAAAGAAGAACTTGAGGATATATGCCCTATTGTGTTAACCCAGCATTACACTAGAGAAGGCCTGAAAGATAAAAGTTTCTCTAAAGGGTTTGTGGATTTAATTGCTGAAGCTTACCACAGAATTCAAAAGGGCAAGGATATTGTAATTTTAGAAGGGGCAAAAAGTGTTGAGGACGGCTACTTCTTAGGGATATCTTCAGATAAAATTTGTGAAAAATTGGGCGCCAGAGTAATTATGGTAATTAAATATAGCTCTGAAATTGTAGATCAAGTTCTTTATTCAAAGGAATTTTTAGGAGATTACCTGAGTGGCGTAATCATAAATTGGATTCCAAGAAGCCAGATGAACTACCTCGAAGAATTGATAGTTCCATTCCTGACAAAAAAGGGAATAGAAGTTTTTGGATATATAGCTTCGGACAAGATGCTGTCTTCTGTAAGCATAAAGGAAATGTCTAAGCTTTTAGGCGGACAGATAATTTGCGCTGAGGACAAAGTTAATGAATTGGTGGAGACATTTATGGTTGGAGCTATGGGTCAGGAACAGGCGCTTAAATTTTTTAGAAGAAAGGCCAATAAGGCGGTTATAACCGGTGGAGACAGGGCGGATGTTCAGCTTGCAGCTCTGGAAACACCTACTAAATGTCTTATACTTACAGGTAATTTTCAGCCAAGCACTATAGTTCTGGGAAGGGCTGAAGAATTAGGAGTGCCTATGATTCTGGTTAATTTTGATACGCTTACTGCAGTGGAGAAAGTTGGAGAAATTATCGGCCGTGTAAGATTTCATGAAATTAAAAAAATAGATAAAATAGTTGAAGTGGTGAGGGAGCATATAGATATAAATAGATTGCTGGAAATTTCAAAAAAATAATTACAGCTAAAATCAATTATGGCGCAGTTTAACTCAAATAATTATTCAATAGTTATAGACGCAATGGGGGGAGATTTTGCTCCTGAAGAGATTATTAAGGGTTCTATAGAAGCCAGAGAAGCCTTTAGAGTAAAAATTAAACTGGTTGGAAATAAAGATAAGATAAAGACAGTCGCAGCATCCAGCCAGTTAAATCTTGATGGTATAGAGATTGTTCCAAGCTCCCAGGAAGTAAGTATGAACGAATCCCCATCAGAAATAATAAAGAAAAAAAGGAATTCCTCAATTTTTATAGGTTCAGAACTCGCATCCATGGGTCAGGGGAATGCTTTTCTCTCTGCTGGTAATACTGGCGCGGTAATGGCCTGCTCTCTTTTTAATATGAAAAGAATAGAAAATGTATTAAGACCTGCTATTGCAGTGGTAATACCTTTATCGAATAGGAAATTTGTATTAATCGATGCTGGAGCCAATGCTGATTGCAAACCTCAATACCTGAAGCAATTTGCTATAATGGGGAAAATTTATTCTGAGAATATTCTTGGAATAGACAATCCAAGAGTGGCTCTGGTTAATATTGGCGAGGAAGAAAAGAAAGGGAGCGAACTGGTGGTTGAAAGTTACAGATTACTTAAAAGCTATCCTAAAATTAATTTTATTGGAAATATAGAAGGCAGGGAACTGTTTGAGGGCGCAGCAGATGTGGTGGTTTGTGATGGGTTTGTAGGAAACGTAATATTGAAGTCAATTGAGGGTCTGGCAAACTTCTTTTTTGGTGAAATAAAACAAATCTTGACTTCAGGTATACTGGCTAAACTTTCAGCTTTAGGGCTCAGGAACTCTTTTACTATGATGAAGAAGAGATTTGATTATGAAGAATATGGAGGAGCGCAACTTTTAGGGTTAAACGGCCTGGTTATTATTTCTCATGGAAGCTCAAAGTCCAGAGCAATTAAAAATGCCATAAAAGTAGCCATAGAAGGTTTGAAAACAAATATAATCAGGAAGATCAATGAAGAAATTAATAATATGAATTAAAACAATAGTAACAATTAAAACAATGGTAAAAGGAGTAATAATGGAAAATTTTGACAAGCTTAAGGAGATTTTAATTGATATACTTGGCGCTAAGGAAGAAGATGTTAAAGCTGAAAGTAAATTTGTTGATGATCTGGGAGCTGACTCACTGGATTTAGTGGAACTTATTATGGCATTTGAGGATAAATTCGGGATAGAAATAAGTGATGAAGATGCTGAAAAAATTGTTACAGTAAAGGATGCTCTGGATTATATTGATACTCATTCTAAAAAATAATTTTAAATATAGAAAAAAATTTTTATAGTTATATAAGGTGAGGAAATTTACTTAATGAACGATGAAGGTGTACTGAAGAGAAGAGTAAGGGACTGGTTAAAAAGTTTGGGAATTAATACTGCAGATTTAAAAATCTATATACAAAGTTTAACTCACAGATCTTTTGCCCATCAGATAAATATTCAATCACGGGGGAACGAACAGCTGGAGTTTTTGGGTGACAGTGTACTTTCCTTTATTATTACATCATATTTATATAAAAAATACAGCAATTTTACTGAAGGGGAAATGGCTAAAATAAGAGCAGTTTTAATCAGTAGAGCGACGCTGTTAAAAATAGCCAGAGAAATAAAAATAGACCAGCAGGTACTTTTAAGTGAAAATGAAGAGTCCTGCAAGGGAAGGATAAAAATATCTATTTTAGCTGATAGCGTAGAAGCTCTTATAGGTGCTATTTACGTTGATAAGGGAATTGATTTTACTTTTAATTGGGTCCTGAAAAGATATGAAGATAAAATTAAAGAAAATATTAAAGCCCCTGAAATTGTAGATTATAAAACTTACCTTCAGGAAGCTATTCAAGCGGATTATTCCAAACTTGCAAGATATAAACTGGTTAAATCCGAAGGTCCTGATCATAATAAATTATTTTATTCAGTGGTAATGATCGGTGATGAAATAATTGGTATGGGCGAAGGAAAAAGTAAAAAAGATTCTGAACAGGATGCTGCAAAAAATACTTTAAAGACGCTATATAATTTAAATTTATAATTTTTATTTAGGAAATTAAAGTTGTACTTAAAGAATATAACACTCCAGGGTTTTAAATCTTTCAAAAACAAAAGCCGATTATTTTTTGAGCCCGGGATCAGCGTAATTGTTGGGCCCAATGGAAGCGGTAAAAGTAATGTAGCAGATGCTATCTCCTGGGTTCTGGGCGAGCAAAGCCCGAAATCACTTCGCGGGAGCTCAATGGGAGATGTAATTTTCAAGAGTAAAAATGAAGAAATGGGAATTGCTGAAGTTTCTCTGATGTTTGATAACTCAAATAAATTATTTAATATAGAGTTCAGGGAGGTTAAATTCACCCGCAGGGTATTTATGAGAGGAGGCAGTGAGTATTTTATAAATTCTTCACCCTGCAGACTAATAGATATACAGGAGCTTACAGCAGACAGCGGGATAGGGAAGGGCTTGAATATTATTATAAATCAGGGACAGATTAATGAAATTGCGGTGCTTAAGCCCATTGAAAGGAAAGCTATAATAGAGGATGTACTGGGAATATCAAAACATAAAAACAGGAGGGATAAATCCCTGAGTAAGCTTCAAAAAGTAAAAAATGATGTCGATAGGATAGATGATTTAATGGAAGAAATAAAAAGGACAATGGATCCTCTTGAAATTGAAGCAAAAAGAGCCCAAAAACATGCTGAAATTTTCAATTTACTCAAGGATGAGGAAATTTCTCTTTTTATTGCTCATCTTAACCACCTGAATAATGAATGGGAAAGTGAAAACGAATCTTATAGGAAAAATAAAGATGAGTTAAAAGAAATTGCAAGCAAAATTTTAAGCGCAGAAAAGGAGAAGAATGATCTTTTAAAGCTTATCGATAAAGAGCAGAGTGAGTACGAATTCTGGAAAAATAAGATTGACTGGTTTAATTCAGAAAAAAACGGGCTCGAAAGTATCATAGCTCTGATTGAAAGTAAAAAGAGTGTATTCAGCACGTTATATAATATGTTGGATCTAAAGTTTACCAGCAGTATGGAAAATATAAAGGAGCCGCAGGTCCCATTAGAGAAAGGCAGAAATGGTATTGATATATCTTCACTACAGAGAATTTCAAATGGGCTTAAAAGGATTGATGGCCTGCTCCTGAAATTTTTAGAAAATTTAAAGAAAACATTAAAAGATAAAAATATTTTTTGTTATGTTGAAACGGGAGGAAATTTAATTATAGAAGAGATAAAGAAATTATATAAGATAATTGAAACCAGCCAGCGAGGTAAAGATGAGGTAAGCAAAAAAGAATCTCAAAAAGGAAATGAGAAGAAAATCGATAATTTTAAGAAGAGACTGGACCGGATTAGAATCATAAAGAATATTTGTATGACAAACCTGGAAAGGTCCAGGAAGATTCATTCAATTCTAAATGGCTATCTATCAGTTTCAGAAGGTATAAAAAACAAACTTTACCCGGAATTTGAAAGAAGAAGCAGTTTAGTTTCAGGCAGTCAGGATAAAATAAATGAACTTGGCAGCAGATTAAACAAGCTAAGTATCTCTAGATCAAACCTGGAGAACAGTATATATAAAATCGACTTAAAGAAGGAACAAATAAAGGAAAAGGTAGAGGCTATTACAGAGAATATTGTAGATAATTATAATTTATCAATTGATTACGTATTGAAAAGTTACAATCCAAGCAGTGACACTGGACAGTCCGAAGTTAAAGTAAAAAGGTTTAAAAATGAAATAAAGAAATATGTAAATGTTAATCCCAATGCAGCAATTGAATATAACAGGATAAAAGAAAGATTCGACTTCCTGGCTAATCAGAGGCTTGATCTGATTGAAAGCAAAAAAAATCTGGAGGAATTAATTAAGGATATGAATGAAAGGATAGCCGACTATTTTTTTAAAAAATTTGATGAAATCAACCAGTGTTTTAAAAACTATTTTAAGATTCTATTCCCCTTAGGTAATGGTGAAATGCAGCTTGAAAAAATTGATAGCGAAAGCGATGATGAAATAGGTGTGGATCTAAAAGTAGATATTGGTAATAATAAGTTTGCCCCTCTTTCATTGCTATCTGGAGGAGAAAAAACTTTAGTTTCTATTGCATTTCTTTTTTCTATTTATTCGATAAATTCATCGCCTTTTTATGTTTTTGATGAAGTAGATGCTACGCTGGATGATGTAAATATTAGCAGATTTCTAACCCTGGTGAAGAAATTTTCTGAAAAGCAGCAGATAATAATAATTACTCACCAGAAACGAACAATGGAAGTTGCAGATACTATTTATGGAGTAACTATGCAATCCAACGGAGTTTCCAAAATAATTTCCGAAAAGATCGGGAAAAAATATGCAGAAGTTAATTAAAAATTTAAGTTATATCTGGAATAAGTTTAAAAATGAGCGCAAATCATTCTGGGACGAGCTGGAAGAACAGATGGTAACCGGTGATATCAGTATTAATACTGCCAGCAGGATATTAGGAGAAGTAAAAGACTATGTTTACCGTGAAAATATAAATAACCTTGAAAAAGTAAGATTTTCATTAAAGCAGCAAATTATAGAAATTCTTAAAAGCAATGGAGATAGTAAATTAAATATATCATCCAGACCTCCTACGGTATTCCTGATAGTTGGAGTAAATGGTGTGGGTAAGACCACCGCGATTGCAAAATTAGCCAATATGTTTAAAAAGAATGGAAAAAAGGTTTTGATATCAGCAGCTGATACTTACAGATCGGCTGCAGTAGAACAGATACAATATTATGCTGAAAAATTGGGAATGGATATGGTTTACCACCAGAAGTTTTCTGACCCCGGGGCAGTAGTTTATGATAGTGTAGAAAAAGCAAAGGCCAGAGGAACCGATCTGGTAATAATTGATACTGCAGGAAGAATGCAGACTTCGTATAATCTTATGGAGGAACTTAAAAAAATAAAAAAAGTAATCTGCAGGAGAATAGACCGGGAAGTTGATGAAATACTGCTTGTAGTGGATTCCACTACCGGTCAGAATGCCAGAAATCAGGCAGAATTATTTAACAATTCATTAAATCTGACTGGAATTATTTTAACTAAAACCGACAGCACTTCTAAAGGCGGAATAGTGATTACTATAAAGAATGATCTGAATATTCCTATAAAACTGGTTACCAATGGTGAAAAATTAGAAGACATATGTTATTTTGATCCGATCAGATTCACTGAATTGATATTCTCTTAATTTGAAACTCATAATAGAAAGGGATTTTATAAATGTTTGATCTGCTCACAGCCAAATTTGAAGATTTGTTTTATAAAATAAGAAATAAAGGGAAATTAAGCCCTAATGATTTAGACAGTGCTTTAAGGGAAATCAAACTGGCTTTGCTGGAAGCTGATGTAAATTTTAAAGTGGTTAAAGAATTTATAGAAAATGTAAAGGCGAAGGCAACAGGCGAGAAGATATTGGAGAGCATAACTCCTTATCAGCATGTAGTAAAAATAGTAAATGAAGAGATTATAAGAATGCTGGGTTCAAGCAGTGGCGGTATTAGTTTTGCTTCCAGAGGGCCTACAATTATAATGGCTGTTGGGCTTCATGGCTCTGGAAAAACCTCCTCTGTTATTAAATTAGCTAATTTTTTAAAAACCAAATTCCAGAAGAAGGTATCTGTGGTAGCTGCAGATGTATACAGGCCGGCTGCAGTATTACAACTGGAAGATATGGCAAAAAATATAGATGTGGATGTTTATTCTGAAAATAATTCAGACCCGGTATCAATATCGGTAAAAGGGGTAGAATTATTTAAAAAATCCGGGAGTGATGTAATCATAATTGATACTGCTGGAAGGTTACATATTGATGAAAATATGATGAATGAGATTGCAAATATCAGAAATAAGACCACGCCACATCAAATATATCTGGTATTGGATGCCATGACCGGTCAGGAAGCTGTAAATATTGCTTCCAGTTTTAACCTGCGGGTTGGATGTGATGGAATAATCCTGACTAAATTGGACAGTGATACCAGGGGAGGCGCTGCGCTCTCGGTATATTATGTGGTTAAAAAACCGGTAAAATTTGTATCCAATGGGGAGAAAATCGAGGATTTTGATATATTTTACCCGGACCGGATAGCTTCCAGAATATTAGGTAGGGGCGATGTTTTAACACTGATTGAAAAAGCGGAAAAAGTAGTAAGTGAAAAAGAGGCAAAGAGAATCGAAGAGAAAATTTACAGGAATGAATTAAATTTTGAGGATTTTGTTGTGCAGCTAAGAAGTTTAAAGAAGATGGGGTCAATAGATAAGATATTTTCGATGATGCCCATAGTCAATAAAAGTAAAATATTTAAAAAAGTAAATTTAGATGATTCGCACCTGTCTCATATAGAAGCTATAATTAATTCTATGACTGTGGATGAAAGAAGAAAACCGCATATAATTAACGGCAGCAGAAAAAAGAGAATAGCAAAAGGAAGCGGCAATTCTGTATCAGAAGTAAATAAACTACTGGAACAATTTAGCAAAACAAAACAGATGTTAAAACAATTTTCAGGGCTGAAAGGGAAATTTAATTTACCTCTTGGTAATTTTTAGGCAAAAAAATGTTTTGCAAGTTTTATAGAAAAATATATAATTATGAAAGCATGAAGCTATCTATTTAGGAATTTGGAGGTTATGGATTGAGTGTAAAGATCAGGTTGGCTAGAATGGGTTCAAAAAAGAGGCCCTTTTACAGAATTGTGGTAGCGGATATCAGGTCGCCAAGAGATGGAAAGTTCATTGAAAAAATAGGCATATATGATCCGAAAGGTGATCCATCGAGAATAGAAGTGGATAAAGACAAGGCTCTTTGTTGGATTAAGAAAGGTGCAAGACCAACAGATACAGTTCAAAGACTTTTTGATAAAATTGATTTAAAGAAGTAGTTATCACAACTTAAACTGGAGGTAAATAGTGAAAGAACTACTAGAGTACATAGTAAAAGAGCTAGTTGACAGCCCGGATGATGTTGACATTACAGAAGAGGAGGAAGATGAAAGAACAGTGATTTTTAAACTAAAAGTAGCAGAAGATGATCTGGGAAAAGTAATTGGGAAAAAAGGAAGAACCGCAAATGCTCTGAGAGTTTTAATGAGAGCTGCATCTGCTAAAAGAGGTAAATCCTCTATTGTTAAGATTATGGATTGATAATTTAATATATAAATATAGATAGTTTTTTTAAACAGGCATTAATAAATGTCAGAAGTAAGTGTAGATGCAAGGTTAATTGGGATAATCGGTAAGCCGCATGGAATAAAAGGAGAAATAACTGTAATGTTGCTTATTGATTATCCCAAAACTGTTAAAAGGGGAGATACTCTTTTTTTTGATGAAAAATGTAAGAAGAAAATAGAGGTTGAAAGTATTAGATGGAAGAAAATAAAAAGATCTTACATACCAGTAATTAAATTTAAAAGCATAGACAGCAGAAATGATGCTGAAAAATTAAAAGGTACCAGTCTCTTCCGGAGTGTAAAAGACAGTCCTAAACTAAAAGAGGATGAGTACTGGGTAGACGATATAATAAATTGTCTGGTTTATACAAAAAATAATATTTTTGTTGGTAAGGTAGTGAATGTGGAGAAATTTGCAGCAAATGATAATTTAGCAGTAAAAATAGAGAATAAGGATTTAGATATAAGAGATTCAGGAGATTCAGGCAGTAGTATTCTCTATATTCCGGTTATTGAAGATTATATTGAAAGTATAAATCTAAAAGATAAAAAAATAATATTAAAAAAAATTCCGGAATATATTTGAATTTGTTATTTTATTATCACATTTTAAAACCTTTTCATTTGAAAGATGCTAAAAATAGATGTGGTGACCATTTTCCCAGATATGTTCGATAATATTATCGAGTTTGGGGTGCTAAAGGAAGCTTTTAAAAAAAATATCTGCCAGCTGAATATATACAACTTAAGAGATTTCTCGAATTATAAGCGCGGCAGGGTTGATGATAGGCCATATGGTGGAGGTCCAGGTATGGTACTGATGCCGGAACCAATAGATGGTGCGATTACTTTCATTAAAAAAAAGAATAAAATTAAAAAGAAAGAAAAGCAGAAAACGATATTGCTCGCTCCCATGGGAGAAAAGATGAACCAGAATAAATTAAAGTATCTGGTAAATCTTGAAAATATAATACTTATTTGTGGAAGGTATGAAGGTGTTGATGAAAGAGTGATAGATTCTCTTATTGATTTTGAGATCTCCATAGGTGATTATGTATTAACCGGAGGTGAAATTCCGGCAATGGTTATAATAGATGGAGTGATAAGACTGCTTCCAGGTGTAGTCGGAAAAGAAGAATCTTTAAAGTTGGAATCATTTGAGGACAATCTGCTTGATTATCCCCAGTACACAAGACCACCAGTTTTTAAGGGAATGGCTGTTCCTAAAATTCTTTTAAGCGGAAACCATAAAGATATTCAAAAGTGGAGAAAAGAAAAATCACTGGAAATAACCAGAATAAGAAGGCCGGATTTAATTGACAAAGATGGTTAAATTCATTATATTTGTTTGGTTCTTATTAGAATGAAAAAGAGATAGGCTGGAGTATAAGGTGAATAAATTAGATAAAATAGAAAGTAAATATTTAAAGACTGATATACCCGAATTTAGTCCGGGAGATAAAGTAAGAGTCAAGATAAAAATTAGCGAGGAAAATAAGGACAGAATTCAGGTCTTTGAAGGAATTGTAATAAGTATTAAAGGCTCTGGCATTAATAAAACATTTATGGTAAGAAAGATCTCTTTTAATAGTGTGGGTGTTGAAAGAACATTTCTTTTAAATTCACCTGTAATTCAGTCTATCGAAAAGGTTAACGAAGGCGCAGTAAGGAGGGCTAAATTATATTACCTTAGAGATAGAATTGGTAAAAAATCAAAAATTAAGTCTAAGTAAATATGTAATGATTTGACTTTTTATATTAATGCCTCTTAAGATTAAGAATAAACAGGTTAATGCCAAAAATAAAATCTTAAAAGAATTTTTAAGATACGCTATTGTTATTTTAGCAGCAATAATATCAGCCACTTTAATTAGAATTTTTATATTTGAACCTTTCATTGTTCCCACTCCTTCTATGGAACCTAACTTAAAAGTCGGAGATAAAGTCATAATAAATAAACTTGCATATAAATTTGGCGCTGTTAAAAGAGAAGACATTGTAGCATTTCATTCTCCTTTGGAACAAAAAGAACTGGTTAAGAGAGTTATTGCTGTAGAAGGTGATGAAATTACTCTAACCAGCGAAGGTGAAATTTTCATAAGTGGTGAAAAAATCTCTGAAAGCTACCTGCCAGTCAATCAAAATATATCCTATGTAAACCAGACCATAGTTGTCGGTGAAGGTGAGGTATTTGTAATGGGAGACAACAGGAATAACAGTTTTGATAGCAGATTTTTTGGAACAATTGCAGAAGATGATATATTTGGGGAGTTTGTTATAATTTACTGGCCTCCATCCAGGTGGTAAATTTTTTATATTATTATGGAATTTAAAGAAATACAAAGACTGGTGAATTTATGCAGATATGAGGATGATCTGTATATTGCGGGCTATGAAAAAATAGCCGGGGTTGATGAAGTGGGAAGAGGCTCTTTAGCAGGACCCCTGGTTGCAGCGGCTGTCATTCTGGATAAAAGGAAGCTAATAATAGAAAATATAAATGACTCGAAGAAACTCACTGAAAACAAAAGAAAGCATATTTTTAAAAAAATAATTAGAAGCTGCCTGTGTTGGTCAGTAGTAAGGATACCTCCTGATGAAATTGATCGTCTGTCAATAACAAAAGCTAATGCAATTGCATTTAAAAGAGCAATTGGCAGCTTAAAAATAAAACCGGATATTGTTTTATCAGATTTCATTAATATAGATTTAGGTACCGGATATTTACCCATGGTTAATGGCGATCAGTTCAGCATTTCCATTGCAGCTGCATCAATAGTTGCGAAGGTAATCAGAGACCAGATAATGTCTAAGCTGTCGAAATATTATCCTGAATATGGATTTGAACATAACAAGGGTTATGGCACCAGAAAACATTTAAAATCTCTTCAAAAGTATGGACCCACTCTGATTCATAGAGTATCTTTTAGAGGTGTTTTAAGTTAATAGTTTTAACAGGAAAATTATAGGAAAAATAGGGGAGTTTATTGCCCGGAAACATTTGAAAGAAGAAGGGTATTTCATTTTAGATAAGAATTATAGAAATAGATACGGTGAAATAGATATAATAGCCAAAAAGGATAAATGTTTAATTTTTATAGAAGTTAAGACCAGGACGAATTTGGATTACGGAGACCCGCTGGAGACCATAAATAAATTAAAGGTTTCCAGAATAAAGAGATTAGCCAGTTTTTATATTGCAAGCAAAAAACTTTCAGGGTTCAATCCCAGGTTTAATGTTATATCTATAATTATCAACAGGAGTTTAATTAAAAAAATGGTAGAAAAAGATAATATGTGGAATGGAATGACTGAATTAAATACCCCGCAAGATAAAAGCATCTTAAAAATTGAGCATATAGAGAATGCTTTTTAAAAGAGACTAAATAATAAGAAAACTTAACCAACCTAAAGTAGTTTTAATTAACTCAATTCATTGAAGAATAAACATAGACAACAGCCTCCAGTTGGGCAATTTTTATTTGTAGAATAAAATTATATTATCGTACTAAATATATTTTCTTTAGTAAAATACATTATTATGTCAAGTATTTCTACTTATCCACTTGACAAGAATCTTTTACACAATATAATTAAGGAAGATGGCTAAAGATTTATATAAAAAAATTAAACTATTAAGAGAAGAAAATGGCTTTTCGCAAGAGTACATCGCTAAAGAATTAGGAATGTCTAGGCCTACTTATATGCAGATAGAAAAAGGAGAACGGGAATTGACTATATCTGAGGCAAGAAAACTTGCGAGTATTTTTAGTATGGGACTAGAGAATCTTTTAATGTCGAAGAAAGCTACAAAAACAAAGATTGTTTTGGAAAAAGAAAAGATACACAAGACATCTAAAGCGACAGGAATCCGCATTATTATTCCGCGTGCCAATGTTAAAAAATTTAAAGAAGTTTTGTTATATATTTTAGAAAAAGTAGGAGCAAAGCCAAATATTGGTGAAACTGCTTTATATAAACTACTTTATTTTATAGACTTCGACTTTTATGAGAAATTTGAAGAACAACTGACTGGTGCGCGGTATATTAAAAATCATTATGGGCCAACACCGTTAGAATTCAAAAAAATTGTTGAGGAGATGGAAGAGAAAGGTGAGATAGAGAGAGTTAAAAGCAAGTATTTTCAGTATGACCAAAAAAAGTATCTGCCGTGCCGCGAGTCCGATTTAAGAAGATTATCCGCACGAGAAGTAAAGCATATAGATGAAGTGCTTGCCCGTCTTTCAGGTAAAAATGCTAATGAATTAACAGAATATTCTCACAGCGATGTGCCGTGGCGAGTTCATAAAGATGGCGAGATTATCAGCTATGAAAGCGTATTTTACCGCGACATGGATCATTCTGTAAGAAATTACGAAGATGAACTTTGATGAAACTGAAGAATTTTCTAAAGATTTCAAACGATTATCAAGGAAATATAAATCATTGGTTGATGATCTGCTTGAATTTAAAAAAGTTGTTTCAAAATTTCCACTTGGCACCGGCAAGCATTTTGTAGTCCTAATAGCAAAAGAAACGGTAAAAATTATAAAAGGCCGTCTTTTTTGTTGTTATTTAAAAGGCTCTTCATTGCGAATTATTTATGCTTATTGTGAAAATAAGCAAAAGGTTGAGTTTATACAATTATATTTTAAGGACGGTAAAGAAAACGAAGATAATAACAGAATTAAAAATTATCTGCGTAATTTTAAATAGTAAAAATTTATGCAAATACCAACCAAACAATAAATTCTTAAAGTTGATTTAGAGAGTAAAATAGTGAAAAAAAGGATTTAAATTTTAATAATTTTTAAATGAATTATTTCCTAATATAACTTAATCTTTTTAGAGCTTTCAATGAAAAGATATAAAAGATAATTCTCTACAAGAATGTAGAGTTATTTAATATTAGAATACACTTTGACAAAGTTCGTGAATTTATTAAAATCTGAAATAAGAAGAGTTCTTTAACAAACAAAAAAATGAGGTAAGAAGATGAATAGAGAAAGATGCCCAGAGCTTTTTAAACGCTATGAAGGAAATCCCATTTTGACGGCGGAAATTTGGCCTTATAAAGTAGGGACAGTATTTAATCCTGGAGCAATAAAATTTAATGATGAGGTGTTACTTTTGGTGAGAGTTAAAGATAGGCAAGGATACTCCCATTTAACCTGCGCCAGGAGTAAAGGCGGAAAAACAAATTGGCAAATAGACTCCAAACCTACGTTGGAGGCAGATAGAAGCAAAGGCGAAGCCATATTTGGATTAGAAGACCCAAGAATTGTTTGGTTAGAAAAACGGCAAGAATATGTGATTAGTTGTGTTTCCTTCTGTGATGGTGTGGCAGATGAGCCCCCCGGTGTTTCTCTGATCGCAACTAAAGATTTTTTTAGTTTTAAACGCATGAGTCGGCCATTGATGCCACCAAATAAAGATGCTTCTTTATTTCCTAAAACTTTTAAAGGGCGTTATGCTCTTATTCACAGGCCTATTGTTGAGGGTAGAGCTGATATTTGGATTTCTTTTTCACCCGATCTAAAAAATTGGGGTGACCATAAGGTACTTATTCCTGCTGGACATAGGAGTTGGGATGAGACTAAAGTAGGTTTAGGACCTCAACCTATTGAAACGCCTGAGGGCTGGTTGATTATTTATCATGGAGTAAGGAAGACAGCTTCTGGAAGTATTTATCGGATTAGCATGTCTTTATTAGACCTGGATACTCTCCAGTTAATTCACCGAAGTAAGGAATGGGTTTTGGGTCCTAAAGAAGATTATGAAAGAGTGGGTGATGTAGATGATGTTGTTTTTCCTTGTGGAGCTGTTGTTAACAAGAAAACAAACGAACTTTTGATTTATTACGGCGCTGCTGATTCAGTAGTTGGATTAGCTATAGCTGATTTAGACGAAATTATCGCTTATTTGAAAACTTGTTAATTTTAACTAAAAAAGCCAGCAAAAAAGCTGACTTTTCTTTGACAGATGTTGAGATATATGGAAAGGAGGTTTCCTGCCACGAAAATCGCAATGATAACAAGATGGAATGCTACCTGTGGAATATCAATGCATGCGGAATTAGTAGCAAAAGAGTGGATAAAAAAACATGATTTGACTGTTTTTGCGCCTACATTAAAATCGGCGCAGGATTGGCATCATCAAATTATCGAAAAACCTGATGAAGATTATGTAATAAGGGGATATGAACAACCCATGGCTCTAGGTGAGTCGGGATGGATTGATGACAGGTTATGGAAAGAAAATTACGATATTCTTGTTGTCCAGGGATTAGCACTTATACCTATCCAAACTCTTCTCAAAAATTGGAAGAAGATCAAGGCAAAAAAAATTCTCGTAGTGCATGAAGGCAAATTACCCAGCTATGAAAGTTTCTATAAGTGCGAATTTGACGGCATCGTTTGTTTTGATAGCAAATATAAATCGATGCTATCGAGAAGATACTCTCCAAATAAGATTCATATAATACCCTATCCCTGCCATCCAGTTGTGAGAGGCAATAAGGCACTAGCAAGGAAAAAGTTAAGTATTTCTAAGGAGAAGATAATATTATTCTCATTTGGGAGACAGCCATTAAAAGAGTATAAGGACTATCTTAAAGTAGTTGAGGAATTGAAGGGAGAGTATGAAATAAAGTATATTATCCTCCGATCAGATCATAAGTGGAACCAAAAGGAACTTCCCAAGTTTTTGGATTTAAGAATGGAGGCTGCACCGACTGAAAAAATTTATGAATATTTACATGTAGCGGATGTACATCTAATACCCAAATCACCTACAGATTCAGTTGTTGTTTCAAGTACAGCTTTTCAATGTTTAGGTGCTTTGACCCCCATAGTTGTCCCAAATACCAAGCATTTTAAATTATTAGAGAAGGAAATTGTAAAGTATAATAATAGAAAAGAGTTGAAGGAGGCAATAATTAAGCTAATACTAGACGAAGATTTCAGAAAAGATGTTTTAAATTCTGCTGAAAAATATGTAAATAATAATTCATCTGAAAAGGTTGCAGAATTGTTTATTAAACTATTTAGGGATATATAATTATGTCACCAAGCAAAACGCTTCGCCACAATCGTGACTTGTCTTCGGGTCACCTAACACACCTTTAAACAAAAGGAGGAACATGAGAAAAGTTTGTTTGAAGAACACAAATTTGAGAAGAGAAATTGCTAATGTCTAAAAAAATAATATTTTTCCGTAAATAACAAGAATATCTGTTCTCTGAAAACAAGAATTAGTGTCTGATTTCGCAAGAATATCTATTCACATAATAAAAAAGCTTTTAATCATATTTTAAAATTAATCTGCTTTTGTTTTTGCTTTAATTCGCATATCTCCCTATCACATTCTTCTTGAGTGATTCTTCCTAAAATAAATTTCTAAAAAACTCCATCCAATTCCTATATGTGAAATAATACCAATACTTATTAATGCCCAGTAAGGTTTATTGATTATTGCTCCCATAAATATTACAAATAACCTGATGTCTCTTTTTATTAATGTTCGAATAAATGATTTGGGCATTTCTTCAAAATATCGCCTGAAATATTCTTTTTTTAAATAGCTTGTTAAAATGAATCCTACCAATGCCAGGATACAACCAATCCAGGGAAGAACTCCTGGATGTGTCAACCAGAAACTATATCCAATTCCAATTGAGATGGCTGTATCTACATATCTATCTAAAATGGTATCAAACCATGCTCCAAAAGGAGTACCCTGGAATTTTAATCGCGCTATTTCTCCATCACATCCGTCAATTATTGAAGATAGCTGAACTAATAAGCCTGCAAATAGTGTGAAAAAATAATTTCCTTTTATAAACATAAAGGCAGCCATCAATCCAGTAACAAAACTTATAATAGTAATAATATTTGGTGATATAGGAAAATAGGAAAGCATAACTGATATCCTTTTAGAAATAGGTCTATTTACAAACCTTGAAATAAAACCATCTTCGCTGATTTTATTTAGTTGAGAAAGTAAAGCTCTTTTGGCATACTTAAGGCTTTTCTCTGTATCAATATCCAACCAAAATTTATTGCCAATATCATAAGCTTTCATTTTGTCCAGATTTATAATCCTGGCAATTCCATCTGATAGAGAGTGCTTTCTCTCGCTAAATGCATTTTCTAAAGCAGCAAATATAGTAGGCGTACAAAAAAATATTCCTGTGTCTACCGCATTAAAAGACTTTAGGTTTTTGCCTATCCTTATTATGCTTCCATCTTGATCTTGAACTTTAGTAGCATCACCAAGATCAAATACTTTGTCAATATTTTTATCAATTGCCAGTATCGCACCATTTTCTGGAAGGTTGTTCTTAGACAGCTCTGTGAGTATGGACGGATCAAAGAGATGATCACACATTAAGATAAAAAAGTTACCTTTTATAAGATCATGGCAAGCATAAACAGATGTCCCATTCCCTTTCTCCCATTGCGGATTTTCAACAATTTCAATGTTTAAATCATGTATTTTAGATAATTTTTTTAGATGAGATACTAGTATTTCTTTTTTATATCCAACAACAACTATAAAATTACTGAGACCAGCTTTTTTTGCAGATAGGATTGCCCTTTGGATTAAGCTTAACCCATATACTTTTATTTGAGCTTTTGTCTCATTCTTTTTTTTAGTTCTTAATCTTTTTCCTTCTCCTGCAGCAAGAATAACAACTTTGTTATTAATTTCTGCAGCAGCTTTGGTTCCTATTATAGACACGCTACCCCAGGCATTATATTGGTTAATTTACAAATTGGATGATACATCTACTGCTGAACCTGAGTATCCTATTTCAAATTAGATTTTGATGGCAAACTTAATAATTTTAGACTTCAGCAAATTCCAGTAGCATTTTTTTAGCTTGAGCATCATCAAATTGCTTAACTGGAGACTTGGCAAGATAGGCACTTGCTTCAATAATAGGACCTGAGAACTTCTTATCAAGGGCTACCTTTGCTGCTCTGATTGCATCCATGATTACTCCAGCAGAATTTGGGGAATCTTCAACAGATAGTCTCAGTTCAAGATCCATCGGTACACCTCCAAACTGTTCAGCTTCTATCCTTATAAAGCATATTTTTCTATCATAAAGCCAGGGGATATAATCACTTGGACCGATATAAACATCATCACCTGGAATTTGATGATCGCCCATCTGACTTGTTACTGCCTGAGTTTTGCTAATTCTTTTACTTTCCAGTCTTTTCTTATTTAGCATATTTAGAAAGTCTGTATTTCCTCCTACATTGATCTGATAGGTACGTTTTACCGGCTCACCTCTATCTTCAAATAATTTTGTCAGTACCCTGTGTATAATAGTTGCTCCTACTTGAGATTTGATATCATCCCCTATTACTGGAAGACCTGCTTCTTTGAATTTGTCTCCATATAACTTTGAAACAAAGACAGGTATGGCATTAACAAAAGCAACTTTTGCTTCAAGAGCACAATCAGCATAAAATAAAGTGTTTTTTTCACTGCCCACAGGTAAATAGTTTACCAGTACATCAACTTTTGCTTTCTGAAGTATATCTACAATAGCTTTTCTAGCTTCATCCTCTGAGCTGTAAACATTTTTTCTGGGCTTAAATCTCACATCTTCATTATATAATTTAGCATGCTCAGAGATACTATCAATCACATATCCCATGTTAACATTACAATTAAGATCAGGGATATCTTTTTGAAAGATTATAGTACAATTTGGTAAGGAAAATATAGCCTTGCTGAGATCAAGTCCTACTTTTCTTTCATCTACATCGAAGGCTGCTACAAAATTGATATCGCTTGCAAAATATCCTCCGAAATTTTTAGTAATAAGACCAGGAATATCTACCTCCCTGTCTTTGTAATAGAAACGTCCTTGTACCAGTGCGCTAGCACAATTACCAATACCTACCAGTGCTGTTCTAATTTCTACCATTTTTCATTACTTCCTTTCCTTGAATTTTTCAACTAAATTATAATATTCTGTAAAGAAAAAACCTGTGATATAATCAGTCGCTTAATATAATCGTAATTTAGCAATAACTACCTTATGTAAATAGTTGTATAAATGATGGACTGAATCCGCATAATTACTATATTATATACTAGAATTTACTTAGGTTAGACTAGCTTTAATTTGTTTTCTAAGGTGGCACTAAATTAATTAAAATTAATTTCATTTGTAAATCATTTGCTCTATTATATTTATTTGAATATACAGGATCCAAATAAAATATCATTATATTACCTGCCTGTAACGTGTAAAAAATAAATAAAATAATAAATGAGTGTCAAATCTCATAAAAAGATACTTGAGAGAACTCTATTAGCCTCTGTGGCTCTTTCTACCTTTTGCATAAAAGAGTCTAACTTGATTAAGTCTGTCCTAAGGTTTAATTCTCTTCTTTCTTAAACTTACTTTTTTTATTATATCATATTCTTTTTATCTTACCTAATATACAAAGAAGGCTCTATAAATATTCTATATGGAATTTTATCTTCATTATATTTTTCATCAACTTTACTATCTACCCTTACCAATAATAATTATAATTGATATTTTTTTAAATGCTTGATAAGTTTAATTTTTTAATAGTTTTTTATCTCTTGTACTGATAAAATTATGCAAAACTTTATTTTTTAAATTACAATTAATATTTTTTAAATATTTTTAAAGAGGAAAAATTTTCATGATATATGATTTTCACACACATACTTTTTTATCAGATGGAGGAAGCAGCCCAATTGGACTTATAAGATTTGCGGTTGCTGCTGGCTATAGGTGTATAGCTATAACTGACCACGCAAGCTACTCTAACCTTGATTATTTAATTGAAGGGATAAAAAAAGATTGTCATTTAGCGGAGAAGTACTGGGATATAGTTGCTATACCTGGTGTAGAACTTACAAATATTCCCGCAAAAAGCATAAACGATATGGCAAAAGATGCTAAAGAACTTGGTGCAAAAATAGTAGTAGTGCATGGAGAAAGTATAGTAGAAAAGGTTGAAGCAGGCACAAACTTGGAAGCAGTAAGTTCTAAATATGTAGATCTTCTTGCTCACCCTGGTATTTTTACGCCAGATGAGGCCAATACTGCTGTAAAAAATGATGTGTATATTGAAATTACTTCCAGGAAAGGCCACGGTTTGACAAATGGCATTGTAGCAAAAGTAGGAAGGGAAGCAGGAGTAAGGTTTTTAATAAATAGTGATGCCCACAACCATAGTGACCTCTTCCAATCTGATTTTCAAAGCAAGGTAGGAATTGGTTCAGGACTGGAATCAGATGAAGTTGAAAATATTCTTTCAAGAAACAGTAAGGATTTTCTTAGTAAAATTAGGTATTAGTTAAACATTAAAATATGATAAAATTTATAAAAGTATGCATTTAATTGTAGATAAACAAAATAGGGTCTTGCCAGCTATTCTAACTTAAGTTTTTTTAGTATGCAATATGTCTAACTGGAGGGGTTCACTCCCATTTGGCTCAGAGGAAATTCACCCTTCTCTAGGCTATATAAAACGAAGACAAACTATCGAAGAATGCAGAAAGTCTTATTTAAGACAATTATCTAAAAACCGAAAAGGAAAGCCTATTCAAATATTTAATATCTTCACAATGAACCTTTTATTGAGAGCGATGAGAGGAGAAAAAGGAGCGGACATTTTTAGGGAAATGAATAAAGAATTTAAAACTTTTAAAGATATTACTGAGAATAAAGCAGAAAATATTTTTAAAAAAGCAAAGTATAGATGGGGAGTGAAAATTAGTTTATGGCTATGAGGATATTGATATAGGGACTAATCCAGGAAATGAGAAAAATTATATTTTCCTTCGGAATTTAATTATTAAGCTATCAAAGAAAAGTGGATATTCTCCTGCCGAATTAGATAGGATATTTTGGTATTTCGCAAGGGATGTTTGTAATGCCAGGCCAAATTGCGATAAATGTCCAATAAGAAATATCTGTTTAACAAGCCTAGGCATAGAATAGTGAAAAAAAGGATTTAAATTTTAATAATTTTTAGATGAACTATTTCTTTATCTAACTTTGTCCTCCGGCATTTTTTATTGCTTTTCATTTCTAGTTAATCGATGTATATATATATTATACAATTGACTATATGTGTAAATGTATATATAATTAGTGCATGCTCTTTAAGCTGGATAGTTTTACACTAATTGGTATTGATGCCATAAAGGTGTCTGTAGAAGTTCATATATCAAGGGGACTCCCTGATTTTATAATTGTCGGACTGCCGGGGAAAGCTGTAAATGAATCAAGGCAGAGAGTAAGATCTGCGATAATCAACAGTGGATTTGATTTCCCTGTTAATAAAATAATTGTAAATCTATCACCGGCATATATAAAAAAAGACGGCTCTTATTACGACTTACCAATAGCTCTTTCAATCCTTGCAGCCAGCGATCAGATCAGGTGCGGCATCTTTAAGGAATCTTGCTTTATAGGAGAACTGTCACTGGATGGTAGTATAAATCCGGTAAAAGGTTTGATTTCCATGGCTGAAAAAGCACGGGGTATGGGTAAGAAATTTTTTTTTGTACCACACGGGATTGCCAATCAGGCTTCTTTTATTTCCGGTATAAGGATTGTGGCGTGCAAAAGCCTGGTTGAGACTGTAAAAGTTCTCACTGGCGGGGAACAAATAGAGAAATTTATATGTAAAGATAAAGATAAGAATATTACAAACAGAAACCATCAATATAATTTTGATTTAAAAGATGTGAAAGGGCAGCTTAAGGCAAAGAGGGCACTGGAAATAGCTGTAAGCGGCAGGCATAACATTATGTTAATAGGACCTCCCGGAAGCGGTAAAACCATGCTGGCCCAGAGAGCTGTTTCTATAATGCCGGACTTAAATCTGGAGGAGTGTATAGAGGTTACTAAAATTTATAGTTTATATGAAAAGTATGTTAACCTCCTGATACAGGAAAGACCATTTCGAAATCCTCACCATACTATAAGCAGAGTGGGTCTTATTGGAGGAGGTATTAATCCGAGACCCGGAGAAATCAGCCTGGCTCATAAGGGTCTACTGTTTTTGGATGAGTTTTCGCAATTTCCTAAAAATTTTATAGAGGATTTAAGACAGCCTCTGGAAAATAAGAAAGTAGTTATCACCAGAAATCATCTGTCCTGTAGTTTTCCCTGTAATTTTATGTTAATAGTGGCTACGAATCCATGTTATTGCGGGTATTTTGGAGATGAGGGCAGGAAATGCATCTGCAGCTTAAGG
>SOKC01000139.1 GCA_004376325.1 Actinomycetota bacterium | reverse complement strand
AAGTAAACTTATAAAAATTAAATCTTTTATTTTAAAATCTAATAAAATATTATGGTTGTAGGTTCTCCATCTACTAATAATTATTATATTTGTTTATTTATTTAATTGCTAACATCTTTACAGAAACATACGAGAAAACTTATTCTCTTTTAAGAGATAAGATGAGAGCCTGGAATTTAATTTGCAAATAAATAATAATTGTGCAAATATATAAAGGAACAAAAAGAAATATGATAAAGAGAACCTACAAGTATAGAATATATCCAACAAAGGTCCAGAAAGAGATTCTTGAAGAACATCTTTCTCTTTGCCGTTGGTTGTATAATCATTTCTTGGAAGAAAGGAAAACCTTCTATGAAAAGAACGGGACAAAGGTTACTTGTTATGATCAAATTAAAGAGATACCAAAGCTTAAGAAGGAAAAACCAGAACTTAGAAAAGTCTATTCTCAAACTCTTCAAGATACAGCCAGAAGATTAGATAAAGCATTTCAGAGCTTTTTTAGAAGAGTCAAAGAAAATAAAAAAGGAAAGAATAAGAAGCCGGGTTACCCCAGGTTTAAAGGATACTTAAGATATGACAGTATTACTTATCCTCAATCAGGGTTTAAATTAAAAGATAATAAACTCAGTTTCTCCAAGATTGGCTCTCTTAAAATAAAGCTCCATCGAGAAATTGAAGGAAACATTAGAACCTTAACACTTAGAAGAACAACTACTAACAAGTGGTATGCCTGCTTTTCAGTAGAGACTAATAAAGAGTTACCAGAGAAAATGGAAATTGAAAATATAGTTGGTTTAGATGTAGGACTTGCAAGTTTTTTAACTACCAGTAAAGGTGAAAAGATAGAAAATCCCAGATATTTAAGAAAATCAGAAGAAAAACTAGCTAAAATACAAAAATGTCACTCTAGAAAGAGTCTCAAAAGTAAAAACAGAAAGAAATCAAGGATAAGAATAGCTAGATTACATGAGAAGATATGCAATCAGAGAATAGATTTCTTACACAAATTAAGCAGTAGACTAGTAAAGAACTTTCAACTGATTGCTTTCGAGAAACTAAATATTAAAGCAATGATAAAGAACCGTCACTTATCAAAGTCGATATCAGATGCTTCTTGGTCAAGATTTCTCCAACAGCTCAGATATAAAGCGGAAGAAGCTGGTGTCTGGGCGATAGAAGTTAATTCCAAGAATACCACTCAAGTATGCAGTGGCTGTGGGGCTATTGTTTCAAAAACATTAGCTACCAGGATACATAAATGTCCCCAATGTATTCTAACAATAGATAGAGATATTAATGCAGCCAGAAACATACTTAAGTTAGCTTTAAGTACCGTAGGAACTACGGAAATCAACGCCTGTGGAGTTGAGAGGTTACTCCCGACTACGAAGCAGGAAGCTCTATACCTTTAGGGGTGGAGTAGTTCACAGGAGTATAATAATGGTAAAGTAACTCGATAGCGAAAAAATAATATATAGTTGAAGGGGGGTGTAATAAAAATGAAAGCATACATCTTAATAAATGCAGGGCTGGGGGTTGTAAGTGATGTTTTAGATGATCTTAGAAAAATAAATGAGATAAAAAGCGCTAATTCAACTGCTGGACCTTACGACATTATTGCTTTTATGGAAAGCAGTGATCTATCTAGTTTAGGGGATACAATAGTTCAAAAAATCCAGAAAGTACCCGGGGTTTCAAAAACTCTTACCTGTATTATTATAGAATAGAGCACATTACTGAAATTAAATTAAAAATTTTACTGTCAGTCTCGTACCAATTATTAGTTTTTTAGCCTTTTTCCTACCAATACTCTCTTTGGAAATAATGCTAAATCCAATATAGGTATTATCTTTTTTTTATAAACCTAAAAAGATCTATACTCCAAAATTTTGAACCTTTTTTAATATATACTATTACTTACCGAAAATCTTTACACAAAAAAATACTTATATTTTAAAAATTAGGTTACAATGTTATTCTAGGAGGTATAAAAAATGAGAAAGCCTTTAGTAAGAATTATTTCTATTAGAGGTGTAGTAATTTCTGGAGAATCATCTCCATTGGGGCCACTGCCAATTCTTCCTTTTACCGGAGGTGGGATTACTCAGTCTGATGATATTGTCAGGTATATTCAATTACCTGAAAGTGATAGAAGAGTTAAAGCTATTATTTTTGAAATTGACTCTCCAGGCGGGACACCTTATGCAAGTAAAGAAATAGCTGACGCCATAAAAAAAATAAAAAAGCCTACTGTTGCCCAGATTCGTGAACATGGAACATCAGGGGCTTACTGGATAGCATCTGCCTGCAAAAAAATAGTAGCTGACCCTCTGAGCAGCATTGGAGGCATTGGTACCAGAGCTGAACGAATTGATTTATCAGAACTTGCAAAGAAAATTGGTATTAAAATTGATTCTTTTATAAAAGGAGAGTATAAAGGGATTGGTTCTCCCTATTCTGAGCTTTCAGAAAAAGAAAAGAAATTTATAGAAGAACATGTTGAAGCCTTTAATAAATATTTTGTAGACGAAGTAAAACAAAACAGGAATATAAAAGATGATAAGATTTTAGGTGATATTACATCAGGCAAATCATATATGGGTAAAGACGCATTAGACCTGGGACTAATTGATTATTTAGGAGGTAAAGAAAAAGCAATTCAAATTGCATCTGAGTTAGCAGGCGTACAGCTTTATGCAGATTACAGAAAAGGTGGTATTGAAAAACCAGGTTTAATGTTCAGGATTTTTAAGAAACTTTTTTAAATTATCTTTTTCCCTTCCCTGGTTATTTTGATAGAGCCTAATTTTAAAAATTTTTATTTCTTACCCAGCCTGTTAATCCTATCTTTTACTTTCTCCAGCTCTTTTTCTAAATAATCCTTATATTCATTCAGCATTTCTAATTCTTCATCAATACTATAAGTCTCCCACCATCCAAAAGGTGGAAATCCAAAATTAAATCTCATACCAAACGGCCCATGAAATCTAAACCATCTGTCCCTATATTTCACAACTAATACACCTCCCCAGGTTATATTTACAAATTTTTTTAAAAATTTTGTTATCTACAATATAATATATTACAACTATAATATCTTAAATAAAATATGACTTAGCAATTGTGAATTTTTATATATTCAAAAAAATGGATGCAACTTTAGATTACATAAATGATAATTTATCCTCTACCTGCAAAATTTGCGGTAGAAAATCTAAATATATATCCTACACATTAGGTGTCTGCCTTAACTGTATAAGAATACATCCGGACAAGACTAAAAAATATATATTAGACGCCCACAAAAAAAGTAGAAAGGAATTTAGCTTACCAAATAAACCTCCCGGAGATAAAGGTGGGATTAAATGTGGACTATGCATCAATGATTGTAAAATAAAAAAAGGAAACAAGGGATATTGCGGCCTTAGAAAAAATACCACAGGTAAACTTATATATTTAAAAAATAATAAAAAAGATAGAGCAGTTGTAGACTGGTACTACGACCCCATTCCAACCAATTGCGTAGCAGACTGGATATGCGCTGGTTGTTCTAATTCCGGATACCCACATTATTCATATAGCCCTGGAACCGAATATGGTTATAAAAATTTAGCAGTTTTTTTTGGAGCCTGTTCTCTGGATTGCCTTTTCTGCCAGAACTGGCACTTTAGAGAAATGGCAGAGTCTCTAAGTCCTATAAAAACAATAGAAGAGCTTGTAAACAGTGTTGATTACAAAACTTCATGCATTTGTTTTTTTGGAGGGGACCCTTCTGTACAGATAGAATTTGCACTTGCTGCCGCAAAAAAAGCTATAGAAAATAAAAAAAATAAATTCTTAAGAATTTGCTGGGAAACAAATGGAACTATGGGCAGAAAATATTTAAAAGAAGCAGTAGAAATATCTCTAATATCCGGAGGATGCATTAAATTTGACCTTAAGGCTTATGATGTTAATCTATTTTTTGCTCTAACCGGCAGTTCCAATCATAACACACTAAATAATTTTGAAATTGCATCCGATTATATAAAAAAAAGGAAAGACCCTCCCCTGGTAGTAGCAAGCACTCTTTTAGTTCCTGGATATATAGACGAAAAGGAAATAAAAAAGATTGCAACATTTATCTGCAGTTGCAATCCTGATATACCTTACAAACTCTTAGGTTTTCACCCACAATTTTATATGAGTGACTTTCCACCAACATCAAAAAAATTAGCTTTATCCTGTCTAGAAATGGCAAAAAACTGTGGATTAAAAAATGTGGACATTGGAAATAAACATTTACTGATATAAATTAAAAAACTTTAAAAATGGAAAATAAAATAAATGTTATAATATTATTTAAACCAAACTTTTTTTAGAATAAAAATGGTCAAAAAAATTAA
>SOKC01000085.1 GCA_004376325.1 Actinomycetota bacterium | reverse complement strand
GGGAATATGTTTTTTTTAATTTACTGATAAAATATAGTATGCAATATGTAAATTTTTTATGGGAACAATAATTGACAATTTATTTTAAGGGTTTATAAAAACAGATTATAGGATTCGGTATGATTTGCAATGAACTCAAAAAAGGTAGGTAAAAAATACAAATATATTGATCACCTCTCCGATATCGGCATTGAGTTTTATGGAAAAAAACTGGAGGAGTTATTTGAAAATGCAGCAGTGGGTATGTTTTCTATTATGTGTGACTTAGAATTGGTCAAACCTCAGGAGAAAAGGAATATAAAAATAAGCCAGAAGGATTCATGCTATGAGGATTTGCTGGTATTATGGCTGGAGAGATTATTGTACTTATATGAAGTTGATGATGTTTTATTTTCGGAATTTAAAGTGGGTGGAGTTCATAAAAAGGGCCGGAATCTTGTGCTGACTGCTGAAATTTCCGGAGAAAAAATAGATCTGAACAAGCACAAAATAAAGATAGCTATTAAAGCGCCGACTTATCATATGCTTGAAATAAAAAGAGATGACAGGTATTGTGATTGGAAAGGCAGGATTATTTTCGATGTATGATAAAGGAGGTGTTTACTATAATGGATTATAAGATTAACAAAATAAACGATTATAAGTGGGAAATAGAAAAGAATGAAAAATATGGTATGAGGGTTCCGGGGATAATTTTTGCCGACCGGCAATTATTAGACCATGCAGCCAGCGAAAAGACTATTGATCAGGTGATAAATGTTGCGACTCTTCCCGGTATCTTAAAGGCTTCTTATGCTATGCCTGATATACATTATGGATATGGGTTCCCTATCGGGGGAGTGGCTGCTTTTGATGAGGACAGTGGAATAATCTCTCCCGGCGGTGTTGGTTTTGATATTTCCTGTGGAGTAAGAACACTGCGGACCAATTTAAATATCGGGGACATTAAAGACAGGCTGCAAGATATAATGAGTATTTTATCCTTCAATATACCCAAGGGAGTGGGCAGCAAGGGTAAAATCAGGTTATCCAAAAATCAGTTAATGCAGCTGCTGAAAGAAGGTGTTGGCTGGGCCATTAGAAATGGTTATGGGTGGGAAGAAGATAAGTATTTTATAGAAGAGAATGGCTGTATGGCGGGCGCAAATACCGATTTTGTCAGCAGTCTTGCTATGGATAGAGGAATGGGACAGGTAGGAACTCTTGGGTCCGGGAATCATTTTTTAGAGATCCAGGCAGTAGATGAGATATATGATACTGGAGCGGCAGAGTCTCTGGGTCTGGAAAAAGATCAAATAATCATAATGATACATTGCGGCTCCCGGGGATTTGGCCATCAGGTATGCAGCGATTATATCAGAGTAATGCAGCAATCTGCTATAAAGTATGGAATAAAATTAGCGGACAGGCAGCTAGCCTGTGCTCCTGTTTCTTCTCCTGAGGGCAAAAGATATTATGGAGCTATGGTATGTGCTGTTAATTATGCCGTGGTAAACAGGCATTGCCTTGCTCACTGGGTAAGAGCAGCATTTGAAAGATTTTTTGGAAAATCTTCAGAGAAATTAGGTCTCGGCACTATTTATGATGTATCCCATAATGTAGCCAAGATTGAAGAACATGATGTTGATGGTAAATTGAGGAAAGTCTGTGTACATAGAAAAGGTGCTACCAGATCCTATCCTCCGGGGAATAAAGATATTCCTGATAAATATAAGAGCATAGGCCAGCCGGTAATAATTCCGGGAGACATGGGCAGGTATTCCTACATACTGCTGGGAACCGAGAAGGCAATGAGCGAGAGTTTTGGTTCTACCTGCCATGGCGCGGGTAGACTTATGAGCAGATCAAAGGCAAAGAGAAATATACAGGGAAGTGAACTCAAGAAAGAGCTTTTTGACAAGAAGGGAATTGTAGTAATGGCTGGAAGTATGGCCGGACTAGCAGAAGAAGCTCCTCAGGCTTATAAGGATGTGAGTAAGGTGGTGGATGTGACTCACTTTGCCGGGATATCAAAAAAAGCAGTTAGACTCAGACCTCTTGGAGTTTTAAAGGGTTAATCGGTATTTAAAAACTTCTAGAACAATAGATAAATCAATAATTAATATAATTAATTAACTATTAGTGCATAGGCCATGTTTATAATTTTATTTTTTTAAAAATAGATTTTAATATTAAATCTTTTTTTTAGCATAAAATGTTATTATAATGGAGACAAGTTAGAAATTGATATAATCTATTATTTTAGAAACAAAAGCGGGAATCCTCGGTTTTTCAAATCCGAGATGAGAGCGTTAAGAACTAGGGCAGGACATGTCCAAAGTTAAGCCTGTGGAGAGAACAACCTCTGCACTGCAAGTTGACTCTGTGAAGCAGGAACCGTTTCCTAATATTGGGATGCACGGTAATTTATTGCCGTGAGGATGTCACGTTAAGATAAATAAGCAATATAATTCTTGAGCATATATTTAAACTTTACTTTCAGTATCGAGATTTAAAATGGAAAAAGTTGTTTTTTTTAATACAAAAGGTGGAACCGGAAAGACAACCATATGTTACAACTACGGCTGGTATTTAGCGGAAAAAAAGGACAAGAAAGTTCTTTTTATGGATTTTGATCCCCAGATTAATTTGGTTCAGGCCTTGGGTAAAGCATCAGACGAGAGTAAGGTAAACCTTGATAACCTTATGATTGATTATCTTAAAGGAAAAAAAATAAATTTTGAGGATTATGTCATAAAAATTACTGATAATATTGATTTACTCCCGTCTTCTAATAATATTTCGCTTGTCGAGGAATATCTGACAGATTACCTTCTAAATAAAACGTTTAGCGAACATAAAGTTTATAAAGCATTGAATAGAAATATGGTGATAAGGGATATATTTGAGGAAAATATCAGTGAAAATCACTATGATTATATAGTCATAGACTCGCAATCCAATTTTTCTCTTCTTTCTACAACGTCAATAATTTATGCCCGGAAAGTGATTGTTGTTATAAAACCGGAATGGTTCTCTTTACTGGATATTGATTATCTTTCCAAGATAATTAAAAACCTGGAGAGAAAATATAATGTTGAAATAAAGATTGTGGGGATTATAGTTAATGCCTTTGAAAAAAGAAAGACAGTTCCGAAGCATGTAGTAGATACTCTTCAGAAAAAATATGGTGACAGGTTAACAATATTTAATCAAAAAATAAGATATCTTGTACATTATGAAAAATCTATATCATTAAAAAGGGAACCAGTTTTTATATCATTTCCTTATGCGGAAGCTTCATATGATATCATAAGATTGTTTTCTCAGGTTGAAAAGTCAGTAGATGGTTTAGGCTAATTATTATATAAAAAACTTAAATATAAAAAAACAAGGAGGAGAAAAATGGTCTTTTCAAGCAGAGATCGGGGTGAGAGGGAAATTTCTGGCAAAGAAGAAGAATCAAGGACATTGCTGACAATTGTGGGGAATAAAGCAAGAATAGAAGGTAAATTAGATGTTTCTCAATCCATAGAAATAGGCTGTGAAATTGTGGGTGAGGTAATAGTTGATGGACAAATGGTAATCCAGAAAGAAGGAGTTGTCAGTGCTGATGTTACAACTATTGATGCCAGGATAATCGGAAAATTTGAAGGAAATATGAAAGGTAGCGGTAAGGTTGAAATTACAGAAACAGGAGTAGTAGATGGTAACATAAAAACAGATTCACTGATTATAAATGAGGGAGGAGTTTTTAGCGGAAAAGTTACTAGAATTACTCAAGGGGAAGAGAAGGGTAAAAAAAAGTTTAAACCGAAAGAAATAGAAGAAGAAAAAGTAAGTGCTAAGGCTGAGAAAAAAGAAAAAGCAGGAGAGATAAAAGAGTTCGAGTTGGGTGATATAGACGATAGCCTGAGATTATAAATCGGGACTGGCAGATTTTTGTCTTTAAAAATCAATTATTGGCTGGCATAAGAAGATTGAATATTTAATATTCTAATATTCTTTTGGGTTTTATTTTAATGCCGGAAATTTTCTCGTTGTTATTTATTCTAAATATTTCTCTGTTGTACACAGTAATATTTTTACCCTTGAATAGACCGCCATGGTCTATAATGAGAGAAATGTCTCTTTGAATTATGTTACCGATCATTTTTCCGGTGGAAGTGATTCTAACTTCTCTTGATGAAATTATATTACCTGTAACATCGCCCTCTATTATTACATTTTTAGTTTTAATATTTGCTTTTACTTTTCCTTTCCTTCCAATTACAAGTTCTTTTTTAGATATAATCTCTCCAACTACTGTACCATCTATTTGAATAGGACGGGGAGAATAGATTCTGCCTTCTATACCTACTCCTTCTGCAATAATATTGTTATTATTATATTTATCTTCGGTCTGAGAAACTTTTTT
>SOKC01000039.1 GCA_004376325.1 Actinomycetota bacterium | reverse complement strand
GATGGATTAAAATACTTTGTTTCTAAAATATTATCATAACCAATTATGGAGAAATCCTCAGGTATTTTATACTTTTTTTCAGTTATAGCATCATATGCACCAATAGCAGCCATATCACTAATAAAGATAACACCGGTTGGTATTTCATTCTTATCAAGGTTTAATAATTCTTTCATTGCATTATAGCTATTTTCTTTCTTGAAATTACATTCCTTTATATAACTGGGATTTAAAGGTATATCGAATTTTTTTAGAGCATTTAAATAACCTTCTTCCATTTGTTTACACGGTGAATGAATTCCTGGGCCATTGATTATTGCAATACGTTTATGACCCAATTCAATCAAATATTTAGTTGCCAAATATGCTCCGTACTTATGATCAGTATAGACATAACTTCTACTGGTACCTTTAAGTGGTTTAGTGTCTAATAATACACATGGTACATCATAATCTTTTAATATTTTATTTAGATAATTTTCATCAGCATAGGGAATAATTAAAATTCCATCTACCCTCTTCTGTATTAATATTTTTAAGTATTCTAATTCTTTTATAGGGTCATAATCAGAATTGCATAAAATAATATTAAGTTTATTTTTGCTTGCAATATCTTCCGCACCTTTGGTTATTTCAGGACATACGGGGTTAGTAACATCAGGAATAATAAAACCAATTGTTTTAGTTTTTTTTGATTTTAAACTTCGTGCTATCAAATCAGGTTGGTAATTAAGTTTTATGGCTAAATCATTGACCTTTTTCTTTGTAATCTCACTAATTTTTGGATTACCGGCTAATGCCCTGGATACAGTTGAAGGTGAAATATTTAATTCTTTTGCAATATCTCTAATTTTTACTCTCATAATCGTCTAGACAAGAAAATATGATATAAATTTTTAATTTTTTTAATTACTTCAATTAGTTAGAATAATAATTTTGATATTATTCTATCATTTTTACAAATGTTTTTTAATAATAAGGATTATTACTGCCAGATATATTTCTAAAAATCAACTTTGTCAATTTAAAGAATGATACTATAATAAGTAACAAAATATTTAACAGACCCCACTTAGTCTTTGTAACATATTTAGTATATGACTTTAAATATAGAAGTTTAGTCCATTAGTTTTTAAGTAATGCTAATAAATTCTTTTGGATTATCTTTTATTAATTTAGAAATTTGGTCATCAGTGATATTTTTTTCCTTTAACATCGGTATAATATTTTTTAATATATGGTCATATCCCCAACCACCATATTTATGTAATAAAGTTTTTAAGCAAATATCACAGGATAGCAATATTTTATCAATATAACCCAGCTCTATTAGTTTTTTTATAGTGTCAACCCTTTCGATATCTCTGGCAAAAACCCCTCCGGCAAAACCCCTATATCTTTTATCTATAAAATATTCTTTACCAAAATCATCAAATTCAATATATGCACCAGAATCCATAATTTTCTCACAGTACTCTATGTCAATTTCTACATCTATATGGTTTATTGAAACCTTGTTTATATTTGCACCATTCTTTTCTAATATATTAATAGCTTCTAAACCTTTTTTACCCCATGGATATGTATGCGTAATTATTGCTACTCCTGTTTCACTTTGGGCTTTAGCTGAAGCTATTAAAACTTTTTTTTCATTTGGATGAATCTCTTCACTAGTCCCTATTTCTCCTATAACTCCTGCCCTTACATCTGTCCCGCTTATACCTTTTTTAATATCGTTTATTATTTCTCTTGCTATTTCCTCAACTTTTTTTTGATTCATGTCTTTAGGATGAGTGTCCTGTGTGTAATATCCTGATCCTGCAATAATATTTAATCCTAATTTTACTGCTATATCTCTTAATGCTTCAGGGTCTCTTCCTATCCCTATACTAGTTGCATCAACGACTGTCCTGCCACCAGCTTTTTTAAAATATAATAATTCCTCTTCAGCTGTTTTTATATCATTTAGAACCAGATTATCCTTTAACGCATATGGATTTCTAGAGAGTATATCTAAATTATTAATAGAAACTTCTTGTTCTGATAAGGCTCTCTTTGTAGCTTCAGAAAATTCAGAGAATTGATTTCTTATATCTATAAAAACATGCTCATGAGGTGCTATAACTCCTAAATCACTTTCGTCCACAATACCACTAACAGTCATAATTGACATATCTATCTCCTTGCTATATTTTTATTTGTCAAATTTAAGTAAAGATTTTAAAAGATAATTATAAAAACCCTTATTTACCAGGAAAAGCTATATAGCCCATATAAGCAAGATTTGGTTGAGTTATATCCATTCTCCCAAATTGAACAACTATATCAATATTGCTTTTAATTCTTAAGGCATACTGCTCAAGCCTTTTTAATTTAACTCCCCCTATGTCATTCGGATTGTCCATTCGAAAACACTTGACTCTTTCTGGCATTACTTCTAGTTCTATATTTTTGATCGGATCATTATTTTCAAAATATATATCCAAGTATATTTTTGCCAAAACATCATTATAATTAAGAATCATTAAAGATTCATGACCAACATAGCTCGGATCTTTATCCGCTGTTTTAAACGGAATCCACCCATCTGCTACATACCAAACCTTGGAACCATTGGAGTTTTCTAACATAATTATATCCTTTCACATAATTTTCTTTACTCAATTTAAGATATACATCAAATTATTCTAAAAAATTAATACTTTTTTAGAAATTCTTCCCTTAAATTTGTAATCAATTTTGATAAGGGAATTAACCCGTTATTAGATACAATAAAGCCTTCTTCCACTCTATTAGAACCTATATTTGGAACCCCAAAAAGACTAACATCAAAATTTATACCCATTCCTGGAATAAATTCATACTCAGAATTCTCATCAGGGTAAGGTGATTCAGCTTCTGCTAAGCCATTACCGTGAATAGGGGGATATAGATCATGTTTTTCTAAATTATTATCTTTAAAATATTTACTTATTTTCTTTATAACTTCGCCAGCTTTTATGCCTTTTTTAATACTTTTTATACCTATATCCTCTGCTTTTACCAAATGATAAATAAACTCACTTTGTTTAGAGGAAGGCTTATAACCTGCAACAAAAGGCCATTCATTTGATGCAACATAACCTTCATATCTTATAGCCAATGCTGACATAATCATTTCGCCTTTGACTATTCTCTTTTCTGTAGGTCTTCCGATAACAGTGTTTGTTCTCCCACCTGAAGCAAAGACAGAAAATACTATATGTTCTGCACCAGCATCACGGGCAGCCTTTTCACCAATTGCAGCAGCCTGTATTTCAGTAAGACCTACTATATCTGCATCAAGAATGGCTTTATATCCTATATCACAAATTTCCCAAGCTTTTTTCAATATCTCAATTTCATTAGGGCTTTTAATAATTCTTAAATCATATAATAAATTATCTCCGTTTATTAATTTAGAATCTCTAAAAAAAGATAATATTTGATTATAGAGCACTACAGACATAGCATCTATTCCACAAATTGAAAACTTATTAATTTTCTTATTATCCACTATCACATCTGCCACCTCAGGGATAGTGGTAAATTCTATGTTGGTAAAACCAACCTCTTCTGGAACATAAGACATACCAATCTCTCTGATTAGTCTTATATCCTTCCACGCTGACATCTCTCTTGCCAGATGTTCACATTCAGGAGACACCAACAGTATGGGGTCTCTATTCTTACCAATAGCAAGCATCCCCCTTTCAAAAAGCGGCCAGTAATTTGAAAGATATCTTAAGTTTTCACATCTATACTCATCACCATACACAAATAATAAATCAATATCATTCTCATCCATTTTTTCTTTGACTTTTTCTATTCTGCTACTAAACTCTTCTTTGCCTATTTTTAGCATTCTTTTAACCTCCTAAAGATTATAATACTACTAAATTTCTAAATTATTACTCTAAAAATTAAACTTATCTTATGTTTTTTAGGGCTTCATAAGCCGTTTTAGTCCCCGATATTACTTCACACACTGCTTCACCTATTGCATTGTACATTTTTGGGTTATATATCCTTCTGTCTACTGCAAAATTTTGCTGTGAATTTATTTTGGATATTACTTCAGATTTACTGATAATTTCCTTATTAATTAACCCAGAATGAGCTATACCTTTACTTAGTAAATCATTTCTTGTTTCCTCGCTTATCATTTCTTTTAAAATTTCTATACATTTTTCCAAAAAAATGGATTTTGAATAGACTGACCAAGATAATGCAACACCCCCGGTTAAGACCTTTTCTCCCATACTAATTTTAGGAAACCATACAGCATCACAAACATTATCCTGTGGTATTGATACAACTATTGCATTGTTACCTGGCCATAAAAATAAAGCTTTATCTTCACACCACAAATTAAAAGCATCTTTATGGAAGTTTATTTTGGTAACATCTGCAGGGAAAATATTGTTATCAGCCATCATCTTGATATTTTCTATTACC
>SOKC01000054.1 GCA_004376325.1 Actinomycetota bacterium | reverse complement strand
AAAGTCTAATAGTAATTGTAACTTATAACAGTCAGGACTTTATTGAAAATTGCCTTCGTTCAATAACAGGACAGAATTATAAGGACTGGTTTATGGTTGTTATCGATAATGGTTCCAGCGACAGCTCAGTGGCAAAGATTAGAGAATTCAGGAATATGTCTTCAGAGATAACCAGCAGTAACTTCAAGCTTATTACCCTGAAGAAGAATATAGGATTTTCAAGGGCAGTAAATTATGCAGTATTTAATTTCATATCCAGGAAGAAAAAAAGCCTGGAAGAGGAGCTGGGGTTTCTGATTCTATTGAATCCGGACATATATTTAAACCGGGATGCGCTGCAAAAATTAATTTCAACTTTTAAAGTCATAAAAGACCGGAACCTGCCGCCAGGGAGAATAGGAGCTGCAGGCGGACTTATACTTGATTATAAAAAAGATACCATACAGCATCTGGGTGGTAGAGTTAGTCCTAATTTTATTACATCACATATAGGCTATGGTAAGAGATATGAAGATTTGAAGGGTGGGTACAGAAATAAAGGAGAAGTCCAAAATATAGGACAAAAGAATGTACAAAAAATTAGACAAGAAATTAAACAGGGTATTGGAGGTAAAACTTACAAACCAGGCTTGGAGAATGCTCAAAATATAATGGACAGCATAAAAGATGTAGACTATGTAACCGGTGCTTTTTTTGCGACTGAATTTAAATTATTTAAAAGTATAGGTGGCTTTGATACAGGATATAGGCCTGCATATTTTGAAGAGCTTGATTATTGTTTAAAGATCAGGAGAAGTGGTTGGCGGGTAGTTGTAAACTATGATTCTATTGCCAGGCATTTTGAAGGTGCATCAGTAGAGAAATTCAGCAGAAATTTTTACAGGTATTATCATAAAAATAGGATAAAATGTGCAATAATTAATCTGGGATTTTTAAATTTCCTTAAAAAATTCTTTCCATCTGAGCTGAACTGGTTCAGGAATAAAGTAACAAGTGACCAGATTTTTCCTATTTTTTATGCTTATTTTATAAATTTTGTATTTTTGCCTTATAATTTGGTAGTTAAATTAAAAAATCATTTAATCTTAAATAAATTAGAGTTAAAATGATTGCATCTTAAAATTAAATTGAACTATCTGAGAATCCGGGGAATTACATAAGGATTTTCAAAATAAATTTTTAAATATGGGAGATATGATGGCTATAGAGTCAAGTAAAAAAATTCAATCAAAGATCTGCATAATAAGTTACGACGTTATTGGTAAAAAGATGGCCGGGCCCGGTATAAGATTCTATGAGTTTGCCAAAATTTTGTCGAATTATCTGGATGTTACTCTACTTACTCCTAATAAGATAGACATTGATACTGAAGGCTTTAAAACCAGGCAGTATAAAGTAAATAACTATAAAAGTTTGCAGAGATGTGTTGAGAATTCAGATATTATATTAATCCAGGGCCACATTCTTTACTATTTTCCTTTCTTAAAGAATTTCAAGGGCAAAATAATTGTAGATCTTTATAATCCTTTTAATTTAGAAAGCCTGGAAATGTTTAAGGATAGCAATATGGAAGAAAGGATCAGGATTGATAAAAATAATTTAAATATACTGAAATTTCAACTCACAATTGGTGATTTCTTTATCTGTGCAAGCGAAAAACAAAGGGATTACTGGATAGGAATGTTAAATGCTGTGGGCAGAATAAATCCTTATAGTTATGATTCTGACAGCACCTTAAGGAATCTGATAGATATTGTATCTTCTGGTATACCTTCCGAACCTCCTTTGCGCTCAAACTTATCTATAAGGGATGAAATCGCTGATATTAAAGAAGAAGACTTTATAATTTTATGGGGAGGAGGAATCTGGAACTGGCTGGATCCTATTACTGCCATTAAAGCGTTATGGGAAATTACAAGAAGCAGAAAGGATATAAAATTAGTATTTATGGGAATCAAACATCCGGATCCAAAGCTTCCTGAAATGAAAAAATGCATAGAGGCAATAAGGTTAAGCAAAGAACTTGATTTGTATGGGAAGAATGTATTTTTTAATGAATGGACTCCATACAAATCAAGGCAGGCTCTTCTTATGAGTTCAGATGTCGGACTGTCAATTCATCACGAGAGGATTGAAACTGAGTTCTCTTATAGAACGAGGGTTATGGATTATATATGGGCAAGGCTTCCGGTAATAACTACCGAAGGGGATTCTATAGCTAAAATGGTAAAAGTTGAAAATATAGGTGAAGTGGTAAAATATGAGGACACCAACCAGCTGGCAAGGGTTATGGAAAGCGTAGCTACCAATAAGAGCTTAAAAGAAATTTACAGGAAGAACTTAAATAAAATTGCTCCCAGATTTTATTGGGAGAATGCAACCAGGCCGCTGGTTAAATATTGTGTTAATTCATATTATGCAGTTGATAAAAGAAAAATTATTGAGCTTATAGATTTACAAAATAGCAAAATTTCAAAAATTATAAAGAATAATTTTGAAGGTTGTAGCAATGTTTTAAAAATAACCTCGAACAAATATAGAGATGAGAAGATTATAGATAAAAGTGATGTAGGAAAAATATTCTGCCTGGAAGTAGATGATGATTTTGTAAGTCTGGAGGATGAGGACGGTAAATTAGATGAGATTGGAATTTTAAAATCTAAAATAACCCAGAGGGCCAAATTCGATGGTATTATTGTAAATAATGCTTTTTCTAAAATTACCCCAAAATTTTTCTATGATCTCACCAATGTGCTCGCTTCGAAGCTAAAAAGAGATGGTCTGTTGTTTTTTTCAATCCCTGAAAAACGAGGATTTTATAAGCTTTTTGGTGAGGGTAAGAAGAATAACAGGTCCAGTGCAAGGATCGATGATTTTACTATTGAATTCATATTGAAGAATGCTGGTTTTGAGATCATAGATAAGGGAATCTGGGATAAAATTGAGTACACGGCAATAAGCAGTGGTGAAAATGAAATGGATGAGATATATGGTAAGAATGAATTATTTGAGCTTTTTGAGATAAAATTAAGTAAAGAAGAATTTAAGGATTTGAAACTTTTAAGCCGTTTGGATATTTTAGATTCTGAAAGACTGATTGAAGATAGGACTATAAAGGGAAAACTGAGAAGATATATGTATCTTCTTACCAGTATGTATTTTGAGAATTTAAGAAAGAGTTATAACCAGTCTGTAAAAGCTATTAATAATAATATTCAGGTTCAAATTAATAGGGAAATAAATGAATTAAACCGTAAGAACCGGAAGAGGTTACTTCTGATATATTTTGATATATTCCGAGCCCTCCAGATGGAAATTAAAAGCCTGGGTTATGATATTAGCAGTTTGAGAGAAGTTTTAGGTGATTTTAAGCCTAAAAGCATATCAGGGCTAAAGATAGATATGGATCAGAAACTTGAAGTATTGTTGAGGGATTTTGAAAACATTGACAGGATAATGGGTCTGACGGTATCCAATAAATATTATTTGGCAAAAAAAGCATAGATTTTAAATATCAGGTCTGTTATAAAAATACAGTAAAACTATGATTAAGGAGAGAAATAAATTGAGTTTGGGAAGTTCTATCTTACTTATTTTGTTCAGTATTTCCATAGCTGTTGCCGGACAGATATTACTAAAGATAGGTGTAAACCGTATTGGGATAGTTGATTTCAGCGATTTGGAGGCTCTTAAGCAGTTATTTTTTGGAGTAATAAAAAGCCCTCTGGTAATATCCGGTTTATTTTTATATGTTATTTCAGCTGCAATCTGGCTGGTAGTATTATCTGCAGTGGACTTGAGTTTTGCTTACCCATTTATTGGTTTAACATATGTAATGGTACTTATTCTTTCAAGATTTATATTAAAAGAAGATGTGAATCTCATCCGCTGGGCAGGTGCTCTTATAATAACTATAGGTGTTATTGTAATTTCCAGAGGATGATATTTTAAGCCGAAAGTAAGGTGAGAATTTTAATTGACGCAAGATGATGATCCTTTGATATCAATTATCACTGTAAATTTTAACGGTAAGAAATTTTTAGGCAATCTTTTTAATTCCATATTTGATCTTAATTATTCACCTAAAAAAATCCAGATAATAATGGTAGATAATAATTCTACAGATGGTTCTGTAGAATTTGTGAAAAAAGAATTTCCACAGGTAGAGATAATTGCTCTTAAGGAAAATAAGGGCTATGCTGGAGGTAATAATGAAGGATTTAGCCGTTCAAAGGGGAAATATATAGCTCTTATAAATAACGACTGTGTAGTTGAAAAAGACTGGCTGTCCGAGATGTTGTCTATTTTCATGCAATCTACTGATAATTCTAAAATAGGGGTGGTGGGCCCTAAAGTGGTCTTTTATTATCCTTATCTACCTATTCAACTGATTGCAAATAGCAAGAATCAAAAAGAGATGGGCGACAGTAGAAAATCCAGGAGACTGGGGGTTCAAATATATGATGTAAAAGCTGGCAATGCTGAAAATAATAACAATTACCGAAGCACTTTAAATGAAAGTGTTAAGTATCTGGATGGATTTTATCCTGCAGAATCAGATGAAAGGGGAAAAATCTATCATTGGTCACAGGATAATGCCATTCTGGCTGTACCAATAGAGAATCTAAATAAGGACCTGGAGATACAGTTTAAGGTATCATCATATCTTTCACCCAATCATTTAAAACTGGTAGTAGGTGAAGAAATATTTAAAGATATCAAGGTGTCAAGGAAATCTAAAACGGTAAAAATAAAGATCCCAAAGAGATTTTTTGCTTACAGGAAAGACATTATCAATAGTTGCGGGATTAAGATAAATAAATCCTTTTACAGTAAGGATAGGGGTTTTGAGAGTTTTGATGAAGGGCAATATAACCGGATAGAAGAAGTCTTTGGACTCTCCGGGAGCAGCTTTATGGTGGATAGAAAAATGCTGGATGAGGTCGGCGGTTTTGACGAGAGCTTTTTTACCTACTATGAAGATATTGATCTATTCTGGAGATCCAGATTAGCCGGTTGGAAGAATTTCTTTACTCCTAAATCTATTGTAAGACATTTTCACTGTGGGACCAGCAAAGAATGGTCTTATGATTTTACCTATCATGTGATTAGAAATAGGCTGCTTATGATTTTTAAATGCGGTTGGCCGTTTTTGTTTATTAAGAGTTATCTGGTATTCATTTTCTCAAATATAATAAACATCCTGTATTATATTGCCAGATTGCCTGCGGGTAAAAGACAGAAAAGAATTGATATCCCGATCAGGATTAGAATTTTCTTTGAACTTTTCTATATGCTGCCTAAGAATTTAATAAATAGAGTTAGAATAAGAACTGGCAGTAAGGTGCAGGATAGAATTATTAAAAGCTGGATGAGAAGTTTTTAACAGGACACTTTATGAAGAAGATTGCTATTTATGATAGATACCTGTCGACATTTGGGGGCGGGGAGCGATATAGCTGTAAGATTGCTGAAGTCTTATCTAAACAAAATGAATTTAAAGTAGATTTGATTACCGATATATTTGCTGATTTTAAAAAAGTTTCCCGTAGGCTTAACCTTGATCTGAGCAGAGTAAATTTAAAAATATTCCCTTTCGTATCAGAAGATTATGCTGTGAGGATTACAAAAAAATATGACCTGTTCATAAATGCTACTTATTTAAGTTCACTTCCTGCGTTCGGTCAAAAAAATATATATTTATGTTATTTCCCGACTTCTTTTGATGTAGATTTTAAATTTATTCATAAGTTTTTGCTATTTTTTTTCAGACTGCCGGCAAGATGGTTATTTAAACTTGCAGGCAAATTATCGGAGGGTTCCGGTGAAATAGAAATAGAGGAGGGTTTATATGAGCCAAAAAGATTTTTACTGAGAAGGGGCAGCTGGAGCAGCGGAAGAGTAATTTTAAAGGTAAAAAAATCTAACCAGCCTTTAAGGCTTGGTTTTAAGAATCCTGATGCAACTGGTCTTGGTTTAATGAAAGTAAATATTAAATTATTTGGAGATAGAGAAGTAAGCAAAGGATTTTTATATAATAAGGATATTGAGCTTGTAAAAGGCGCTAAGGAGACTGCTGAAATCCCATTAAGTCTAACCAGAGACGCCCCGGAAGTTTTAATCTCGTCTGATACTTTCATCCCTGTGGAGACTGATAGGAGTTCTAAAGATTCCAGGAAACTTGGTGTAGTTGTTTATGACAGGAGAAGGATAAGCCTTTTTAAAAAAGCTGTTCTTAAAATTTTGGGGTATATTCCTTTATTTCTTATAGCTTTTCCCAGAGATTTAACATTTTTAAAAACTTACAATAAGATAATTACCATCTCAGAATATTCCAAAAAGTGGATAAAAAAACTATGGGGCAGTGAAAGCACTATTTTATTCCCACCGGTTGATATTGATAGTTTCAAAGTAGGGAAGAAGGAAAAAATTATTTTGAGTGTGGGGAGATTTTTTCCAGAACATCACAATAAAAAGCAGCTTGAATTAGCGCAAACATTCAAGCAGATATTAGAGCAGTATTCAGATGAAATGAGGGGTTATACTTTATATTTAGTAGGTGGCGTGGGGGGTAGAGCTGACCATCTGGAGTATGTAGAGAAAATAAGAGCTGCAAGCAAAAATTACCCTATAGAAATAATAACTAATATAGGGTGGGGAGAATTAGTAGAACTTTTTGCCAGATCATATATTTTCTGGCATGCTTCAGGAATGGGTGAAGATGAAAAGGTTCATCCCGAGAGGTTCGAGCATTTTGGAATAACTACTGTGGAGGCGATGGCGGCTGGATGTATTCCTGTAGTTATAAATAAGGGGGGGCAGAAGGAAATTATAAATAATGGGTACGATGGATTCTTTTTTAAGGACTGGCAGGAACTTAAAGATATTACTATAAAGATAATACGTGGAGAAGTGGATGTGGAGAAGGTTAGAAAAAATGCAATTTCAAACTGCAGGAAGTTTTCTAATTCTAATTTTAAAAAGGACTTAATTTCAATAATTAGCAAAATTTTAAAAGAATAATCAAAAGGAGCAGTTAGGAGTATTATTGGATATTAGTATCATAATTGTAAATTATAATAGCCTGGATTTTATAAAAAAATGTATTAGCAGTATTAGAGAGCATGCTGGAAAAAATAGATCGACCTGTGAGATTTTGGTAGTGGATAATAATTCGAATGATGGAAGTGTAAAGTATCTAAAAGAACAGGATAAGAAAAATAATAGCTTTTATTTAATTGCAAATAAGAATAATGTGGGTTTCTCCAGAGCTTCTAATATGGGAGCATTGAAAGCAAAAGGAAAGTACCTGCTGTTTTTAAATCCTGACACCAGGTTTATAAGCGGCAGTCTTGGAGAACTGGTGGATTTTTATAGTAAAGAGGATGGAACCAGCAGACCAGGAGTTGTGGGAGCAAAAATATTAAATTCAGACGGGACTCTGCAGCTTAGCTCCAGATCTTTTCCAACACTGGCAAGGCAGTTTTATGAGAGTTATTTTCTATACCGGATATTTAAAAAAAGTCGTATTTTTGGTTCTTATTTTTTAAGCTGGTGGGAACACAATAGTCAGAAGGAAGTGGACTGGGTTGCTGGCTCATTTATGTTTGTGAAAAAAGATTATTTTATGGAAGCGGGTATGTTTGATGAAGATTATTTTATGTATAGTGAAGATTGTGACCTTTGTCTGAAATTACACAGAAAGGGCCATAAAAATTACTATTTTCCTTACTTTGTTATTGAACACGCTGACAGCGGAATTGCTTCCAGAAATATAGCAGAGAGAGAGGCAGGAATCTGGAAAAGCAGGAGACTATATTTTAAGAAAAACTACTCTGCAGTCTATGCCGGATACTTGAGTTTCCTTTATTTGGCCGGAGTTCTAAACAGAATACTGTTATTTATAGTTTTATCTATATTTAAACCTGGAAGTAAAAATAGAGCTAGACTTGCAGTGTACTTTAGGGTTTTAAGATTATATTTTAAAGGTTAAAAATATGATAACAGGAGATAATAAAAAAATAATACTTCCGGATGTGAGCTTTATAACCACTGTTTACAATGAGGAAAAAAGTATTATTGAATTTCTTGAAAGTTTGATGGAGCAAATTTATCTACCCGGTGAGATAATTATAGTTGATGGTGGTTCAAAAGATAAAACTTTTGAGATTACTTTAGGATTTTTTAGGAACAAAGCCTCCCGAAAAGATGGTGATTTTAGAACAGTATTAAATAACAGAAATGACAGCGCCAGAGATAAAATAAATAAAAGAAACAACAAATCTATTGTAAATGTCAGAATAATTAAAAAAAGTGGGGCAAATATTTCACAGGGAAGAAATACTGCTATAAAAAATGCCTCGGGCAGGATTATTTGCGTAAGCGATGCTGGTTGCATTCTGAGTAAAAATTGGTTGAAAGAAATTACAAGATTTTATGATGATACTTCATGCAATGTAATTGGTGGCCTGAACCTGCCGTTTTGCCGGAATTTTATACAGAAGTGCCTTGCTGTCTGTGTCGTGCCTGCAAGAGGAGAAATAAAGGTTGAAAAATATATGCCCTCATCCAGAAATATAAGTTTTAAAAAGAAAATCTGGGTTGATGTTGGTGGTTATCCTGAAGATATGGATTATGGTGAGGATATGAAATTTGATTTTAATATAAAAGCTGCGGGTTGCAGGATAAGATTTAATCCTGATGCTGTGGTTTACTGGAAAATGAGGAAAAATCCTGTTCAAATATTCTGGCAATTCTTCAGATATGCAAAAGGTGATGCTATGGGCAGGATGTATCCCGTCCGTCATCTTATAAGGTTTAGCGCATTTTTAACCCTTTTAATTATTTTAATTAGCGCATTCTGTTTAAACAAATGGATTCTGATTATACTGGCACCGCTTTTTGTAGTTTATGTCTTCAAACCCTACAGCAAGTTAGTTAAGGGCTGGAGTAGTAATGAAAGTTGCAGTTTTTATGGAGTGGAAAAATTTTTATCCATCCTTTTTATACCTCTTTTACTTATACAAATTGACCTTTCAAAGATGTGCGGTTATATTTATGGTCTTTTTAAGAAAATAATTAAAGATTAAAAAATATATTTTTTTAAATAATTGTTTATATGTATTTTTAAAAAGTATTTAAATATTTTTGAATTCGTTTTATAATATAACCTAAAATATAAAATTTAATCATTTTATTATAGATATTTTTAATTAAATATGAGATAATAATAAAAAATAATTATTTATTATAATAATTAATATATTTTTATAAACTAATAAAAATTAAGAGGCATTCTAAAATATAAAAGATACCAAAGGGGTGAAAAATGGCTTGCGGAGAGGAAGTAAGAAAAATTGATACCAATGAGTTAAGGGTTAATCTTACAAAGTATTTAACCGAAAATTTAGGTGATACTATATACATAACCAGATATAACAGGTTGGTTGCAGAAATCAGGGTATATACTGAAGACACCAGAAGAAAAACTGAGCTTAGAATTGCAAGGAAAATGGTTGAAGCCGCCGATAAAGAGAAAAATAAAAAGAATTAAAACCAGCTTATTTTGATTGACTTGATAAATAAGTGTGCTAATATATAGAAAAATTCAAGTAATGAAGTTTAATGCTGTGTATTTCAGTTAGATTTATGAGTTTTAATAAACAAAAATATAGTTCTATAAAAAAGCTGATTAGCATGTTCCTCTGGCTAAAAGATAATTCCTGCTGGCAAAGCTTATAAAAGCCTGGCTGATGGGAATTTTTACTTTTGTCTAAAATCTTTTTTTATTTTTAAGTAATTTCTTTAAATATTCAATTTATATTAACAAATAAAAAAAACAGCAAAAAATTCAAAGAGTATTTCCATACAAGACAAGCAAAAAAGACAGGAGGGCCTTTATTGGAGTACTCTTTTTGTTTTATGTCAGATAGTAAAGGAAATTTTTAATTATCTGCAGGTTAAGATATCAATTTAAGAATTAAAAAAGCTAAAAAAATATGTTTTATCCATCTAAAAGTGAATACCTTAAAATAGCTCAAACCTATAATCTAATACCGGTGTATAAAGAGTATATTGTTGATACTGAAACCCCTACTTCCATATTTATAAAGACAGGCGGGTTAAAAAGAGAAGGATTTTTACTGGAAAGTATAGAAGGGCAAAAAAATTTATCAAGATACTCTTTCATCGGAGTTGGATGCAATAATTTAATAAAGTTTGACAGGGAAGTCTTTTCTTTAAATGACGGCAGTAAGAAAGTGTTTGAAATAAAAACTAGAAATCCACTTCTGGAACTGGAAAAGATTATGAAAAAATACCGGCTTTATAAAAATCCGGAGCTTGATCATTTTGTAGGTGGTGCTGTAGGTTATCTGAGTTATGATTTGGTAAAATATTTTGAACAAATCCCTGTTCGCGAGAATAAATTATTTATACCTGAAATTATGCTCTATCTTACTGATTTAGCAGTGGTTTTTGACCACCTGCTTAATCGTATGAAAATAATTTCTACAATGAAAATTGAAAGTAAGATTTCTGCCGGAAAAGCTTATGATATTTCAGTTGAGAATATTGAAAATCTGGAAAAGAAAATTAAGCAGAACAATGGAAATAATTTCAGAAGCAGTTTTGACTCTGCTGCTATTGATAATTCTACTGTAGGACTGAACTTAAATTCTAATTTTGAAAAGAAAGAATTTCTTGAAGGAGTCAAACGGGTAAAGAAGTATATCACTGAAGGGGAAGCATTTCAGGTAGTACTTTCTCAACGGTTTTATACCGACAAGTTTTCCGATTCATTCAGTATTTACCGTGGACTCAGGACTATAAATCCGTCCCCCTATATGTATTATTTTAATTTTGGTGAATTTAAAATAATTGGTGCTTCCCCGGAACCTCTCATTAAAATTAACGGTAGAAAAATTTTGACCTGTCCTATTGCCGGAACCAGAAGAAGAGGTCAGACCCCAAAAGAGGACAGAGCTCTTGCAAGCGATTTACTGTGTGACAGAAAGGAAAAAGCTGAACACAATATGCTTGTTGATCTTTCCAGAAATGATCTGGGGAGAGTATGTAAGTATAATAGTGTGAAGATTAAAAAATATATGAGTGTGGAAAGGTATTCGCATGTAATGCATCTTGTATCGAGAGTTGAGGGGGTTCTGGATAAAAATAATTCAATATATGATGCTCTGAAAAGTGTTTTTCCGGCAGGCACATTATCAGGGGCTCCAAAAATAAGAGCAATGCAGATTATAAGTGAGCTGGAGCCTGATAGCCGGGGACCATATGGAGGGTCTGTAGGATATTTTGGCTATGATGGCAATCTTGATAGCTGCATTATTATCAGGACAGCTATTGTAAAAAATGGCATAGCTTACATCCAGGCAGGTGCTGGGATAGTATATGATTCTGAACCTGAAAATGAATTCAATGAAACTGTAAATAAAGCGGCTGCTCTTTTTAAGGCTATTAAATTATCTAAGTAAGTTAAATATAGGAGATTTTTAAATAATAATAAAAATATAAGGATACTTATAAAATGAAGACTTTTTTAGAGGCAGTTTTAAGTGGAAGGGATCTTAATCAGGATGAAGCGTACAAAGCAATGAAATTTATAATGGAAGGGAATGCAAATGATTGCCAGATTGCGGCTTTTCTCACTGCATTGAGAATAAAAGGAGAAACAACTGATGAAATAAGCGGCTTTTCCAGAGCTATGCTGGATAAGGCTGTAAAGGTAAAAAGCAGGCATAAAAATATGGTTGATACCTGTGGAACTGGTGGTGATGGTCTTGGTACTTTCAATATTTCTACTACTGCCGCATTTATAGCTGCAGGTGCAGGAGTGCCGATTGCAAAACATGGCAATAGGAACGTATCCAGTAGAAGTGGAAGTGCTGATGTCTTAGAGGAATTGGGGGTAAATATAAATCTTGAATGCAGTGAGGTTTCGGATTGTCTGGATAGTATAGGTATAGGCTTTATTTTTGCCCCTAAAGCGCATATAGCTATGAAATATGTAGCAAAAGCAAGGAGGGATATAGGTATAAGAACTGTTTTTAATATCCTGGGCCCCATTACCAATCCGGCACAGCCAAAGGGCCATGTTTTGGGTGTATTTGATAACAATTTAATATATGTGATGATAAATACCTTGAAAAATTTAGGTATGGAGAGAGCATTTGTAGTCAATAGCGAGGAAGGGCTTGATGAACTTTCTGTCTCGGGTAAAAACTCAGTTGCTGAACTGAGAGATGGCAGGATCAGCAAATATATTTTGGACCCGGAAAAGCTGGGCTTTAAAAAGTCAAATATTTCAGATCTGGTAGGTGGAGATGCAAAGGAGAATGCCAGGATTTTAACTAGTATCCTTACTGGAGAGGAAAAGGGCGCAAGAAGAGATTCTGCTGTTATTAATGCTGCAGCAGCTATAGTTTCAGGTAAAAAATCTGACTCCCTATCTGAGGCTGTAGATTTAGCTAAGCATTCTATTGAAAGCGGAAAAGCATATGAGAAATTAAATAGATTGATCGAATTTACAAATAGAAAAACTAATTAAAGCCCGGTCAATATGTTTTAAAAGAGAATAAATTTGAAATACCTAAAAGAAATTTTAATTGTAAAAAAAGAAGAAATAAGAAAAATAAGAAGAAGTTCAGAATGGACAAAACCTGCTGTAAAAAATACAGAAAAAGAAAAGGGGAGTTTTTTAAGGAATATTAAAAGAGAGAAAGTAAATGTGATTGCAGAGATTAAGAAAGCCTCTCCTTCCAGGGGAATTATCAACGACCGGCTTGATATTGAGGAGACGGTGCTGCTTTATGATAAGTTTAAAAGCTTCATCTGCGGGATATCAGTTCTTACTGAATCATTATATTTTAAAGGTGACCCTGAGAATATAAGGATAGTCAAGAAAAAATCAAAACTACCGGTACTAAGAAAGGATTTTATCTTCAGTGAGTTTCAGATTTACCAGAGCGCTGCTCTCGGTGTAGATTGTATCCTGCTTATCAGTTCGCTTCTGGGAAAGGGAAAATTAAGAAAGCTGTATGATTTGGCCGAAAATCTGGGGTTGGATGTGCTGGTGGAGGTGCATAGCGTGAAAGAATTGGATAAGGCGCTGGATATTGGCGCGCAATTTATAGGTATAAATAACCGTAATTTAAAGGATATGAGCATTGATAGGAAAACAGTTTATAATATTTTAAATTACAGCAAAAATAAAGATTTATCTGATAAAATTTTCGTATGTGAGAGCGGCGTGGAAAATATTGAATATATTAAAAGCCTGTTTTTGAGTGGAATAAATACTTTTCTGATTGGTGGGTATTTTATGGTAAGTAAAAATTTAGAAAAAACTTTAAGCATTATGGAACTTGAACTGAAAAGGGAGAAACTATTATAGAAAAAAAAGTTTGGCGGAAAGATTAAAATATTTATCTATATAGGTGTGTAGGTTTTTACTAATAATATGGGGTAAGATACTGTTAAATATATAGTGTGTTAAGATTTGTAAGTGTATAAGGAAGTGCAAGAACAAAAAAAGTAAATATATAATGGAGCTATAAGATGGTCTGGATAAAGATATGTGGAATTACAAATTTGGAGGATGCAAAAAGTATATCTGAATTGGGAGTAGATGCTATAGGATTTGTCCTGTCTGCTGATAGTCCCAGAAAAGTAGAAGCCATAACTGCATATAGTATAATTAAAGCGCTGCGGGCAAAAGAAAATAAAATTTCAATGGTAGGAGTATTCGTAAATGAAGAAATTAGAAGAGTTCTTGATGACTGTAGAAGTCTAAAGTTAGATTATATTCAACTTTCAGGTGATGAAGATAGGGATTATTTAAAAGATTTAAGAGAAAAAGCTAAGGATATAAAAATTATAAAGTCAATAAGAATTAAAAGTAAAAATGAATCTTATAAGGCTAAGATAAATAAAAAGGTGGACAAGTTAAAAGAATATGCAGATTTTATTCTGCTGGATAACTACAGTAAAAATGTTTACGGAGGGACAGGAGTGCCTTTTAACTGGGATATTGTAAAAGATTATTCCGGGGAAATTCCTGTTATAATATCCGGCGGACTTGATGCGGAAAACGTGAGGCAGGCTGTAGATATTGTAAAACCGTTTGGTGTGGATGCATCGTCTAAATTAGAAATCTATCCTGGCAAAAAGGATATGGATAAAGTTACTGGATTTATAAATGCTTTAAAATAGGTTATATAAGGTATACGTTCGCAAATGAAAAAGGATGAAAAAAAATTAAAAAAGGCAAATAGCAGTTTCCGGGGAAAAGAATACCAGAGCTATGGAAATGGATATTTTGGGACATTTGGAGGCATATATGTTCCGGAGATACTGGTTAGCGCTTTGAAGGAGCTCCGAAAAAATTACTTTAAGTATAAAAAGGATAAGGAGTTTAAAGAAGAACTCTCATTTTATTTAAAAAACTACGTGGGAAGACCCACACCCCTTTATTATGCAGAAAGACTTTCTAACAGGCTTGGCGGAGCCAGAATATATTTAAAAAGAGAAGATCTCTGCCACCTTGGAGCTCATAAAATTAATAATACTGTTGGTCAGGTACTTCTTGCCAGAAAAATGGGGAAAAAATTTATAATTGCAGAGACCGGCGCAGGCCAGCATGGTGTGGCAACTGCTGCAGCAGCAGCATTATTCAATATGAAATGCAAAGTTTTTATGGGAAGCAAGGATATTAAAAGACAGTCTTCCAATGTATATAGAATGAGGCTAATGGGTGCAGAAGTAATAGAAGTTTCTTCAGGGAGCAAGACATTAAAAGATGCAGTAAATGAGGCTCTCCGCTACTGGGTATCAAGAGTGGATGATACTTATTATGTTCTTGGTTCAGTAGTAGGTCCCCATCCTTACCCCACTATGGTCAGGGATTTCCAGGTAATCATAGGAAAAGAAACTAAAAAGCAGATAATGGATATAGAGGGAAAGCTTCCTGATTATATTATAGCCTGTGTTGGCGGCGGGAGTAATTCCATTGGAATATTTTACCCTTTTTTAAAGAATACGGATTCTGTCAAACTTATAGGAGTGGAAGCAGGAGGTAAGGGTATTAAAAGCAAGAAGCATGGAGCAACTTTAGGCTATGGAGATAAAGGAATATTCCAGGGTGCCTTCAGTTATGTGCTGCAGAATGATTACGGACAGATAGAAGAGGCGTATTCCATAGCAGCCGGACTCGACTACCCCGGAGTCGGTCCTGAGCACGCATACCTGAAAGAAAAAGGAATAGTAAAATATGAGTATATCCTGGACAGTGAAGCCCTGGAGGCATTTAATACATTATCAATATGCGAAGGGATAATTCCTGCTTATGAAACCTCTCATGCTCTGGCTTATGTAGCAAAACTGGCTCCGTCACTGAACAGTGATAAAGTAATTATTGTTAATCTGTCCGGGCGGGGAGATAAAGACATTGATAATAAATAAAGACAGCAGGTACGGGTGAAAATTAATGTATGATGGCGAGGATAGCCCTATAGAAAGGGTTTTTAAAAAATTAAGAAAAAATAACCAGAAAGCTTTTATTCCGTTTATAACCTGTGGTTTTCCCAGTCTTGATGGCTTTTTTAGTTTATTTGAAACCCTGGATAAAAATGGGGCAGATATAATAGAAGTAGGTATTCCATTTTCAGATCCACTGGCTGATGGTCCGGTTATTCAGACTACTTCAAAGATTGCCCTGGAAAACGGGATAAACACAGATATTGTCTTTAATTCAATAATTAAAATAAGAAAAAGTAGTGATACGCCTATAGCCATTATGACTTATTTTAATACCATTTACCATTACGGGACCGGGAGGTTTTTAAAAAAAGCTAAAGAAGCAGGAGTAAATGGACTTATAATTCCTGACTTACCGCTGGAAGAATTTACCTCCTACAGGAGCTATTTTAACCGGGTAAATATTGATAATATTATGTTTGCTTCTTTGACCTCCAGTAAAGAAAGGTTATCTGCCATTGCGGGGCAAGGCAGGGGATTTATATACTGTATTTCAGTAAAAGGGGTCACCGGGATTAGAAATAGTATAAACCCGGAAGTTATAGATTTTTTAAAGAACTTAAAAGAAATAACCACTCTACCCCTGGCATTAGGCTTTGGTCTCTCCAACAGGGAACAAATTAATCAGATTAAAAGCTATTGTGATGGAATTATA
>SOKC01000138.1 GCA_004376325.1 Actinomycetota bacterium | reverse complement strand
AAAGGAACGAAAAACCACAGTAGTTCTGGAATTGCGGGTGCTGCCTATTTTATGGCTTTCATTGGTGCAGCAGTCTATTACATTCAACAAGCAACCACTTTCTGGATCGGGGTGCTTGGTTTCTTAAAAGCCCTTGTTTGGCCCGCGTTTCTGATCTACAATTTGCTAGAGTTTCTCAAAATATAGATACTTTACTCATCATAATAGCACTTAACATAGAGAAGCCAATAATGACAATAATCAAAGCCATCAACACCTATTAAACATTTTAATGAAAATTAAATAACTTCATAGATTAAAACCTTTAATTAAGGCGGTGTAAATTATTATCTTGCAAAAACAAATTCCGATTTTATTTGATGCGTCTATTAGACACAGCTCGAACCTATTTGAGAAAGAGCCTTTTCCTGAGATAAAAAAATTATATATCTTGATGAATTCTATTAATGAAAATCAGCCAGTGGGCAAAGTCAGAACCAAAATAATTAATTTTGATAAAGATATTTTCATCCCAGAATTTTGCCTATAAATTACAGCTATTCCTAAATTAAAATGTAAGATAATGTTATAATAATAAAGCTTTAAATAATTTAAAAATTCTATAAGGGAAGGAGACCTCTTATGATTGAACAAATCCATAAACACCTCGTTTCAGAACTTCAACAAAATACCCGTACTGATACCATTTTTATTATAACTGCAATTTTACTTAACCTGCTGTCTTTGGGAATAAACTCTGCAATGGCAGGTGAATCACGAGAAGACACAAGCCTATTTCTAGTTATGTTTATAATGGTAGCCCTTGTCATAGTAGTAAATGTCGTAGTGATAACAGGGCTTATTAAAGGAAAACAGACTCGAGGTAAATTAATTAATGGACTTATAAAAATGTATAAGGATAACAATGTAGATAAGTACTATGACTCATCGCTTCTGTTAAATTATAATATAAGATACAATCTTTTTATCTTAGTAGTTGTTTTTATTGGTACAATTGCTATTGCTATCCCTTTTATAGTTAGATAGAGAAGCAGTGCTAAATAGACATTTAAAAAAATTATTCTTTAGAAGAATTATATAACTCCAATAAGTGCTCAGAATGGCTCCCCGGACTGGACAGTGCTGATAACAAATAATTATTTGTTAAACCTTAATAGTTGCAAGTACCTTTATTTCTCTTCGAAACCTGCGTTAAAATAAATCATAAGATTGAGAAAAGGTTATAATAACCTTTTCTCACCTTTTATTTTCTTAATATTAGTTATATCCTGGCTTACTTCCAAGCATCCAATATATTTTCCTCCATCAGTGTAAATAGGAAAATAACGAATATAAATAAGCTTTTCCTCTAGATTTATCCAGAATTCTGCAACTTTCCTTTTTTTATCTTTAAAATCTTTTAAAATTTGCTCTACTTTATCCAAGCTCTTTTTTGGATGACAATCTTGAACCCTTCGACCAATAACGGATATAGGTCTTTTAAAAATTCTATCCTCAAATCTATTAAAAAACCTGACCTTATCATCTCTATCAATAAAAGTAATATCAACAGGTAAGGTATCCAAAACAAGCTTTAGTTCTTCTTCTGATAAAACTCCAGTATTAAATTTAATCTCCCCTTTTCTACTCATAAAAATTAAATTCCTTCCTTTCTGACTTTAATAAATTATATTTCTTTTTAATTTCAAACTAACTTATCTTTTTAAACCTTTCATTTAGCGCTCCACATATTGGACACCTGTCTGGAGGATTCCACTCAACAGTATTTCCATATACCTGACAGATATAAATATCTGGCATTTCTTTTATTTCTTTTTGTTTTTATTATTTTAAAAATAATAATTAAAACCACATAGTTCCATCAGCTTCAAGCACTAAATTATTTAAAGTTGCAGCACCAACTACCTTGGAACCATCCACAAAATCATCAGGCGTTAATTTTTCCCCGAATAATTGCGCGCTTTGTTGACATATAAGCAGTTTTATTCCCTGCCTTAAAGTTTCATTAATTACATCCTTTAAAGATGGAAAATTACCTATCTTTATTTTCTCAGCTTCTCCTTTTTTTACAACAGTTACTCCTTCTCCTAAGAAATAAATAGTTGGTTCCACATTCATTGCTAATGCTGTTTGTGCTAATATAAAAGGTGAATAAAGTCTTTGTGGTGTATTTACACCACTTGTTTGTACATATAATAACTTCTTTTTAGCCATTTACTCCTCCTAATTTACTTATACATCTTTTTAATGTAGAAAATAAAATTATCATTATTCTTAGTCATCTTTATAAGTTTGTTACCAGTAGTTTTTGCCCAACTCTTAATATCTTCTTCGGACGCAGGATCATCAGCTACTAGTTCCAGTATTTGTCCTTCTTTCATTCCATTGATCTTTTTCCCTGTTTCAAATACAGGTACCGGGCAATATAGCCCGGTACAGTCTAAATGTCCATCAGGCTTTAAAACATCTTGTTCTTCTTCCATAGTTACCCATCCTCTCCCAATTTTTCTCCGCAATTAGGACATACTTTTAAATTATTGGAAACAGCATGTCCACATTTTTTGCAATAACTTATTTTAATTTTGCAATAAGAACAAAAGGGTAACTTCGTATCATTTAACTCAATATCACAATAAGGGCACTTATTAGTTTTATTTTTTATATCATTGCTTATATTATTTTTAGACATATCATCTCCCAGTTATTTATTTTCCTTTTTTGTCCAGGTAATCCTTGATAGCTTTATGCAGGGCATCAGCGCCTAAATTTGAACAATGGAGCTTGTTTTTAGGAAGCCCTCCTAATTTTTTTGCTATATCTTTATTAGTTATCCTTAAGGCTTCATCCAGTGTCTTCCCTTTAGCAGCTTCACTTACCATACTTGACACTGCAATTGCAGCCCCACAACCAAATGTTTTAAATTTAATATCCTCCAGCTTATTATCTTTAACCTTGATATAGAAACTCATCATATCTCCACATACAGGATTTCCTATTTCTCCTATTCCATCAGCATCTTTAATTTCACCAACATTTCTGGGATTCATAAAATGTTCCATTACTTTTTTACTATATGCTACCATTTATAACCTCTTTTTTAATTTTAAAAAAAACATTTTTATTCCTTATATATGGGTGACATCTCCCTTAACCTTTTAACAATAGGTGGTAAAACTTCAAGTAATCTACTTACTTCTTCAGCTGTATTATATTTTCCTAAAGAAAAAAGAACAGACCCTTGAGCCATAGTTGGAGATAGGCCTATAGCGTTAAGGACATGTGAACTTTTAAGTGCCTGTGAAGTGCATGATGAACCACTGGCTGCTGCAATTCCTTCCATATTCAGCATTAGAAGTATTGATTCTCCCTCAATATATTTAAAACTTATATGCACATTTCCTGGAAGCCTATCAGTAGTATGACCATTTAATTTAACATTTTTTACTTTGTTAATTATTCCATTAATTAAATTATCCCTAAGTTTTGATATATATTTTATATTATCTTCCATTTTAATTTTAGCCAATTCACATGCTTTTCCAAAACCAACAATACCTGGTACATTTTCAGTTCCAGCCCTTCTACCTTTTTCCTGGGTGCCACCCAAAAAGATTGGTTTTATCCTTGTTCCTTTTTTTATAAATAAGGCAGCTACACCTTTAGGTCCATGTAGCTGCTGTGCAGAAAAACTATAGGCATCAATTCCCAGTTCTCTTACATTTACAGGAATGATTCCAGCAGTAGCCATGCCATCACTGTGAAATATAATATTATTTTTTTTTGCTATTAAAGATATCTCCTTCAACTTTTGAATAGTTCCAATCTCATTATTTGCATGCATAATAGATATCAATATAGTACTGTCTGTAATTTCATTTTCAATGTCTTTGGTATTAATTAAACCACATTCATCTACTGGTACCAGACTTATATTCCAACCATTTTTTTTCATTTCTTTTAAGGGATTTAAAACTGAATGATGTTCAATAACCGATGATATAATATGATTACCCTTTCCTTTTAAAGCCCTGGCTAACCCCCAAAGCGCTAAATTATTTGATTCAGTTCCGCACGAAGTAAAATAAATTTCTTCAGCAGACGCACCTATCAGATTAGCAACTTTTTTTCTTGCCGATTCAACTGCGCTTTTAGCTAATTCTCCAAAATCATGCAGGCTTGATGGATTACCGTAATTTTCTCTAAAGTAGGATTCCATTTCCTTAAATACCTGATCATCTATTCTTGTTGTAGAAGCATTATCAAAAAATATTCTTTTTTTGCTATCTTTTTTTATTTTTGAATTCATTTCTTTCCCTTTTTATTATTTTCACACTTCTCTACAGCATTTATTTTCTTTCGTAAAATACAGGTACTTCTATCCGGACATATCTTGTTTTCTAAAATACATTCATTTAATTTTCCCTGGAAGATTTCCGCCAGACCCGGTAGAAATATTAATTTCATATTCATCACTATTATAATGATACTAAATTAGTATCATATGTCAATAAATATTTTTATTTCTTTTCTACCTTTTCCATTCTTCCTATCATAATATTATTCATCCTGGAATAGACAAATTCTGCTATTTTCCCAAGCATACACCTGATGCATAAAATTGAAAAGAAATCAAAATGATTTAAAGAACAATTGCAAGTAATAGTGTATAATTTCTATTACTAGAAAACAATTTTGAAAAATTAAGATAATTACCAAAAATTAAGTTATATAAAAATAGCATCTTGATGATCAAAAGTATAAATATTAGGAGGGGAAAGAATGACAATATTAAAAGAATCATATCCAGTACTGGGAATAGAATGTGCATCATGTGTAAAAAAAATAGAATCAGTATTAAATAAAACAGAGGGTGTAATAAATGTAGGCGTTAACTTTGCATCAGAGAAAGTACTGGTAGAATATGATGATGAAAAAATAAGTTTAACTGAACTGGCAAATGTCTTAAAAAAGATTGGTTATGAACTTATTACTTAAATTAAAATTTTCTTAAGATAACAGGTATAAAAAAGAAACCGGTGTAAGAAAATGAATAAAAGTGCCTTAACTTTAGAGCAAAAAAAAGAACTTATAGAGAAGAAAAAACAAAAAAAACTTGTTCAAAAGCTAATAGCAGGAATAATATTATCAATTATTATACTTTTAGGCTCCATAAACATAATTCCCGGACTGAATGACCTGTCAAGACAGGTAAGATTTATTATTCTATTCATTCTAGCCCTTCCGGTCCAGGTATGGGTGGGATCGCAATTTTATAAGGGTCTGGTAGTTGTATTCAAATACAGAACTGCTGATATGAATACTTTAATTGCGGTGGGCACCTTATCCGCATTTATATACAGTACCGTAGTCACTTTCTTCCCCATACTCTTTACCAGGGCAGGTCTTAAGCCCCATGTATATTTTGATACTGCAGCAATGATCATAACCCTAATCCTTCTGGGCAGGTTTTTCGAAGTCAGAGCTAAAGGGAGAGCTTCTTCAGCTATAAAAAAACTAATGCAGCTTGAAGCCAAAACTGCCAGAGTAATAGTAGGTGGAAAAGAGGTAGAAACAGATATAGACGAAGTCAGGGTTGGAGATATTATACTGGTAAGACCTGGAGAAAAAATCCCGGTAGACGGAATAATAACTCAGGGTAGTTCAGCCATAGATGAATCAATGGTCACGGGGGAATCAATTCCTGTGGATAAAAAAAAGACTGATGAAGTAATTGGCGCAACTTTAAATACATCAGGATCATTTAAATTTAAGGCTACTAAAGTAGGTAAAGATACAGTACTAAGTCAGATTATAAGATTGGTAGAAGAAGCTCAGGGTTCCAAAGCTCCTATCCAGAGACTTGTAGACACAGTTGCCAGTTATTTTGTACCTACAGTAATAGGAATAGCTATTATCACTTTTATAGTATGGATAATATTTGGCCCCAAGCCTTCAATTACCCTTGCCCTGGTTAACTTTGTATCTGTTCTTATTATTGCCTGCCCCTGTGCACTGGGGCTTGCTACACCTACTGCAATAATGGTGGGAACAGGAAAAGGGGCAGAAAATGGAATACTTATAAAAGATGCTGCAAGTTTAGAACTTACTCATAGGCTAAACACCATAGTATTTGACAAGACTGGCACTCTTACTAAAGGCGAGCCAGTGGTTACAGACATTATAATAAAAGAAAAAAGTAGCATTTATAGTAAAGAAGAATTACTCAAGCTTTCTGCTAGCTCAGAGCTTTATTCTGAGCACCCATTAGGGAAAGCAATGGTTAAAAAAGCTAAACAATTAAAACTCAAATTAATTGAACCTAAAAATTTTAAGTCCATAACAGGAAGAGGTATCTCTGCTGAAGTAGATGGGAAAAAGATCTTAAAAGGAAATTTAGCTTTGATGAGGGAAAATAATATAGCCCTGGATGGTTTAGAAGAAAAAGCTCTAGTACTTTCAAATGAAGGAAAAACACCTATTTTTATTTCTGCTGACAGTAAGCCACTGGGTATAATTGCAGTAGCAGATTCTTTAAAGGATAACACAAAAAAGTATTTAAATGACTTAAAAAATCTAGGATTAGAAGTAGTAATGTTAACTGGAGATAATAAAAATACAGCTAATGCTATTGCTAAAAAAGCTGGAATAAAAAAAGTATTATCTGAAATCCTACCGGAAAACAAAGCAGAAGAAATAAAAAGAATTCAAAGCAAGGGTAAGATAGTAGCTATGGTAGGAGATGGAATAAATGATGCTCCTGCCCTGGTACAGGCAGATGTAGGCATAGCCATAGGTACAGGTACAGATATTGCTATAGAATCAAGCTCTATCACCTTAACCGGAGGGGATATTAAAGGAGTCTTAAAGTCCATAATTCTATCCAGAAATACTATACGAGTTATAAAACAAAATTTATTCTGGGCATTTTCTTATAACAGTATATTAATACCAGTTGCTGCAGGAGTACTCTACCCGTCTTTTAGAATACTGATAAGTCCTATATTTGCAGCAGCGGCTATGGCAATTAGCAGTATCTCTGTGATCAGTAACTCACTCAGGCTAAGAAGGATACCTTTAAAATAATTTCCCGAAATCCAATCAATAAAAACAGTGGTTTAGATGTTCTTTATTCGTTATCCCCTAATGCTATTTAAATATAAAACCAGTCTGTTCGGACCAGAATAAAAGATCCAATTCCTGGAGGGGAATACCTATCTTTAAAGAAAATCCTCTCATTTTATTTTCTACATTTAAGTATATCTTTCTGTTAATTAAGGATGGGATTTTCTTTATAATTCTGTACCTCTTTAAACTTCTTAAAATATGTATATCGAGTATTGCTATATCATTACCAAAACCAATATTCCTTAAAAAATGACTCGCTTCCTTATATCCTAAACCTTTTATGTTCTTTACGAACCATTCTCTCGTTTTGAATATATTACCTTCATCTATTTTGCTTTTTATATCAAATCTTCTGCTATTTTTAAAGGCTTTTCTTGCCGCTATTAAATAAGAGGCTTTACTGTTAGGAAATCTAACACGTCTCAAATTAGCTTTTATATCACTTTTTTCTCCTTTTAAAAGCAACCCTGATCTTACCAATTCTTTTACAGCTTCGTCACAATAAATTGCCTTTGATTGAGGTGTTAATATACAGAAGCATAACTCCTTGAATATGCACTCATCATTACTTTTATATAAATCCCCGAATTCCTTGAGCTTTTTTTTAATCTGATATCTTTTTTTCCTGTAACTTGATAATAACTCATTTAATTCATCATCGCATTGCATTATCTTTAATCACTTATCAATAATTTTCGCAAAACAGCTCATAAAAACTTTGAGGATGTGCACAAGCCGGGCACTCCTTTGGCGCCTCTTTTCCTTCATGAATATACCCGCAATTGCGGCATTTCCACTTGACCACTGAATCCTTTTTAAATACCTTGCCCTCCTTCAAATTCTTGAGTAATTTTCTATATCGTATTTCGTGCTGTTCCTCTACTTCTGCTATCTCTTTAAATAAAGAAGCAATTTCTCCAAAACCTTCCTTACGTGCTGTTTCTTCTGCCTCTTTGTAGATTTTTGTCCACTCCAGGTTTTCACCTGCCGCAGAGGCTCCTAGATTAGCCACTGTATCTTCTATTACACCTGCCGGATAACTGGCTATAATCTCTACATCTCCACCTTCTAAGAACTTGAAAAACCTCTTTGCGTGCTCTTTCTCATTATAAGCAGTTTCCAGGAATATCGCTGCTATCTGCTCAAAACCTGCCTTTTTTGCTACGCTGGCAAAATATGTATAGCGGTTTCTCGCCTGTGATTCTCCTGCGAAAGATGCAAGAAGATTTTTTTCTGTTTTTGTTCCTTTTAAGTTTGCCATTACTGCACTTTCCTCCTTATTTATTTTTCCATAACCCGTGTATAGAGCAAAACTCCCGCACTTCTATTACATCTGATTTTGTGGCGCAACATTTTACCTCAGGAGCCTGTCCAGGCTTCAACTCCTTGCGTATTATCCTATCCTTTAGCAATATCTCAATGAATTTTATATAATGCCCGTCCTCCATTGGATGTTCGATACTTCCAACCTTCACTTTGATACCACTGTCAGTTTCCTCCACTACCGGAACATGTTTTTCCCGTCCCTGGTCTTCGGTCTTTGCCTCTAATTTTATCATGGGTTCGCCACAGCACACCAGGGCAGTTGCCCCTTCATTCACAACTTCAACTATATTACCGCATACTTCACAGCGATAAAGTTCTCTTAACTGAGTCATCTCGCACCTCCTTATTGCAGATTAAATTGTTTTTAATTTGTTAATATTATATGGTTAGGCTCTATCTGCATCAATGCGTTAAAGAAATCTTTGAAACGTTCATATTTTCTTCTCCAGTTTATATTTGTTTTTATTCTGTTTGTATTTATTGTATTGCACAATTCCCACACATTCCTTAGCATACTTACACCAATCAAGGCAACTCTGTTTGTCGCTATTTCGCATAACTGTCTTTTTACACTTCGGGCACGTTGCCTTAATCTCATCTGACCATATCTCAACCTCATAAGAACAGAAAGGACATCCCATATATTCCGGCTTTGGCTGTTTGAAATTTTGAGCTCCAGGACATTTTAAAATCATTTATTCTACTTCCCTGTTTTTAATAGAGATGCTATTGATAAAGAATTTAACCTGGAAATAGTATACTTTTCCATCGTATCTATTTCTTTCTTTAAAACACAACTTTTTATCTCCGGGCATATTTTCTTCTTAAAGGTATGTTCCTGCAATTTTATTGGGCCTTTAAATATTTCTATCAATTTGCCTATATATATCTTCTCAGGTCTGGTTGCCAATACAAAACCACCGTTTTTACCTTTATATGATCTAAGGATTCCTCTCCTGTTCAGCTCTTGAAGTACCTTTCTTAAAAAGGGTCTTGGCATTTTTAAATCTTCAACCAACTCTTTAACAGAAACTATATCCTTATTACTCTTTACAATATAACAAAGTGCCCTTATGGCATAGTCAGTATTTCTTGTAATTAAGTTCACTTATTATTTCCTCTACTTTCTATATTAGACTATTCGTAAAGATACCATAACAGTATCATTATGTCAATAGGAAATATAAATCCATAACTTAAAATTTCAAATTGGTTCATTTTATTTTCTCATAAATTATAAAGAATCGACTATAGCGAGATTTCATTCTTAAAATTAATAAGCTAAATTGTCATAGAAACTTCTAGAAGAATAATAATCCTTGGTGAATGGAGTGAACCCCACAACTGGACACTAACTTATCTTAAGTCAAAACAAAATTGCAAGAATTGTTTTTAATAAATATATCCTCAAATTCTTCTGGTGGCAGATAGCCAGGTGAAACATATAATCTTTTCATCTTTGCAGTTGCCTTCACTGGCGCTGTTGCTATTGCTGTTCCTTTTATTATTAGGCAAGCTTGAATAGTAAATCTTGCTACAAATTGGAAATATCATGGGTTATCAATCCATGATATTATAAAGCACGGAATTATCCGGGCTTCATGATATGTGATAGTGATTTGTTAAATATTTAAATTTGATCTTTTTTAAGATCCACCATGATTAAAAAATCTATCAGGTCAACAGCAAAAGATTCTCACTCCAACACTAAAACACATAATGTTATAATATTATAAATACTGGTAAAAATTTATTATTACTTTATTTGGAAAATTAATAAAACAAAATGTAAAAACTTATTTTGATAGCTTTAAGAAATTTTACCATTAAACAACAAATTCATAACAATCAGAAAGTGAAAAAATGACCGGCAAATTTACAATTTCTGAAATATTAATAATTGCTCTAAAAATTGAGGAATATGGAAAGGATTTTTATAAACAATATTCTGAAATTTCAGACCTTGAAGAAACAAAAAAAACTTTTATGTTCTTATCAAAAGAGGAACAAATACATTATGACAAATATAAAGCTATTCTAAACTCTTTAAAACAAAAAGAATTAAAGATTAATTATCCAGGAGATGTCAGTTTTTATTTAAAGGCTCTGGCTGAAGAAAGTATATTTGATGAAAGCAAAAAAGTTGAAATTGCATTAAAAATAAAAAGTGAAAAGGAAATACTGGAATTTGCTCTTGAACTTGAGCATGACTCAATTAAATTCTATGAAACCATGAAAAGAACCATACCTTTAAAATACAGAAAAACAGTTAATGGTATTATTAATGAGGAAAAAGAACATGTGAAAATAATAAATAATATGCTGCACTCAAGAAATTGAGGTTAATTTATGCCACTCAAATATATATGTAAAAATTTCACTATTGTTAATGCTGCCTAAAAAAATTAAAAAAAGTTTCCATTGGTTAAAAAATAATACTGGATGGCAATATATCCATTGTAAAAATATAACCTTTACTGGTTAAACCCTTTCCTTGACATTGCACCCCATGCTTTTTTCCCCCGCAGATAATCAAAAAGCCCATGTATTCTAAATATGAGGGTTAAGTGTCTGTATCCGAAATTCTCAAATAACGAAAATAATATTAGAACTGCAATATAATACCACTTATCATATCTTTTAAAATTGATATCTTCAAATAGAACTGCTGATACAGATAAAAGAACACTCCATAAAACTGCCAGTGCTAAAAAAAGCAAAAAGAAAGACCAATTCATAATGCCAAAGACAATTAAATAAATTACATATAAATAACCAACCAGTTCAATTATCGGACCCAAAAATTCAAAAAAGACAAAAAAAGGCATTCCAACTAACCCAATTGCTCCATAACGGGGATTTAAAATCATTTTTTTATGCCTTGTCAATGTATCGCACAATCCTCTGTGCCAGCGGTTTCTCTGCCTGCCAAGAATTCTTAAGCTCTCAGGAACTTCTGTCCAGCACACAGGATAAGTACTAAATAAAATATTGTAATCCTTATTTTGTTCTCTAAGACTTCTATGAAGCCTGACTAAAAGTTCCATATCTTCACTAACTGTTTTACGTTCATATCCTCCAACTTTCCTAACTTCTTCAGTATTAAAAACACCAAAAGCTCCGGAAACAATAAGAAGTGCTTTTATTTTTGAAAAGCCGGCACGACCAGCCGTGAAAGCTCTCATATATTCTATAACTTGAAAAACTGGTAAAAACTTCTTACTTAATCTTACTTCTTTAATCTTTCCATTCTCCACAACACAACCATTGACAACTCTAACAATCCCTCCAGCAACCATATTCTTTTCAGGATTTTCCAACATTGGTTTCATGATCCGCAGCATGGCATCTTCTTCTAGTATTACATCCGCATCGATACTTATAAAATAAGGATAATTTGAAGCATTAATTCCAGCATTTAATGCATCTGCCTTTCCACCATTTATCTTATCCAAAACAATAAGGTTGGGTTCAGAGGCAGAAATATAATATCCTCTAATAGATTTAGTCTTTATCCTGGTTTGCATTACATGATAAATCTTTTTTAGCTTGAATTCTTTTTTTAGAATCTCTAATGTCTTATCTTTTGAACCATCATTTATAACAATTACCTCAAATTTTGGATACCGCGTAGAAAGATGTGATTTCAATGCTTCAATTACAGTTGCCTCCTCATTATAGGCAGGAACAAGTATGGAAACTCCTGGAGTAAGTTTGGATCTATAAAGATATGGGTAGTCATCTATAAATGACCGCCTATGCTGATTTCTAAATTCAATAAATGCTACTATCATTAAAAAAGAGTATATTCCGTTTATTGCTGAAAAATATATCAAGATAAAAATTTGAATAAAAAAATTCCAGTTAAGCCAAATCATCTTCTCCCAACTTTTTTTGTAACAATATTTCTTCTAAAATCTCTTTGCATCTTTTCCTGACAATATTCTTAGGGTTCTTCAGATTTTCTTTTAATCTATCCTCCACTTGACCTGAAAATTCCATAAGCGCTTTCGAAGAAGCATAATTTACATCCCAGCACCTATCCGACAAGCTTTCAATTAGTGTCTCTATTGCTTCAGAATTTCTTAGTATGCCAAGGGCAATTGCTGCTTTTGAACGTACAATTTCACTTCTGTCTTTTAAAAGTTTCAAAATACTTCCTACCTTGTCCTGGCTCCCTATTTTAGCAAGAGATACAACACCATAAGCTCTGACCCGGTCATCTTCGTCTTCCAATAATTCTAATAACTTTTCTTCAAGAGTCTTATAGTTGAACTTTTCATTTATAATGTTTATTTCAGAAAGTGCTCTGACAGACCAAAATCTGGTTTTAAGATCAATGCTATCAAGAGCTTTAGTTATAGATGGTACTGCCTCTTCTCCATAGTCAATCAAAATATCAGCAACAATAGGACATTTCTCTTCCGGAAAATCCTTAAACAGACTTATGATATATTCAATGGCGCCTTTTACTTTTAACTTGCCTAAAGCTTTGGCAGCAATCAACCTTACATCTTCATCCTTATCCCGCAACGAAATAATTAAAGGAGTAACCGCTTTTCGGCTATATGACTTTCCTAAAATATCTGCTGCAATCCTTCTTTTCCATGTATTAACACTCTCCAATTGCCTTATCCGCCAATCCACAATTCCAGATTTTTCATATAATTGAATTAAAAATTTCTTCTTATCTCCGTTCAAAGTATCAATTTTTTCCAATAAAACTTCCCCCAGTGCTAATTTATTAATGGGATTTTTAATATTTAATAAAAATTTTATTAACCTGCTATTATCATGATTTTCATCAATTAAATATTTTGCTATATCCTTGTAATACTCTTTACGATGGAAAAACCATAACTGAAAAGGAAAGAATAAAATTCTACGAGAAAAGATAAAAATAATTATAAATGCTATCAATCCAAGTAAAATATAGTTAGCAATAATAATTATATTTATATCCATATTCATTTGTAAATATTTCAAAAGACAAAACCTTTATTTTTTTTAACTTATTACATAAGAATTTGCTTTACGAATATTTAGGCTTCAGGCAAACAAACTAATAATTTTACATCCAATTTAATTCATTTTTATTTCAGAAAACCGAAGCTGGGGTAATTAGCAATAATAAAAAGCTTTTCCTCCCTCTTTTTTTGAAAATAAGTTTGTCTTTTAATTTTGAATCCTTTTTTGACAAAATTGTGCTATTTATTACTATAATATAATCATTTATAATTATATGGTTATTTTACACTAAATATTTTTTTACAAGAACTTTACTGTAATTTTAATATAAAAATAAAAGCTTTTCTTCTAAAAAATCCAGGTTCTTTGATTTGTGATGTTAGAACTTGGCTCCCCGGACTGGTCGATGTTGATAACAAATTAGATTATTCCTTAGGGGAAAATAAATAAAAGGAAAATTATACTAGGTTCCATTTATTCATAAGCATTACTCATCATATTTCTCGGCAATTTCTCGGCAATTTCTCGGCAACAGATTAAGTTAACACATAATATCTACCTTTTTGTGGTCCTACAGGTTTGATTAGATCTTTCTTTACCAATTCATTTAGGTAGTTTCTTGCTGTTCGTTCAGAGACATCAAACATATCTTGGCATTCCTTAGTAGTTATTTTCAAACCTGTTTGTAAGTATTTTAGAATTCTAATTTGCTTTTCATTTAAGAAAATTTGTCCTCTTTTATCTTTAAGTCTTCGATCATGGCTTAACTGCAAAACTGTATCCTTAACTCTATTCATACTCACTGCAACCCCCTCACAGAAATATTCTAACCATTGTGTTGTATCCAGGGTCTTTTGATCTACTGTTTGTAATGCAGCATAATATCTATCTCTATCTTCATTATAATAATCATCAAGTGCAAAAAATCTTTTAGTATCAAAACCTTTTAGATATAAAATTAATGTAGCTAGAGCTCGTGCGGTTCTCCCATTTCCATCTATAAAAGGGTGAATTCTAACAAATTCATAATGAGAAATTCCACTTAACAGTACAGGATATAATTCCTGTGCCTGATCACTATTTAACCATGATATAAAATCTTTCATAAGAGTAGTTATCCTACTTACAGGTGGTGGTTGAAAAATAACTCTTCCGTAACCATTTACCACTGCAACAGGTACTTTACGATAGAATCCTGATTGATGCTCTGGTAATATACCTTTTGTGTTTAATTGATGTATTTTAAGAATAATGTCCTCAGTTATTTCTTTAACTTTTTTCTCCCCAAGCTTATCAATATATTCAAGTACTCTAACATAGTTTAATACTTCATTTTTATCTTTCTCCCAGGCAGCTATCTTATTATCAATAAGCAGCTTCTTTACTTGTTCTAAGGTTAAAGGATTTCCCTCTATGCTTGTAGAATGATGAGCCATTTTAATAATTGCCTCCCTGCGTAATTTAACCTCCCATTGCGGAAGAAGTGAGGCATTTAGAATCAATTCTCTTGCAGCTGAAATATCCACAATATTGTTAATTATTTTATTAGTTATTTTAAAATTTGTTTTAAACATTTTTCTCTTTTATCAAACTTAAGAAGTTTATATTATCCACACTAATCAACTTCTCTCTATGATTTTTTAGGTATTAAATTATTTTCAAATATTCTTTAATAGAGTAGCTGTAATTATATAAAAATTTAGAATAATTTCACAATAGATTAACAAGTATTATAAAAATTACAATTATTAAAAGAACAAATTTTCAATATTCTTCCAGCGGCTGGGCGGAGGAAAACACTGGCAGAAATTCAGATAAGGTTAGCTCTAAGAAAAATACAGGTATGCCTGGTGGTGGTTGGGGTCATGAAGATTGGCTCCCCGGACTGGACGATGTTGATAACATAATATTTATTCGATAGCAAAATGACAAGAATTTTATGATATAATGTTTCCATGATTACAGAAAAAGACAAAATAATAATTCAAGAAATATCAAAGAAATATCATGTAAAACGTGTACTACTTTTTGGGTCTAGTTTGGATCAAAAAAGAAGAAGCAATGATATTGATATTGCTGTAGAAGGAGTTTCTCCTAAAGAATTTTTTAAATATTATGGAGATTTATTACTACAGCTTTCAAAACCTATTGATATAATCGATCTTGCTGGATCTTCAAAGTTTATTAACTTGATAAAACATGAAGGAAAATTACTCTATGGCTAATTTCAAAGATCGCGTTGAAGCAGAATATGAGGCTATAGGAAATACTCTTTCTTTTCTTCCTGAGAAACCTATTTCTCATTTATCTAAATTAGAACTTGCGGGTTTAGCTGCATTAATTCATAATTTTTATAATGGGGTTGAAAATATACTGAAACAAATATTTCAATTAAAATCAATCGAAATTCCAACAGGATCTTCATGGCATCAGGAATTATTACTTAAAGCAAAAAATGAAAATATAATCTCAGATAAATTAGCAGATAAACTTAAAGAATATCTTGGTTTTCGTCATTTTTTCACACATGCTTATGCTCTTGACTTGCATCCTTCAAGGATAGAATCCCTTATCGAAAAAATAGTAGAAACATTTGATGAATTCACAGAAGAGATAAATAATAATTTTTGACAGATTTCATAAATCAAACATCTTTTAATTTATTTATAAAATTTATAAGAACTTGCTTATGGATCACCAGTCTATAAACAGCCAAAAGTTGACGTAATCAAGGTTATCGGATTCAAAAAGCATCAGAAATCATAATAATCAAGAATCTTCTTTACAATTCTGTAGTCTTCTATAAAGGCAATTACCCTCATATCCCCTCCGCACCTGGGACATATTAGGGGATCTACCTCAATAATAATCTTCTGTGAGGATATTTTACAAAAAAACTTTAAATTAAATCATTGATTTCCTTCTCAGGATCAACAGTATTTAATGTAAAATATAATAATTTTTTCAATTTTATAACAATATCTGCTTTAATAGAAAATTGCCCGTCTTTATCTTTACTAGGATATCTAATTCCTGCATTCGGAAAATTTACTCTATTTAACATAATGATATATTCATCAATTTTCATTTCACTTAATGCATCAACTTTATTCTTACAACAATCCCATAATTTATTTAAATCGTGTGTTTTGTATGTTTTTGTTATTTTTTGATTCTGATTTAGAATAATGGCTTTTAAATATAATTTTCCTGGCTCCCCGG
>SOKC01000127.1 GCA_004376325.1 Actinomycetota bacterium | reverse complement strand
CAATAATAGATATTTTAGAAGAACTTAAATTTAATCCAACTGCTGACATAAAAAATCACTCTCTTTTATTTTAAAAAACTTATATACCATTTTAAAATATTATCACCATAAACACCATAAAATAAAGCTATAATACTTCCAATAGAAATAAAAGGACCAAAGGGGATAGTTTGTTTAAATTTCCTTTTTTTTATTAGAATTAAAACTAAACCATAAATTGAACCTATTAAAAACCCTAAAAACAGACCCATTATTACTTTATTAACTAAAAACGCTCCCACCATCAGGCTCAACTTGACATCACCCATTCCCATACCCCGGGGGTATATTAAATGAATTATCAGCATGAATAAAAAAGCGCCTACACAGAATGCCAGAGGCATCCACCAGCTGGTGGATAATTTGAAAAAAATATTTAAGGCTAATCCTATCACAGTAAAGGGCAGCACTATTACATTTGGAATTATTCTAAAATCAATATCGATAAAAGATATTACAATAAGCACGCTACAAAATATTATTCCTGTAACAGTCCATATGGTTAATCCAAAAAAAATATAATTGGCAAGGAATAATAGAGCAGTTATTATCTCTACTAACAGACTGGTCACCGGTATTTTATTTTTGCAATACCTGCATCTTCCCTTAAGTATGATAAAGGATACTAAAGGTATGTTATCATAGAAAGCTATTTTTCTCTTACAGCTGGGGCAAAAAGAAGCTGGTTTAATAATAGATAACTTTCTGGGCACTCTATGTATTGCTACTTCTAAAAAGCTGCCTGCAACCAGTCCAGATATTATAAATATTATATAATAAATTACTTCTCTTATTTCCATTATAATTATTGCTTGTTTGCTACTATTTTTATTTTTTAATTATTAAATTATTTTCTATATTATCTAAAACCATATTTTTTATATAATCTGTCTGAGGTATTATATCAAACCATACCTTAAAAGATAACGCTGCCTGATTTACCAGCAAATCTATGCCATTTATAACTGTGGCTCCTTCTTTTTTTGCTTTTTTTAAAAATCTGGTTTCTACCGGCTTATAAACCATATCAAAAACATATTTCCCTTTAAGATTCCAGTTACCGGGTATGGGCAGCATATTTTTATAAGATTCAATATCCATCCCCATTGGGGTACAATTTACAATTAGATCGATATCTTCTACTTTGCTATTGATATCATTTATACTGGTTAAGACTTCTATTTTTTCGCTGCCTATAATTTTGAAATTATTTATAATCTCGGCTCCCTTTTCTTTAATCTTGTCGTATACATATATTTTTTTAACCTGTTTTGTAAGTGTTCCATAAATAGCGCTCCTCGCCGCGCCACCTGCCCCTATAACCAGACACTGTTTGCCGGTCCATTTAAATTTTTTTTCATCCAATGATTTTAAAAAGCCTTCTACATCAGTATTAAAACCAACTGAAATCCCATCCTCCTGATCAAACTTTACTGTATTTACCGATTTTATAATTGAAGATATTGTGTCCAGCCTGTCAATTAATTTAAAGACCTCTTCCTTATAAGGCATAGTTACATTTAATCCCATAAAACCTAATTTTTTTGCGCCATTAAATGCTTCTTTAAGATTTTCACGCTTGAATTCAAATGCCACATAAACTGCGTCTTTTGAGTATTTGCTGATAAAATAATTCTGAATCTTCGGGGATAAGCTGTGCCTTACAGGATTACCAATAAGAGCTATTATTCTTGTGCTGGAGCTAATCATTTTATTTATATCTATTGCTATTATTAATTATTATATTATTACCGTTAAAATTTGATATCAAATATACTATATTTTCTACTATCTTTAATTTCTTCTATTTTTACATCTGTTACTACTGAAAATGCCGGGCCTTTTTTTACCTCATCTATAAATTGTTTCAGATCCTCCTCTTCTCCCTGACAGACTACTTCCACTTTGCGGTCAAAGGTATTTCTCACATAACCGCTTATATCGTATTTGCCTACTATAGATTCCACAAAATACCTGAAACCCACACCTTGAACTCTGCCCAACAGTAAAACCTTATAAGTTTTAATATTTTCAATCATATATCTTTTAAATTAATTATTATAATATTACTAAAATTTTTTATATTTTCAACTTCCTAAACTTTTACAACTTTTGTTATATTTTAAATTCTTCAATTTTTAACTCTAAATATTGAAAACGGATTTAATCTGCCCAGATCACATATAATAACCAAATCATTAGGATTAGCGCATTCAGTTTCAGTACTATCCGATACCGATATCATTTTCCTTACCATAAATTTTTTAGGATTTTTATATGGCTGTAATATATCTATAACCTCTCCAACCTTGAACTGGTTCTTTACATTTATAATCGGGCCATTATATTTATTGCTAAAATCATGGTATACGCCTATAAATCTATATTTTTTGATATAACCAACATTATCATTATCCTCAAGCTCATTCCTGTCCTTTAAAAACATAAATCCTGAGGTAAAGTTACGGTGAGAGCATTTATCAAGCTCCCGGGTTAAATAAGATATTTTTTGATCTGTAAATTTATTCTGGGCAATATAATCCAGCGCTCTCCTGTAAACCCAGGTGGTAAGACTTACATAATTTTCTGTCTTTATTCTCCCTTCTATCTTAAAAGCATCTACACCTATTTCTACCAGTAACTTTAATTCAGTCAGCAGGCAGAGATCTCTCGAATTGTATATATAAGTCCCTCGTTTGTCCTGCTCGACCGGGAAAAATAAGTTCGCTCTTTCTTCTTCCATTAGATAGTACTTCCACCTGCAGCTGTGCGCGCATTCTCCTCTATTAGCATCACGACCGGTCATATATTTGCTCAACATACATCTTCCGGAATAGGATATACATAAGGCCCCATGTATAAATATTTCAATCTCTATATTGGTTCTGTCCCTGATATTTTTTAAATCAGAAAAATTTATCTCTCTTGCAAGATTTACCCTGCTCGCTCCAAGCTTTTTAAAAAAATTTACTCCCAGGTGGTTATTTATATTAGTCTGTGTGCTTATATGTACTCTTCTGTCCGGTAGAATTTCCTTTACAAGTTCCAGCGCACCAAAATCAGATACTATTATCCCATCCAGATTGATGGTTTTTAGTTTATTTAAATATTTTCTGAATCTGGCTAGTTCATGGTCATGAACTATAGAATTTAAAGTAAAATATAATTTGACTCCATACTTATGCGCATAGCGTATACCTTCTTCTAATTCTTCAATGCTAAAATTCCCTCTGATGCTTCTTAGATTAAATTCCTTCCCACCCACATAAACAGCGTCTGCTCCATAATTAACTGCATATTTTAAAATATTCAAATTATTGGCAGGTACTAAAAGCTCCGGTATTTTTTTATCTTTTAACATAATTTGATAGAATTACTTTTTTATAAACTTGGTAACTGATATGCCATCACCTATATCAAAAAAATAACTGCTAAAATCATCCGAATCTGTTATATACCTTATATATTCTTTAATTCCCTTTATGCTGTTTAAATCATGCCTTACGGTTTCTCTTTTAAATATTTTATTTTTATAAAAAATATTATCAGCAATTATTAAAGCTCCAGATTCCAGCTTATTTTCTAAAGTTTTAATATATTGTGGATATTCATACTTTGCCGCATCAATGAATACCAGATCAAAATTATATTGTAGTTCAGGGATTAATTTTAAAGCGTTTCCGGTTAAAAATTTAAATTGCTTTTTTGGAAATTTGCTCCTGATGAACCTTTCAGCTCTTTTTACCCTGTCCTGATTCAAATCTATTCCTGTATAATACCCATCTTTTAAATTTTTTATCAGAAAATAAGATGAAAATCCATTTCCACACCCAATCTCTAGAATATTCTTTGGACCGGTAAGGAGACAGATTAATTCCAGAAACCTTCCTGTAGTTACATCTATTATTGGTATTTTTTTAAAAGCTGCTTCTTTTTGTAAACCAGCTAATAATTTCTTCTCCAGAGCTGCATTTTTCTTAAGACCAGCCGGCATTGATTTTTCTTTAAGATAGGCCCGTAACTCTTTAATTTGTGTTATTTTGAACTCCTGTATGTTCTTCATAATTAGTAGAGAAATGATGAGTATGTCTTTCCGGATCATCAACTACATAATATAGATAATCGACATCTGCAGGATTTAAAGCTGCTTCAATTGATGCCAGACCTGGATTACATATAGGAGTCGGTGGAAGGCCTGCGTACATATAAGTATTATATGGAGAATCAATTTCCTTATCTACATTTGTCAAACCCTCATCCCATTTATCTAAATCGTAGCATATGGTAGCATCTATTCCCAGTGGCATATTTAAATAAATTCTGTTATGAATGACTGCTGAAACCAGAGCCCTTTCTTCCGGGACATATGCTTCTCTTTCAATCATAGAAGAAATTTTTAATATATCGTAAGGTGACAAACCTTTGTTTTCTGCAAAGGAATAGTCAAGGCTTCCGGTTTCAAACTGATACTGGGCAAGCATCATTTCAACTATGTTTCTCGCAGAATAATCTATTGTTACCTCATAAGTTTTGGGGAATAAAAATCCTTCCAGGCTAGAAGAATCTACTAAATAATCATAACTATAATTACTGATATCCACGGCCTCTTCCATATCTATATTATCTATGAAAGGTATTTCCTGAGCTACTCTATCAACAATTTGTTTTACCGTATAACCTTCCGGAATAATAAACTTATAAGTTACTGGTGGCGGGCCTGCTGTTATTTTATCCAGAACCTTCTCATATTCAGAATTTGTTTCTAATATATATATGCCAGGTGTTAAACTTTTTTCCTTTCCTCTCTGTTCTACAAATAATCTGAAAAGAAAAGAGTTATTAATTATTCCTTTTTCCTCCAGCAGGCTGGCAATTTCTTTTAAGATCATCCCCTCTTTTATTTCAAATTCAACTTTAACTCCTGCCGGGACAATCTCTTTTTCTTCTCCCCTGAAAATACTGCATGAAACTGAATAAAAGGAAAATAAAGGTATTAACAGTAATATAATTATTAAATTTATCCTATTTATAAACTTATTATTTATAATTTTTAGTTTTCCTCTTTCTACTGTCCAAATAATCTTTTAGAATTATACTTGCTGAAAATTTATCAATTATCTTACTTTTAGAATTTTTCTCCAGGAGTTTTAATGGAATTTTTGTGGTATATCTTTCATCAATGCAATCAACTTCAATTCCTGCGCTCATTACTATATCTTCAACAAAGTTGATTACCTTTTTTGCCTGAATACCTACCTCCCCCTTCAGTGTATAGGGTATCCCCACCACTATTTTTTTAATCTTATATTCATTTATTAATTTTTGAAGTTTTTCCTTTACTTTCTTGTCATTACTGATTACTTCAAGAGGCGTAGATATGATTTCCAGTTCATCTGAAATCGCTACTCCTATTCTTTTATCTCCTATATCCAATCCCAGGATTCTCATTTTCCTTTCTTAAAGTATTTTAAAACCCACTCTCTTACAAAATTAATGGTACTGTCTAAAGAATCAGGATCTGAACCACCTAGCTGCGCGAAGTAAGGTTTCCCTCCGCCTCTGCCTTTTAACTTTTCACTGACTTCCCGCGCAATCTTACCACAATCTATTCCTTTCTTTACCAAATCCGCAGTAGCCTGAAGCAGCATAACCGGCTTATTACCTAAAATATTACCAAAAATAATAAAAGTATTTTTCCCTTCAAAGTAATTTTTTATCTCATCACCTACTATTCCCATACTTTTAATTTCTATAGCGGGAACCAGTTTTAAGCTTGAAAAATTGAAATCAATAATTTTTAAACCATCACTCCGTGGGTCGTATTTAAATCTATTTATTATTTCCTTTTTCGCAATTTTTATCTGCAATAACGTCAGCTCTTCTTCCTTTTTCTTTATATTATCTTTAATGTCTTTTAAAGTATCCCATATCTTATCATCTTCCACCTCCAGGCTGGCAGAAATATTATTTAAAATCCTTTCTCTGGCTTCCAGATAATTATATGCATACATACCAGTCGCTGCTTCAATTCTTCTTAAATTAGCGCCAATACTGGCCTCCGTTATAATTTTAAATATACCTATATCTCCTGTTCTATTTACATGAATACCACCGCAAAGTTCCCTGCTATAGTCATTTATTTCTACTACTCTTACAAACTTACCATACTTTTCACCAAATAGAGCTGTGGCTCCTATTTCCTTTGCAAATTCTCTGGTGGTCTCGAAACATCTTACGGGGTCATTATTCTGTATTTTTTCATTTATCATTCTTTCTACTTTTCTTAAGTCTTCTTTAGATGGCGCAGTATAGATAGAATAGTCAAATCTGAACCTATCTTCTCCCACAAAGGAACCACATTGTTTTATTTCATTACCAAATACGTTTCTAAGGGCCCAATGAAGGAGATGTGTTGCAGTATGGTTTTTGCTGATATTCTTTCGGCTGTTATAATCAACTTCTGCACTTACCTCGTCAACCACCTTCAGTTCACCTTTTTTTACCCTACCTTTATGGATATTAACACCTTCAACCGGAATCTTGCAGTCTGTAACCGCAAAGAAATTCTCGCCTTTTCTAATAATTCCTTTATCTCCAATCTGTCCGCCTTTTTCTCCATAAAACGGAGTTTCCCTTAAAATTATTTCACCTTTTTCTCCATCATATAACTTTGAGGTTAACTCCTTATTGCCATTTTTATCGATTTTTATGATATTCTCTATTACTGTTTTTGCTTTACTCCTTTGATAACCAATAAACTCTACTTCCAGATTCTTACTTATATTACGGTATATCTCCAGATTACTATCAATTTTTTTATCAAATAAAATCTTACTTTTAGATTTTTCAGTGTGTTCCTTTAAATAGTCATTAAACTTTTCCATATTCAGTTTCAAATTGTTTTCATTCAATATTTCTGCAGTTAGTTCTACTGGAAAACCAAATGTATCATATAACCTGAATGCATCTTCAGGATCAAGATATTTCCCATTATCTTTTTTAATTCTATTAATTTTCTGTATTAAAACCTTAATTCCTTCCTTTAATGTTTTTGTAAATCTTTTTTCTTCATCCCTTATTAAGTTAAATGAAAACTCTTTTTTCTCTAAAAGCTCGGGGTATATCTTTGAATATTCACTTACTACTGCCTCGCCAATATCATTTAAAAAATAATCTTCAATCCCTATCAGTTTTCCATATCTTATAGCTCTTCTAATTATTCTTCTTAGTATATAACCTCTCCCCTCATTTGAAGGTGTCACGCCATCAGAAATTAAAAAGTAAATTGCTCTGGCGTGATCGGCTATTATCCTGATACTTTTGTCAAATTCTAAACTAGCTTTTTTACCATTTTTATAATTGATTTTCTCCTCTGATATTTCTTTTATTTTTTCTATTATACCGTCAAATAATGATGTTTTAAAAACAGATGGGTTTCCTTCTAAAACTGCCGTTATTCGCTCTAATCCCATACCGGTATCAATATTCTTCTGAGGGAGTTCATTATATTTTTTACCGTCAAAATTATACTGGATAAAAACAAGATTCCATATTTCAAGAAATCTACTGCAATCACAATTGGGGTTGCAGCTATCTTTGCCGCATCCATATTCTTTTCCAAAATCATAAAATATTTCAGAGCAGGGTCCGCATGGGCCAGTTTCTCCTGCAGGACCCCAGAAATTTTCCTCCTTTCCAAATTTATATATTTTATCAGCGCTGATCCCATTTTCTTTCCAGTGTTCTATAGACTCCAGATCTGCCGGTATATCTTTATCACCCTTAAATACCGCAACAAGTAATTTTTCAAGAGGAATTTTTAAAATATTCAAAATTAAATCCAGAGAAAATTTTATTGCCTCCTCTTTAAAATAATCCCCAAATGAAAAATTGCCCAGCATCTCAAAAAATGTACAATGTTTCTCTGTGTAACCTACCCTATCAATATCACTTGTTCTAAAGCATTTCTGCGCTGTGGTAATTCTTTTTCCGGGAGGTCTTTTTATTCCTAAGTAATATAACTTAAATTGCTGCATCCCGGCAGTCGTTAACAGCACACTGGGATCATCCACCGGTATCAGGCTTGATGAAGGTAAAATTAAATGATCATTTTTCTCAAAATAATTTAAAAATATCTTTCTTATATCCATAAGAAATTAAAATCTGATTAATATTTGATAATAAAATGGATACCCCGCTTAGTCGTAACTATAGGAAGTTTTTTGCGCCCTGCGCTCAGCAGGTGGATGCCCTCCTGTCTGTTTTATAAGTCCCATCTAGTAGTGGGCATTTACGCTACAGCCAGAGTTTGAGCTTCCAATGTAACTTTGTTGGCACAAAAATTTAACTTTAGTCACGATATAACCAGAGTACCCGGAATGATGTTATCATAATTAAATAGTTTATTCAATCAACCCGGATTTATGGGTAAATTAGAGCTTCTTGAGGTGAGAAGAAATTTCATTGGTCAGAGCTGGATTTTACCCAGGCATTCCTGTATTTTGCCATTCTTTTTTCAAATTAACATTACAAATGAAGCCATTTTTATATAACTATTTAAAAAATAGTTATTCTCTAAAATTTAAAATTAATTATTCCCTGTCTTCCTCTATTATATTAATAGATACTTCTTTTAGTTGTTCATCTGTCACACTTGAAGGCGAGTCAGTAAGCATACATATTGCAGATTGTGTTTTTGGAAAAGCTATTACCTCTCTTATGCTTTCAACTTTCGCCATTAACATAATCAGCCTGTCCATTCCAATAGCTATACCACCATGAGGGGGGGCGCCATAATCCAGCGCCCGGATAAAAAAACCAAAATTTTCTCTAATTTTTTTTTCATCCAACTTTAGTATTTTAAATACCTTTTTTTGTAAATTCACATCATTAATCCTGATAGAACCACCCCCTATTTCTTCCCCATTCAGCACTATATCATAAGCCATAGAATTAACCTTTAAAGGTTCGCTGTCCAGGTAACCGGCTGTATTTTCATCTGGTTTGGTGAATGGATGATGCACCGGGGTGATTCTTTTTTCATTTTCATCCCATTCAAATAATGGAAAATCATATACCCATACGAAATTGAATTCATCTTCTCTTATTAGTTTTAATTTGCATGCAAGATGTTTCCTTATCATACTGAGCGTCTGGGATGCAGTTATAAATTTATCAGCAACTATAAGCAGCAGATTTTTTTCTTTTAAGCTTAAAGCTTTAATTAAACCTTCCTTTTCTGTATTTGATAAAAACTTAGATATTGGAGATTGCAAATTCATATTTTCATCAACTTTAATCCATAACAGTCCACCGGAGCCACATTTCCTTGCCATCTCAACAAGATGGTCAAGCTCTTTTCTGGTAAAATCTAAATAGTCACTGACTACAATACTTTTTATACAGCCGTTATTTTTTAATACATCCTTGAAAATTTTAATTTCGCTATTTCTAAATAAGCTCGAAATATCTTTTATAGGAAGGTCGAATCTCAAATCAGGTTTATCTGTACCGTACATCTCCATACTATCTTTCCACCTTATCCGCTTAAAAGGCAGCTTTATCTTTTCATTAAATACCTCTTTAAAGATATGAGAAAATAGACCCTCCATTATTTCCATCACATCATCTGCCTCTACAAAAGTCATTTCCATATCTATCTGCGTAAATTCTGGCTGTCTGTCTGCTCTTAAATCTTCATCTCTAAAACATCTTGCAATCTGATAGCATCTATCAAATCCGGAAAACATTAAGATCTGCTTAAAAAGCTGCGGTGATTGTGGAAGAGCGTAAAATTTACCGGGGTTCATTCTTGATGGCACCAGAAAATCTCTGGCACCCTCCGGAGTACTTTTTGCAATTATCGGTGTCTCTATCTCCAAAAAACCTTTCGAGTTAAAATACTTTCTGGTAGCGTCTGTTACATTATGCCTTAACCTGATATTTTCCTGCATTTGCCTGGTTCTTAAATCAATATATCTGTATTTTAACCTTGTATTCTCTTCTACTTTATTTCTATCTTCAAGCAAAAAAGGAGGAGTTTTAGCCTTGCTAAAAATTTTAATATCTTTTACCACTATTTCTACTTCACCGGTCGGAATTGAGGGATTAATTGTATCTTTTGACCTATTGGTGACTTTTCCGCTTATTTTAATAACATATTCACTACGGACATCTTTGGCTATGGTATAAGGAATTTTATTTATATTGGGATTAAGAACTAATTGGACAATACCGGAAAAATCCCGCAGGTCCAAAAAAATTAACTTTCCATGATCTCTTCTCCGGCCGACCCATCCGCTTAAAGTAACTTCTTTTCCCGCAAATTCTTTATTTATCTCTCCGCATAAATTAGTCCTCATTCTGGTTTTATAAACAGAATTAATCATAATAATTTGCTCCTATAATTTCCATGATCTTATCCTTTTGATTTTTCCAGTCAACTTTGTATTGCTTGAACTTTTTAATATCTTTTATAGTCAGGCTCCCACTATTTATTTCATCTTCACCAATTATAATAATAAAATTATAATTATTATCTCTAGCCCATTTTATCTCTTTTTTCAAGTTCTTATTACTAAAATTAATATCGCAGGTCACTTCCATTTCTCTAAGATACTTTAGAATATCAAGAGAATAAATCTGACAATTTTTATTCATAGTTATCAAATAAACTCTGGATCTTCTGGTCAATTTTTTAAACTTTAAATTTAATTGTTTCATAAGCATCATTGTCCTATCGATTCCTACTGCAAAGCCTATAGCAGGAATCTCCGGACCACCCAGTTGACTTATTAAATTATCATACCTTCCTCCACCACCCAGGGCATTCTGCGCGCTCTGCAGGTCCTCGGATATTATTTCAAATATGGTTTTAGTATAATAATCAAAACCTCTTACCAGATTTTTATCTACTCTGTACTTTATTTTAAGTATTTTCAGGTACTCCAGAGCTTCTTTAAAATTTCTCTTACACTCTGAACATAAATAAGAAGATACCTCTGGCGAACTGGCTAAAATGCTCTTGCAGCTATTTTTTTTACAGTCAAAAACTCTTAAGGGATTCTTTTCAAACCTATTCTGGCAATCATTACACAATTTTCCCAGTTCAGGCTTTATATATTTTTTAAATTCCGCAAGAAATTTTTCCCTGCACCTGCTGCACCCCATACTATTTACAAGAAGTATTAATTTTTTAAATCCCAATTTTATAAAAAATGAATTTAAAATCCATATAACTTCAGCGTCTATAACTGGATTATCCGTACCAATAGACTCTATCCCCAGCTGCCAGAATTCCCTCATTCTTCCCTTTTGCGGTCTTTCGTATCTAAACATATTACCGATATAAAACAATTTAAGGGGCATATTTTCAGAGTATATTTTATTCTCAATAACAGCCCTTACAATTGACGCAGTGCCCTCAGGCCGCAGTGTCAATGATCTTCCTTTCCTATCCATGAAAGTATACATTTCCTTTTGTACTATATCAGTACCTTCGCCAATACTTCTACTGAAAACCTGGGTATATTCAAATGCAGGGGTTATTATTTCGCTGTAATTAAATATTTCGAATATTTTTCGGGCAGTATTTATAATGAAATTTCTGTAATCTATATCTTCACCATAAATATCACTTGTACCCCTGGGGGAACTTATTTTCAAAGTAAACCACCTTTTTCCTTCCCGCTACTTTCTTTCAGAAAATACTCCTTCAGATAATAGTTTGACTCCAGTTCATATTCAAGATTGCTGCTCTGCCCATGACCAGGATATATTATTAACTGCCTGTCCATTTTCTTTAAGTTAGCCAGCGATTTTTTAATCTGCACCGTATTTCCTCCTGGTAAATCAGTACGGCCTATTGCCCCTTTAAAAAGCAGGTCACCTGTAAAAAGATAATTACCTGCTTTAAGCATTATACTTCCAGGAGTATGTCCGGGAGCATTAATAATTTCAATACCAAAATCAGCAAAATAGCTATAATCAGTATCTTTTATTAAATTATAAGTTTTTAATGATAATTCATTTTCACCAAAAAATGAAGAAAAATTCTTTTCAGGATCGGTGATAATTGGTTCTTCAAGTTCATGAATATAAAATGGAATTTTGTAATTTAAAATTATAGCACTAACTGCCCCAATGTGATCGTGATGTCCATGAGTGTTTAATATAAAATCTGGTTTTATATTATATCCTTTAAGATGTTTTTGAATGATATCAAAATCTGCACCCGGGTCTATAATTATATTTGCCCCGTTTATAGATAACATATAACAATTGACTTTAAAAAATCCTAATTCTAATCTTTTTAACTTCAATACCAGTCTTTACTTTCTAGGTAATACTCTAAAAGCGTCATAAACTGAATCTATCTGTCTTATATTGTTAATAACATCTTTTAGAATATATTTATTGCTAATTTCTATTAAAAATCTAAATTTAACATGACCGCTTTTATCAATTCTTAAAGAATTGGCTCTAAGTATATTCAAGTCATACTCACCTATAACATTAGTAATATCTCTCAGCAGTTTAGTTCTGTCCAGAGCTTCAATCTGTATTTCAGCATTAAATTTATAAGGAGCCTTTTTATCCCATACCACTTCAATAAATCTTTGCTTTTCAGAACTCATTAAAGTGTTAACATTATTACAGTCATTCCTATGAACTGAAATTCCTTTACCTCTTGTAATATAACCCAAAATATTATCTCCGGGAACAGGATTACAGCACCTGGCAATAGTTACCAGCACTTCTTCCATACCACTGACTTTAATGCCGCTGCTTACTTTTTCCTCAGCTTCTTTTTTGTGTATATCTTCAATAGTTAACTCTTTTTTAGGCTTTGTCTGGCTCAATTTTTTTACTATTCTGGTAAAAACCTGGTGCGCTGACACCTTATGTGAACCAATACCCCTGAACAGGGTGTCCACTTCCCTAAAATTTATCTCTTTTGCCACTTCTTCAAAAATTTCCAGGGGCGCACTTTTAAAAGAAAGGCCGTTTTTCCTTAAAATTTTTAACATTATATCTCTACCTGCATTATATGTTTCCTGTCTCTGCTCTTTACTGAACCATTGTTTTATCTTATTCCTCGCTCTTGAAGTTTTAACCACATTAAGCCAGTCTCTGCTGGGACCCTTTTTGGTTTTTGAAACTATTATTTCTACAATATCACCATTTTTCAGGACGGTCTCAATAGGAATCATATTTCCATTTATTTTTGCACCTATGGCATTATGCCCCACATCAGAGTGTATCTGATATGCAAAATCAATAGTAGTAGCACCTCTGGGTAGATTTACTACTTTTCCTTTTGGAGTAAATACAAATACTTCTTCTTCAAATAAATCCAGTTTCAGTGATTCCATATAATCCCGGGGATCCTTTAATTCTTTTTGCCAGTCCAGTATTTGTCTTATCCATGCCACTCTTTTATCGAATTCGCTGAGCTTTTTAAACCCGCCTTCCTTATATCTATAGTGCGCGGCAATACCATATTCTGCAAATTTGTGCATCTCAAACGTTCTTATCTGTATTTCCAGAGGCTTACCATTTATTCCAATGACTGTGGTATGGAGAGATTGATACATATTAAATCTGGGATTGGCTATAAAGTCTTTGAACCTTGCCGGTACAGGCTTCCACAATGAATGTATTATTCCAAGGACAGCATAACAGCTTTTTACATCATTTACTATAATTCTAATTGCAACTATGTCATATATGTCTTCAAATTTTCTATTTTGTTTTGTAATTTTATTATAAACACTATAATAAGTTTTAATTCTCCCGCTTATATCAGCTGATATTTTTACTTCCTTTAATTTTTTATTAACTATTTTTATAGCTTCATCGACTAATGATTTTCTTTCTTCCAGTTTTTCATTGAACATATCCTTTATTTTCACGTACTCTTTCGGATGCAGGTATTTAAAACTTAAATTTTCCAGTTCTGACTTTATTTGATATATTCCCAATCTGTGAGCAATAGGGGCATAAACTTCCAGAGTTTCTATTGAATTTATATGTCTTTTTTCCTCATTTAGTGGGGACAGGGTCCGCATATTATGAAGCCTGTCAGCAAGCTTTACCAGTACTATTCTCACATCTTCAGACATTGCAATTATCATTTTTCTTATATTGCTTACCTGCTGCTCTTCTTTGCTGCTGAAAACTATTTTATCTAATTTTGTAACCCCATTTATAATATTGGTAGTCATTTGCCCGAATTCTTTTTTAGCCATTTCCAGACTATAATCCGTATCTTCTATCACATCATGTAATATTGCTGATATAATAGATATCTGATCAAGCTCAATATCCGCCAGTATCCCGGCTACTTCAAGAGGATGTACTACAAAAGGCTCACCAGATTTTCTATACTGGTTTTGATGATATTTCTTTGAAATCAGATAAGCCTTATGGAGTAATTGATCGTCTACATCAGGATTGTAGGCTTTAATTTTTTTTACTAACTTATTATATATAAGATCAGTATTTATATTCTTAATTTTACTGCTCAGTTTTAAACTCATCTTTCTTCATTTTTAATTGAAAAATTATTATTATTATAGAACATTTTTGGCTTCTCTAAAATAAGTCTAATATCACCAATTGTATGGTCTTAAAATTGCCCCAAATATTTTCTTCAATTTTATATAATATATTAATTTTATTACCGGTTATTATCTTCTCTTTGACTCTTTTATCTATTTTAAACATTATAGCATCAAATACCCTGCCGGATTGCTTGAGTTTTAACCTTACATGTCTTTCTTCCATTAAATAATAAAAATCTATAATAGCGCAGTTTCCTGTCGTAAAACTGGGTTCAGGATTACCTGCTCCAAAAGGTTTAAGTAAATTAATTTCGTTTAAAATTTTCTTATTTATATCTCTAAAGTTTAATTCCAGATCATAGGTAAATTTTTTTTGGGTATCTCTATCCTTAATATTTTTAGCGGCAATTTCTATCATCTTATTATAAAAAGTTTTAAAATTTAAAACATTCATACTTATCCCACAAGCCTGTCTGTGTCCCCCAAAATTCTCAAATAAATTACCAAGAGAACCTAGATTCCCGTATAAATCAAATTTGTCAGTGCTTCTTCCGGAACCTTTGAGTTTCCCTTCTATTTCTTTAAATAAAATGGCAGGAATATTAAATCTTTTTACAATATCAGAAGCCACTATACCCAGCACTCCCTCATTCCAGTTTTTTGATTTATCTATAAATATTTTCTTTTCCTTAACAATTTTATCAAAATCATTATTTTCAATTATTTCATTTAATATGTCTTTTTGGATATTCTTCCTCTCTTCATTAAAAGAATTAAGGTCATTTATTATTTTATCTAAAATATCTCCTTCTTTACTTAAAAGATTAAAACTGCTTTCTGCATTTTTTATTCTGCCAGCTGCATTCAGTCTGGGAGCTATTATAAATCCTATGTCGTATTCACTTATATTTTTCTTATCCTTTATTACCGCGTTTATCATTTTTTTAAGGCCGGGGTTGACAGTTTTATTAAGCATTTTAAGACCTTTTTTAACCATTACTCTGTTTTCATCAACCAAAGGCATTATGTCTGCAATGGTTGCTATTGCAACTAAATCCAGAAGATTGGTCAGGTAGTCTTTTTTAAATTTTTTCCTGTAGTCTTCATCTAATTCCCTCAGGATGCTTATGATAAATTTAAAAGTAACACCGGCGCCGCTTAAATTTTCGAACGGATATACAGAACCTTTAAGCCTGGGATTAATTATTATATAATTCTCTCGCTCTTCACCAAAATCAACTGATTGGTTATGATGATCGCAAACTATTACATCAGGGCCCGGACTATTTTGAATAAACTTTTGAACTTCTGCGCTATTTGTGCCGCAATCTACACAAATCATTAGATTATACTTCTTTTCTGCAGAAATTTTTTTAAAAAACTCAAGGCTCAAATCATAACCTTCATTAAATCTATCAGGAATATAAACCTCCACATTTAAGCTTAATTTCTTCAGGAAGTTATATATAAGTGAAGCGCTTATAATTCCATCTGCATCATAATCTCCAAATATTAATATATCTTCTTTTCTGTTGATTGATTTCTTCAGCCTTCTGGTTCCCATACCGATACCAGGCAGTATCCTGGGATCATGCAATTGCTTCAAGGTTGGATTGACGAAAGATATTATTTCTTCATCGGTAATTATGTTTCTACCAGCAAGTATATTTATTAAAGCCGGGCTATAACCAATTTTTGCTGCCAGTTTTTGGTTAACTTTTTTAGCTATTCTGCATTGCCAATTAGCAGGAAAATCTGTCATTTTTATTTTTTATACCTTGGAAACTTATTGTTCCACGCCACCAGAACAGGGCTGGCAAAAAATATAGATGAATATGTTCCGGTTATTATTCCGATAGTAAGCGCTAAAGCAAAATCCTTTAATGCCGCAGTGCCTAATATAAGAAGTAAAATTACCGGAAGCAGTGTAGTAAGAGTAGTATTTATTGATCTGGTTAAAGTTATATTTACTGAATCATTTACTACTTTAGAATAACCCAATTTTCCGGCCCTGGGAGTATTTTCTCTTATCCTGTCAAAAACAACAATGGTATCATTTAATGAATAACCAATTATAGTAAGTATTGCCGCTATGGTTGCGGTATTGATTTCACGTTGCAAAATAGCATATACCCCAAGGGTCACCAACACATCATGTACCAGAGCCAAAATTGCTGTAGCGCCAAACCTGAGCTCAAATCTGATCCAGATATATATTAAAAT
>SOKC01000103.1 GCA_004376325.1 Actinomycetota bacterium | reverse complement strand
AACTTCCGATAATACATATTATGTAAACTTGTAATTTCTAACTAATAATCTAAAACTGCTCCTTCTCCCCTAAGGTAGTTACATACTTACCAAAATTAGTAGTTAATTTTTTTGCATTATCCTGAACTGTCCTGGGAAATTTTTTACTATATCTCAAAAATCTATTTTTTTTTAAGCCAACTAACGACCACTCACTTATATCGCTTTCACCTTTTCCTTTACTCATCATATAAAGTTGATCGAGTATCGCCTTTTCAGGTTCAGCAATATAGATTCCCTCTTTTATTGTATAAGCAAAAAAGTAATCTTTCTTTAATTGTCTGTACCCCACTTCTCTACCTGATAGTGTAAGCTTTTTAGAGCGTTTGGTAGTGGCAAATGTTAATGTATAAGGAATTTGACTTAAGATTCCGTATCTTGATAAAGCTGATTCAAAAGAGAGGTAGGAGGGATAGTAAATTTCATTAGCTACTTTTTCTAACTCTAAACTTTGAAACTCAGGCTGGTAAACTCCTCTCCTTAACTTAATAAGCACACCTGCCTTAACCAGTCTATTGAGTGTAACATACAAGCTGTCCCTCTCCAACTCAAGGATTTTCTCCAAATCAGCCACAGTAAAATAAGTCTTATTAAAACCCCTTAACGTTTGTAAAAGCTTAATATTGCTCATTGTTCTTGCAACCATTGTTCTAACAACCCCCTACCCTTTTTAGGTAAGAATTTATGTAGTTCTTGTTTTACTTTTTTTATATCCAAATTACCAAAATCCACCGATAAGGGCTTCCCCAACTTCTGGCCGATAAACCATAAATCAAATATATCTCTGATTCTTGGTGGTTTGATAGTTCGTTTTTCTTTTTCTATGCACTCTAAGCTGGCTACCTGGGCTAAAACCGTCAAGTTAGTTATCTTGCTATTTAAGCCCATCAGTTTATAATCCCTACCCTTAACCCAGTTAACCGGACATATTGAAGCTTCAAACTTAATCGAAAATGCCTGGGGTATAAATGCCTCTTTAATACGAAAAATACCAAAGTAAGTATATCTCTTTTGTATTGTTTCTATAAGTTTTAAAGCTTCATTTTGGTTGGCTATCCTTTTAAGTAAGTCATCCAGTTTTTCTTCATTAAAATCCTCAACAACGGAAAAGTCTAAGTCCTCTGAAAAACGTTGTGACCCAAATGCTAATCTTAGGGCTGTTCCGCCTTTAAAAACAAATGATTTACCCAACTCACTTTCAAAAAGTTGTTTTAATATAATCATCTCATACTCCTCGCGAACAATTTGCTCCTGAGAAATACCTAAAGACTTCTGTAAGCTGTCAGCTAATTGCTTGTTCATAATAACTTAATAATTTTGTTAAGTTTCTTGGATTATATTATAAGTTTTGTTTTATGTCAATACTTCAAATCAAAATATCAAACCAATACCATTATTGAAGCAACTTATATCTTGGATTGAGGCTCAGGATTTTTTAATAATTTTTGCTGGATTCCCGGTCACAAGGCAGTTTTTTGGTATTGAATCTAAAACCAAAGAATGAGCGCCTACCGTTGTATTATCACCTATTTTAACCGGTCCCAGTATTGTGACATTGGTATATAATATTACATTATCTCCAATTTCGGGATAACCTGGCTCACCATGATGAAATATAGAATGACCAAGACCACCAAGAGTAACATTAGAAAAGATACTTACATTATTTCCAATCTTTACTCCTCTGCCAATAACAACCCCTGCAGGATGCCATAATCTACATCCAGAACCGATTTCAGCGCCAGGATCGATTTCTGATCCATTAAAGAAAAAGTTTAATCTGCTGCAGAACTCTGCTAAAAGCCTTAATTTTAATTTATAAAGTTTACGATAAAACCTGTAAAAAATTAAAGCCTGAACCCCAGGTTTAACCAGTATTATCCTGATAGCTCCCCAGATGGTTGGCCTACCTTTAATTGTACCATACCTGCTGAACAGGTTTCTTATATCACCTTTTAAATTACCGTTACTATTACCAGTCATTTTTTTGAGTAAGGATATTTTTTGACATCCTCTTCACCTTAAAGGACGAGAGATTCCTATTTCACATGATTACTAATAGATTCACTCCACAGGCTGAAAGGGTATCCCCTACCACCATTAATTGACAACCTTATATCTCCTTCCTTAAGGCAGGAGTCTTACAGCTGACTTCGATAATTAATAAAGAAAATTACTCAGAAACTTTATACTTCTATAAAAGTTTTTATTTATTTAAATATTTAAACAATAAGCTATTATAATCTTTTTTATAAAATAATTTTATATTTATATCCGGATATAATTCTTTTACCTTTCTTATCTTATAATTTTTCTTTGTAACTAATTTCTGATTAAGAGTTGTGAGTTCTATATACAAATCTAAATCAGTCAGATAAAAATCTGGAGTAAAGCTAACCATAGGATTACCTTCCCTATCAAAACGTAGTGTAAAAGTTTTAGGTTCATATTCCCATTTTATTCTATAGAAATCTAATATTTTAGAAAATTCTTTTTCACTGTTATGGGCAAATTTTATATCCCCAACATTTTTAAATTTCCTGTCAAGTTTATTATTCTTATTTAAATTTTCTCTTATTTCTAATAAATTTTTAACCATAGATTTTTAAAATTAACCTCCAATTATTCATATATTTATAATTTCTTTAACTTTTTCCCTGGTTACATCTTTTTTATTATTTTTAATTAAATATCTTTCTATATCCCCGTTTAGATCATGGTACACTTTCCCCAGGGCGATTCCAAAAACACCCTGGCCGCTCTTAAGTGTATCTATTATTGCTTTATCAGAATTACAAGCATAAACAGTGTTTCCATCGGATATCAGTGTTACTTTTAAAAACCCATCACCACTGTTGTTATTGCTATCATCATACTGTTCAAGATATCTTTTTGTTTTTCTTAGTTTTTGTAAGCTTATCCCGGCTTCCATTAATTTTTTAATGACCTTTAATTTCATTAAATCATTAAAACCATACATCCTTCTGGTTCCATAACCACCTGCTCCATTTATAGAAGGTTTTATAAAATCAGTCCTATCATAATAATCAAGCTGCTTGTAGGTAATCCCGATTATCTTACAAACTTCTTTAGATATATAAAATTTTTTTATTATGTCACTTTTCATATTAAACTATATATTTACCATGTTATAATTTTAATTACATCATTGTAATTACATTAATGTAATTTTAAGATTTAATCTTATTAAAGTCAATAGAAAAACATAGATATGGTAAGCATATATACGGCAGGATATAGGTTACATTGATGATTTATTAATTATTGCTAAAAGATCCTTTTATTTATCTTCAAAATCTTCAGGTTTAACATGATCCAGGAAGTTTTTAAATTTTTTTACTTCTTCTTCAATTGATTGCAGTCTCAACCCGCCTGATTCTAAAACATGTTTCGCTACATAAATATCACATTTACTTCTAACCGCAGTAGCTATAGCATCAGAAGGTCTTGAATCAACTCTAACCACTTTGCTATCTGTATTTTTAATATTTATTATTGCATAAAATGTATTATCCCTGATGTCTGTTATCTCAATGTTATCAATACTTATTTTTAAATTATTAATAATATTAATAATCAAGTCATGAGTCATAGGTCTTGGTGTTTTTATATTAGACATTTCAAGCGCTATAGCGGAAGCCTCATAAGGTCCGATCCAGATAGGTAAATACCTGTTTCCATTTTCTTCTTTTAAAAGAAGGATTGGTTTATGAGAAGGTAGTTCTATCCTTACACCTTCTAACGTCATTTTTATTAAATTAGAATTTTTTTTATTTTTCACTTTTAGAAAAATTTAATATTTTTACCCGTAATTATATAACACTTAATAGGATAAATCGATGAACTATATTTTATTTATTTCTTAAAATTTAAATGTAGTTTGCAGTGAAGCCCTGTGTTAATGGGAGTTATAGGATTATAGGCTAGAGCTATTCTTTAAGAATTCGATATCTTTTTTTACAGTATCTAATTTTAATTCGTATATTGACTGCAGATTTCTAAATTTCTGTTTATAATCCAGACCATAGCCAACTATATATTTTTCTCCAATTTTAAAGCCTATATATTTAATATTGATATCTGCAATTCTTCTTATATCCCTATCAAGCAGAGTGCATATTTCAAGGCTATTTGGGAATCTTGATTTTAAATTCCTGAGTAGATAACTTATAGTAAGCCCGGTATCAATGATATCTTCTACAATTAACACATCCTTCCCTTCTATTGATTCATCAAGGTCTTTAGTGATTCTGGCCACACCTGTAGATGTACCATTAATACCATATGCAGAAATACTCATGAAATCGATACTTAAGGGAAGGTCAATTTCCTTCATCAGATCAGATAGAAATATCACTCCTCCTCTTAAAACACTGACCAGGAGCAGATTCTTATCTTTATAATCCTGTGTAATTTCCTTTCCCAGTTCAGAAATTCTATTTTTTATATCTGAACTCGGAAATAATACTTTTCCTAAAATATTATTTTTTAATAACTCTTTTTCTTTTTGTTCATTCAAAATATAGATAATATAATTAATATAAATCTTTAATATGTAAGCCTATTGGTATCCTGTATTAATGCTACCCATGTAGAGCCGCGGTTGAACAGTATTACATTTCCATCATCATCTTTATATTTAAATGGATCAAAAACAGATGTTCTTTCCCATGTTCCTTCTATAACATTTCCATCCATAAAGAAAAAGGCTTTACCTATATCACTGGTCCCGGTTGTTCTAACTGCCATATGACC
>SOKC01000014.1 GCA_004376325.1 Actinomycetota bacterium | reverse complement strand
CTGAAGAACAGAATTAATACAAATTAATATTATATACACCATTGAAAGAGGGTGAAAAAATATATCAAGGATTCTGTTTTTAAGTCTAATGGCTAGTATAATTCTCATAATAAGAACAATAAAAATTTGAATAGTAATCAAGTTTATTATCATCCCGGACCAATCAAAAATAAAAACCCCCAGGGGAAGCAAAATAAATGGAAATAAAAATAACGCTGAAATTAATAAAATAACTACTGTTATTGTAAAAAGATTATAGTCAAAGGCAGCAAACATAAACTTAGAAAATCCTCTTATCAATTTACTAAAACTTCTATACATTCTACAATATATATTTTTGCTTCCATCAAATAGCATAAAGTTATAGCCACATCTTTTTACCTGTTTTGAGATATGTATATCTTCTAAAATTTTAGTTTTTATGGATTCGTGTCCTCCAATTTTTTCATAAACCTCTCTTCTAAATAAAATAAATTGACCATTTGCAGTACAAAATAAGGGGTTTTTTGATTTCTTTACAAGAAATAAAGGCAGCAGAATAAGAATCCCAAAATGAACCCAGGTAACCACCATTCTCTCATGGAAGGTAACCATTATCTGTTTTGGAATTGCAGAGAGAGCGCCCAAATTATTGCCAGTAAGGCAGCCAATTGCGCTGGAGATTGAATTTTTAAAATGCAGTGTATCTGCATCTGTAAAAATAAAATACTTTCCCTTTGCATATTTTGATAGCTGGTAGCAGGCATAACTTTTTCCAATCCATCCACTTTTTAGCGGCTTGCCGGTAATGAGCTTTACTCTGCTGTCTTTTTCTGCAAACTCTTCAACAATTAGCGAAGTGCCATCATTAGAATTATCATCTAATACCAATATTTCAATATTAGGATAATCCTGTTTTGAAAGAGATATAAGACACCTTTTAATATTTTTAGCTTCATTTCTAGCAGGAACCAGTATTGATACCAGAGGAGGGGATTTTATTAAAGATTCTGGAAGTAAATAATTAGCTGTATTTTTAAATAAAATATTGTTAATAATAAAATTAAATAAAAATATTGCCAGAATTGATGTAACAAAATACTGATATAACAAAGATAAATGCATAGTAGTATACTCCTCTTCTAAAATAAAAGTATAAAGAACTTAGGGTATAATCCTAAGTTATGAATAAAAAAATTACAAGTGATATGAAGAATTTTTTTTACAATTTAACTTTAAATCTACCTGGAAAATCACTTTGACATTGTATTTCAAATTATATATATTTTTTATTATTTGTTATTAAAAAGGGAAGGAAAAATGGACAAATTGCAAAATATAATAGAAAAAATAAAAAAGCCGAATTTAAGCTTAGCAAAACAAGCTCAGGCAAGGCTTGACAGTCTCACCAAACCCCGGGGCAGCCTGGGAAGGCTTGAAGAGCTGGCAAAACAAGTTGTAAGTATTACTGGTAATTTAAGTCATAAGATAAAAAAGAAAGCTATAGTTGTGATGGCAGCTGACCATGGTGTTGTTGAAGAAGGTATAAGTGCTTATCCCGGAGAGGTTACCGGTCAGATGGTTTATAATTTTCTTGATGGCGGCGCAGCAATTAATGTCCTGGCAAGACATATTGGAGCGGAGGTATTGGTAGTTGATATTGGGGTTGCTGCTGACTTTCAGGAGCATCAGTGGCTGATGTTAAAAAAGATTGACCATGGTACGAAAAATATGGTAAAGGGTCCTGCAATGACATATGACCAGGCTGTAAAATCATTAGAAGTGGGTATTGAAGCTGCGGAAAAAATGATAAATAAGGGTTATGATATTATAGCAACCGGAGATATGGGAATTGGAAATACTACTGCCAGCAGTGCTATAGCAGCAGTAATTTGCAGGACAGATATAGAATCTGTTACCGGCTGCGGGACAGGTATTGATAACAGGTGCCTTGAAAATAAAATTAATGTTATAAAAAAGGCTATTTCAGTAAATAAACCTGACGCAGCGGACGGTATTGATGTACTTTCAAAGGTTGGAGGATTTGAGATAGGAGGAATTGCCGGAATTATTTTAGGATGTGCTGCTGGAAGGACTCCGGTGGTAATTGACGGCTTTATCTCCGGAGCCGGAGCGCTTATTGCATCAGCTATTTCACCTGATTCAACAAATTACATGATCGCATCACATTGTTCGGCAGAAAAGGGACACAGGATTGTTCTTGATAAGCTGGGTCTTAAACCGTTGTTTAATTTTGATATGCGTCTGGGTGAAGGAACCGGGGCAGCAATAGGAATAAATATTGCGGAAGCCTCAGTAAAGATATTAAATGAAATGGCTACATTTAGCCAGGCAGGGGTATCGGAAAAAAATGGATAATTTTACATTTATTATTTTCATATATCTGGTATTATGCTAGTCAATGGATATGAAGTTCTACCGGGGTTTTAAATTTTTATAAGTAAATTACTCAATTGTAATTCTTGAAAAGAAGCTTGTAGGAAGTTAAAATATCACAGTATTATTTGGTAGATTATCAAGTATATAGTTACATTTAAAAATAAATATTGAAATGAATTTAGAGGAGAGCTTATAGATGAACTGGAGTTTCGAGATGAACGCAATATTAGCTGTTGGAATAATGGTGATAATCGGTCTTTTTGGCGGTTTTGCTGCCAGTAAACTTAAATTCCCGACTATCAGCGGATATATTATCATAGGAATTATTATAAGCCTATTACATATTATTCCTAAAGAATTAATTAATGGTGGATTAAATATAATTACTGACATTAGTTTAGGATTTATTGGCTATCTGGTGGGTGGAGGTCTTTATCTTAAGAAATTAAAAAAATTTGGAAAAAATATTGCTGTAATTACTCCAATTCAAACAATAGGAGCCTGGGTATTTGTAACTATATCAGTATTATTCCTTGGGCCATTTATTATCAGAGCCGGAGTGGCAAACCCTGGTTCTTTTTATAGTTATCTGCCCATGGCTATTGTTCTTGGCGCTATATCCTGCGCCACTGCTCCTGCTGCAACTTTAGCGATAGTAAGAGAATATGGAGCAATTGGGCCTTTTACTACTACACTGCTTGCAATAATTGTTCTGGACGATGCAATTACTGTTATGGCTTATTCTGTTGGCTCAAATGTTGCAGAATCATTAATCACCGGTTTTCAGAACATTTCATGGTATAGGATGTTAGCAGTTCCTGCTATAGATATTATCGGCTCCATACTTTTAGGGACGGTCCTTGGGTTTGGACTAACTTATATAGGCCGCTTTATTAAAAAGAAACCGCAGCTTCTGGCTGTTGTTGTGGGCGCGATTTTTTTATGTGTTGGGTTATCGAATGCGCTGGGACTGTCGAGCATTTTAGCTAATATGACAATGGGATTTATTGTAGTCAACAGGATGAAACACAATGAAGATATGTTCGGAGTTATACATAATATAGAGGGTGTAATCTTTGCAATGTTTTTTACTCTAGCCGGCGCTCATTTCGACCTTGGCGTAATAAAAACAGCAGGCATGTTAGCTGCAGTGATATTCCTGGCCAGATTTGCCGGAAAATTTGTAGGAGTAAGGGTAGGAGCATCTATTTCTCATGCTTCTCCAGAAATTAAGAAATACTTAAGTCTTGGGCTGTTTCCACAAGCCGGGGTAACCATAGGGCTTGCTATGCTAATAAAGGAACATCAAGCCTTTTCAAATATCGCAAGCATAATGATAAATGCTATATTGGCATCAGTTATTATAAACGAATTAATTGCACCTCCTCTAACAAAATATATGATTTTTAAGGTGGGTGAAGCTGGCAGGAGAGAGTAATAATTAAAATGGAAATTTATAGATTGGCCGGTTAAAAATTAAATGCTTTTTTAATTAAAGCAGGAAAAATAATAGTCAAGGAGATAAAAATGGCAGAATTACTTGCTAAAGATATTATGACAAAAAAGGTTATCACAATAAGCAAAGATGCTACATTGGCTGAATTAGCGAAACTACTAATAAAAAATAAAATAAGCGGTGTTCCTATAGTGGACAAAAGAGAAGAATTAGTAGGGATAGTTACTGAAGCTGACTTGATAATTAAAGAATCTAATCTTCCTTTCCCGTTATCTTTTAGTTTTGCTTTTCTTGAGAGTTATGAGAGCTATACAAAAAGTACAAAGGAATATTTAGAGACAAGGGTTGAAGAAGTTATGTCCACAAATGTAAAGACAGCCAGGGAGGATATGCCAATAAGCAAGGTAGTAAATATAATGATAAATAATAATATTAACAGGCTCCCTGTATTAAATAATGACGGTAAACTGACAGGCATAATTACAAGAGCGGATATTATAAAATCCATTATTAAGAAAAGCGAGAAGAAGTAGATATATTTACTATTTTCGTATATCTGGTATTTTACTGGGAAAATAAAATATTATAATTAAAAACAATTGCAATTTAATATTATTATAGTAGTATTATCAATTAGAAAATAATAAGTGTTCTTTAAAAATTAATAATAGATTATGTAGTTTATATTGTTCTATCAGGGAATCCAGTTAAAATCTGGAGCGGTCCCGCCACTGTGATAGGGTGTGTGCTCTCTAGTTAAGCCACTGGCAAAGTGTTGCCGGGAAGGCGGAGAGTAAAGTCCCTTAAGCCAGGAAACCTGTAAGTGTTTTGATTATCTCTCTTCGGAAGAAAGAGGGTGATTTTTCATTTATTAAAAGGAAAAATTCCCGCCCGAAGAAAGGCGGGTTTTTTTATTTATAAACCATAAAAGATTAGAGGAGGAAAGAATGTCAAAAAAGATTATGCTAGCAGTGGTAGTGATTCTAATTTTATCTCTCATAGCTGCCC
>SOKC01000128.1 GCA_004376325.1 Actinomycetota bacterium | reverse complement strand
TATTGATACCGAAGATAAAAAGGGCCAGCCCACCAAGTAATTCTATAACTAATTTGAAATACATAAATTAATGTAAACTCGAATTTATAATGGTCAACAGTGATTATAATAAAATAAAATGAATTATAAAATAAAAAAATTTAAATTAAATCACTTAAAAATTTTTTGTTACAGCCAATTTGAAATGTTGGAAGGTAAGTCAAATTATAGCATCGATAATAAATCTTATTCCCAGGTAAAATAAAAATAAACTGCAAGCAGCAAGAATTCCGTTATATATTTTCTGGTTGAAAAATTTACGTCCGGTTTTTACTAAAAACCCGATGAATAAGTACCAGATGAAATCCGCGCTGATATGGCCAATGTAAAAAGAGGAAACACCCGGTGTATTGAATTCTACGCTTTTTACAAGAAATGCCGCTCCTATACTGATCCACCAGATAAACCAGTAAGGGTTCATAAGACTTATCAGAATGCCTTTAAGTATTACTGTCAAGGTTGATTTCCCGGTAATAGTCCTTTTCTTCTGAATTGATTTGAAGTCTATTGTATATTTCTTTTTAAAAATTGAAATTATAATATCAACTCCCATATATAAAAGGAAAACACCCCCCAGTACCCCAATTATTTTTGCAATGAGGGGGTTGTCTAAATATTTTAATATTCCAAAAAAGAAACTTATTACCACTACTAATTCTAATAAGGAATGGCCTACCACAATGAAGAGGGAAGTCCAGAATCCCTTTTTAGCAACACTGCTGATTACCAGGGTGAGCATGGGGCCCGGTACCAGCGCCCCGGAAAAAGCTACAACCATAGAGCCTATAAAAATTTGATAAATCTCATTCATTTTTTTTATTTAAAAAAGACGGACTTAAAACTTTCTGCTGTTTAAAAAAACTCCGGTTTTTGCTTTAGGTTTACTCTGAAATAATTTTATTTTCAAGTTTTCCAATATTTTCAATCTCACAGGTTACCGTATCACCGGGTTTGAGCATTTTTTTCTGTTTCATAAAAACCCCCACTCCTGCAGGAGTTCCGGTTGATATAAGATCTCCGGCCTCCAGGGTAATGGATTTTGAGATGTAAGATATAAGCGGGTAAACCCCAAATATCATATCTGATGTATTTCCGTCCTGCCTTAGCTTGCCATTTACATAGGATTTAAGGTTCAGGTTCTGGGGGTCAGGTATTTTATCCTTGATGGCTATAACCGGACCAATGGGCCCAAAAGTATCAAAGCTTTTTGCCCGGTACCATTGATGCTCGTTTTTCTGGATATTCCTGGCAGTAACATCATTCATTATAGTATAGCCATAAATATAATCAGGTACCTTATCCTCAGGGATATCTTTCATCTTTCTGCCTATCACAACTGCAAGCTCTACCTCATAATCAAGTTCTTCAACTTCCCGGGGATATATGATATTTTCCCTATTCTTTATAACGCAGCTTCTCGCCTTTGCAAAAAGCACAGGTTTTTTTGGGAATCGCCCGTCCTGCTCTTCAATATGGGATTTGTAATTCATTCCAATGCATACTATTTTGCCGGGAATATAGGTATTGATATCCGGCTTAAAATGCATTCTTTCTCCTTTAAAGGTAATTAAATCCTAATTAGTAATTTATTCTAGTTATTTTATGACTTTTTAGAAAGACTTTTATGTAAATTTATTTGAAAATATGCATCTTATATCCATAAGAGAAAAGATATATAATATTTTTGAAGTATTTGGAGTTTTTAACCATTATAAATAGAACTGATTAAGATATTTACTTGATTGTAAAGTAAGTTTTGTATTATTATAATGTGCTGTTAAATATTGCAGATGATATTATATTAGGTGAAGGTGATAGTCTTGCGTTTTGTAGATTATAAATGTAAGGATTGTGAAAGCATTACAGAGATAGTTATAAGGGGAGAAGACGGCTGTCAGATTAAGTGTGAAAAGTGTGGAAGCAAAAATATGATAAGGGTCTTTTCTCCTGTAGGCTTTAAAAGCTCCTACGGTGGCAACGATAATTCAGGAAGCTCCTCATCATGCAGCAGCTGCACAAGCAGAAGCTGCGCCACATGTTCAAGTGGTAATTTATAAGCTGACTGATAAAGGCAGGCAGGAATACAAGGTACTTAAAATAATCGCAAGGATTACAGCTGATTCAGGCTATTGATATATTTAAAAAGATTTATGATGAGGTATTCACGAGGGAAGAAAAAAAGGAAGAGGAAAGAAATATTAGAAGCTAAAAGATAGGAATAGACATATAAATGAATGATATAAATACAAATAATATTATAGAAGTAAAAAATCTGGTAAAGGAATTTAAGGGATTAAGGGCAGTTGATGATATTACATTTACAGTAAAAGAAGATGAAATATTTGGATTTTTAGGACCCAATGGCGCAGGTAAGACAACAACTATAAATATAATATGCACACTTCTATCAAAGACATCCGGGGAAGTTACCTTATGTGGACATAATGTAGCCAGGGAAAGAAACAAAATAAGAAATTGTATTGGAATGGTATTTCAGGACCCGAGCCTTGACGATAGACTGACCGCCCTTGAGAACTTGTACTTTCATGGCCTGCTTTACAATATCCCCCGCAGGACATTAAAAGAAAGATCAGAAGAAGTGCTTGAAATGGTAAACCTTTCAAGCCGGAAAAAAAGCCTGGTTATGACCTATTCAGGGGGGATGAAAAGGAGGCTTGAGATTGCCAGAGGGCTGCTGCATTACCCAAAAATATTATTTTTAGATGAGCCCACCCTGGGTCTGGACCCGCAAACCAGAAATAAAATATGGGATTATATTATTAAACTTAAAAAAAGCAAAAATATTACAATCTTTTTAACTTCTCATTATATGGAAGAGACAGAGATATGTGACCGGATAGCTATTATAGATGAGGGAAAAATTATTGCTCTTGACACCCCGGATAATCTTAAAAATACCATTGGAGGGGATATTATCACTATATTGTCTGAGGAAAATGTCAAATTGAAAAAATATATTAAAGAAATTACCGGCAGTGATGTCCATGATGCAAAAGAGGGTGAGATTAGATTTGAGGTCAAGAATAGCTCTAGCTTTATCCCAAAATTTATTAAAAACAGTCCGGTAAAAATTTTATCCATTAGCGCTAGAAAACCAACTTTAAATGACGTTTTTCTGGATCTTACCGGAAGGGAGATAAGAGAGGAAAATGCCAGCACCAGGGATAGTTTAAGAATGCGGATGAGAGGGAGAATGAGACATTGAAAAAGGAATTAATCGGCGTATACACAATATGGCTAAGGGATATCAAAAGATATTATAGAGACAAACCAAGAATAATTGGTTCATTTGCCCAGCCTATCCTTTTTTTATTTGTACTTGGAACAGGAATTGCAAGCTCCTTTAGTGTCTTCGGAGGTGGAGGCGGCAGAGATTTCCTGAACTTTATGTTTCCGGGTATTGTGGGTATGACTGTACTTTTTACTTCTTTCTTTAGCGCTATGTCAATTGTCTGGGATAGGGAATTCGGGTTCTTAAGAGAAGTTCTGGTTACGCCCATTTCCAGGACTTCTATTGTTATTGGGAAAATACTTGGCGGTTCTACTATAGCGATGATTCAGGGGACTATAGTACTGCTGTTCAGCCCCCTGCTTAAAATACCCATTACTTTTGCAATATTTTTTAAAGTAATAGGCATAATGTTTCTGGTTGCTATGACAATCGCTACCATAGGAATTGTCCTTGCCTCGGTAATAAAATCGATGCAGGCTTTCCAGGTAATAACCAATTTCTTGCTTATGCCAATGTTTTTCCTTTCCGGTGCTCTATTTCCATTAAATAACACGCTGAAATGGATGAATGTAGTTTCCAAAATCAATCCTCTTTCTTATGGGATTGATGCCATGCGGACTGTGATACTGGACAATCCTACCCTGCAGTTATATCCATTGTGGCTGGATATTGTGGTATTGGCATCAGTAACTGTAGTATTGAGTTTGCTCGGAACTTTCTTATTCAGCAGGCAGGAGTAAAAATAGGCCTGGATAATAGATAAATCTTTCAGGTATTTATAAATTAATCGGGAGATCCTTTTTATATGATAATACTGGCTTCATTTAAGATTTTAGATGCTCTTGATTGTCTTACCGAGATTAATTCAGCTAGACTATCCATTTTGTAACTGCCCAGTTCTTTTGCCAGTATAATATCAGAATCAAATAATATATCCCTTTGTTTTTCAGTAATTGTGGAGAGAATACTTATGGGATAAAGTTTCTTTGTTTCAATAAAATACTCTAAATTTTCCACCTTAGGATAATGCCAGGCTAAAATTTTCAAGCCTACACAACCAGCATATTTTATAGCATCAGATGTACATTTGGTATTAGTAACCAGCCAGGCTTCAAAACGGGTATTATTGTTAATATCTTTTTCCCTGTAAGCTTTTTCTATATCCAGAAATCTGCTATGAGTATAAAGGGCAGTTTTTATGTCGGATTTTATTCCGCGTGAATTATGGTACTTACACTCTATCAGGCAAACCTGGTTTTCTTTTTTTGCAATGACATCAACTTCATGATTCACACAATGACCATTTAAAATTTGCCCTACCTCCGCGACAAAGCCATATTCCCTCAAAATCTTTGCTATGTATTTTTCAAATACAAATCCTTCCGGCCCCATATCCATGATGGCTCTTTTTAAGGAATACTTAAGGGCTACTCTGGGTTCCAGCACTCTCAGATGACTCAGAGCCCTGTGATATATTTCATCGGTGCTCGTATTATCTTTTACTTTTTTATTTATTGTTTTAGTGGCTGCTGTGGCAATTTCAGGGGAAGCTCCGGCTTTTATAAAAGAGGAGCTTATTTTTTCCTCATCGTACTGTTCTTTCTTGCCGTCAGCTTTTATAATATATTTTTCCATAAGTCTTTATAATTATACTTTTTAAAGTTACATT
>SOKC01000080.1 GCA_004376325.1 Actinomycetota bacterium | reverse complement strand
TTTTGATATTTAAAACAAAACTATCATTATCCTTTAACCTTCCGACCTTAGAATTCTTCCGATATACCGGATTAATTTACCTTCAAAGGAAAAAGGATATATTAGCTTTACTTTAACATTACTGCTAAAATATCCACGATTAATTTCTGATTTTTAAATATGGTAAATATTAAAAATAACAATTTGAAGACCTTTAACATAAACATTTCCGGCATTGTCCAGGGAGTGGGCTTCAGGCCTTTTATATACAAGCTAGCTCAAAAGTATAATATAAACGGAATGGTTACCAATACCACAGAAGGGGTTACCATAAAAATTAATGCCCCTGATAAAAATACAGTTGAAAAATTTACCTCCGACATTAAGCTACAAAAACCATATGTTTCAGTTATTGAAAATATCAGAGCAAAAGAAGCCACTCACATAGATTTTAAGAGTTTTAAAATAGGAAAAAGTAAGGAGACCAAAGACAAATTCCAGCTGATATCACCTGATATTGCTACCTGCGCTCTTTGCCTGCAGGACATTAATAATAAAGAAAATAAGCGAAGATATTACTATCCATTCACAAACTGTACCAACTGCGGGCCCAGATTTACCATTATACAGAAGATGCCCTATGATAGACCCCATACCACCATGCATAAATTCACTTTGTGCGAAGACTGCGCTGTAGAATATAATAATCCTTTTGATAGAAGATTTCATGCTCAGCCTAATGCCTGTATTAAATGCGGTCCTAAATTGTTACTAGTCGATAAACATGGTAAAAAAATAGATCCTAAAAGTCCTATCATCTCAGCAGCAAAACTGCTCAGGCAAGGAAAAATTATTGCCATAAAGAGTCTTGGCGGGTTTCAGGTAGCATGCAATGCAACTTCTGATGATACTGTTCTAGGACTTAGAAAAAGAAAGAAAAGACCGGTAAAACCATTTGCCATAATGCTCAAAGATATTGAATCAATAAAAAAATATTACTACTTAAGTAAAAAAGAAATAGAAAGTCTAACTTCAGCAAGAGCTCCCATTGTCCTGCTTAAAAAGAAGGCTAAAAATTATACAGTCTCCTGGTATGTCTCCCTCTATAATAGATATGAGGGAGTAATGCTTCCATACACCCCCATACACCATCTTTTATTCAATCATATGGATATACCACTGATAATGACCAGCGGAAATATATCAGAAGAACCCATTGCTGCTGAAAATTTAGAAGCCCTGGAAAAACTAAAAGATATCTGTGATTATTTTCTAATCCATAACCGGGATATTTACTGTAGATATGATGATTCTGTAATAAAAATCTTTAAGGATAAAGAGATGATTGTAAGAAGGGCCAGAAGTTATTCTCCCTATCCGGTAAAACTCAATATGGATATGGGAAAATACATTATATTAGCAGCAGGCGCCCATGAAAAGAATACTTTCTGCTTTCTTGTAAAGAACTACGGGATTATAAGTCAGCATATGGGGGATCTGGATAATGTGGAATCCCTCCAGTTCTTTAACTCTACATTTAAAAATTACAAGAAACTATTTAATATTGGCAGGATAAATTTAGTTGCTTATGATAAACATCCCGGCTATGCTTCCACAAAATTTGCAAAAGAACTAGAAGATACCATAAGTAAAATTGAAGTCCAGCATCATAAAGCACACATTGCAAGTGTAATGGCTGAAAATAATATAAATAATAGTATCATAGGTTTTGCCTGGGATGGTACAGGTTATGGCGATGATGGAAAAATCTGGGGCAGTGAAATATTTGTAACAGATGATGATCTAAATTTTAAAAGAATCGGCTATCTAAAAGAAAAAGTTCTTCCCGGTGGTGAGGTTTCTATTAAAAAGCCTTATAGAATGGCAATGACCTATCTGTATGGTCTATGGACTGAACATAAAAATGCCGAAGACAAATTTTCTGAATTTGTATATAATAAACTACCGTTTTATAAGAAAATAATATCTAATTTTGAAATGGATGCTATTGAAAAACAGATAGAAACTGAATTTAACAGTCCTGTTACTACCAGTATGGGAAGATTTTTTGATGCGGTAAGCTCAATGCTTAATTGTACTCACTCATCCAGTTTTGAGGGCGAAGCTGCAATTCATCTGGAAATGTTAGCAGATTCTGATGAAAAAGGTCAGTACGATATCAAGATTGATAATAAAGATGGAGTGTATGTGATAGACGACTATCATATTTTCTCACAGATATTTGGAGAAGTACTTAACGGAATACCGAAAAGTAAAATATCTGCTAAATTTCATAATACTCTCACAAATATTATACTAAGAATCAGCCATATAGTAGGAAAAACCTATAATATTGATAAAGTTGCCTTAAGCGGTGGAGTTTTTCAAAATAATTACCTTTTGGGTAAATGTTTTGATATATTGAAAAATAATGATTTCAGGGTATACTCGAATTTTAAAGTTCCAGTAAATGACGGAGGCATTTCTCTAGGACAGGCATACATAGCTGCCTATAAAGTTTTACATTCTAAGAAAGGGTGATAGATTATGTGTTTAGCCATACCTGCCAGGATAATTAAAATAAATAAAAATATAGCAGAAATTGAAAGTTTTGGAGTAAAAAAAGAAGTCGATATTTCTCTTACTCCAGAGGCTAAAGTTGGAAATTTTGTTATAGTACACGCCGGATTTGCCATACAGATTATGAACAAAGAAGACACTCAGATTACACTGGATTATTGGGAGCAGTATTTCAATGAAGAGAGAAATTAAAGAACTGATTGAATTAATAAATAAAAATAAACCTGGCCGTAGTATAAATATAATGGAAGTCTGCGGGACTCATACCATGGCCATATCCAGGTATGGATTAAGGCAACTGCTTCCTGAAAGTATAAATCTTATAAGTGGTCCCGGATGCCCGGTTTGTGTTACCCCTATCGGCGACATAGACTGGATAATCGAGATTGCAAGGCAGTATGATGTCTCCATATTTACTTTTGGAGATTTGTTCAGAGTGCCGGGCACGGAATCCAGCCTTTACAATGAAAAGTCAAGAGGCAGAGATATAAATATTTGCTATTCCCCTATTGATGTTTTAAATTTTGCTAAAACCAATCCAGATAAAAAAGTGATTTTCATAGCTATCGGTTTTGAAACTACTATTCCCTTAACTTCAGTTATTATAAAAAAAGCATATAATGAAAAAATTAATAACTTCTATATATATGATACCCATAAACTCATACCAGAGGCATTGGAACTTCTTCTTTTAGATAAAGAAGTAAAAATTGACGCTTTTCTATGTCCCGGGCACGTCTCTGCTATTATCGGCAGTAAACCCTATGGCTTCATAGCCAAAGACTACCATATACCCTGCGTTATAAGTGGTTTTGAGCCTCTGGATATACTTGAGTCTATAGGAATGACAGCAAAACAAGTAAAAGAAGGAAGGTCAGAAGTTGAGATTCAATATAAACGTGTGGTAAGGGAAGAAGGAAACCCTACAGCAGTAAAATCTATGTATGAGGTATTTGACAGGTCAGATTCATTATGGAGAAGTCTTGGAAATATTCCCGGAAGCGGCTTAAAGTTAAAATACAAATTTTTAAGATTTGATGCCAGGGCCTATTTTCCGGTAAAAAAAATTAAGTCCAGTGAACCAGCCGGCTGTGAATGTGGGAATGTTCTTAAAGGTATAAAAAAGCCAACAGAATGTAAGCTTTTCTCAAAAGCCTGCAAACCAGAAAATCCTATTGGACCCTGTATGGTCTCCAGTGAAGGTTCCTGTGCGGCTTATTATAAGTACGAAAAATTTAAAACTTAACACCTAAAATTTTTTTATTATGACAAACAGTAAAAATATAGGGAACAGAAAAATCAATAATAATAAATTTAAAGATGAGATTATTCAGCTATCTCATGGTGATGGCGGAATTAAAACCGGAGAGCTCATAAATAACTTGCTGCTAAAGTATTTTGGAAATGAAATTCTAAATAAACTGGAAGATAGCGCAGTCCTTAATTGTAGCAGAAAGAAGATTGCCTATACTACAGACAGCTTTGTGGTAAATCCTATTTTCTTTCCCGGCGGAGATATTGGAAAACTAAGTATATGCGGTACTATAAACGATCTGGTGACTACAGGATGTACTCCCCTGGCAATCAGCCTTTCATTCATCCTTGAAGAGAGCTTTCCTGTTTCCGATTTTAAAAAGATATTGCTTTCTACAAAAAACGTTCTTGATGAAACAGGCTTGAATATAGTGACAGGTGACACTAAAGTGGTTGAAAAAGGAAGTGCAGATAAAATCTTTATAAATACATCCGGTATTGGGCTTGTTGGTAACAGCATAGATATATCTCCCCGTAAAATAAAAGTCGGTGATAAGATTTTAATTAACGGAGACATTGCCGAACACGGAACAGCTGTACTCATCTGCAGAAAAGAATTTAATTTTAAAACCAATATTGTCAGTGACTGCGCTCCTCTTTCTTCCCTGGTTAACAATATGACAGCAGCATCCAAAAATATCCACGCCTTGAGAGATGCCACCAGAGGAGGCCTGGCTTCCATACTCTTTGAGCTGGCAAGAGCTTCTAAAACCAATATTAATATATATGAGGATAAAATTTCTGTAAAAAGAGAAGTGCTTGGAATCTGTGAATTCCTTGGACTGGACCCCCTTTACATTGCTAATGAGGGTAAAATGGTCGCTTTTGTAGACAGAAGAGATGCAGATAAAATACTCCAGTCTATGAAAAAAAATAAATATGGAAAAGACAGTCAGATTATCGGTGAAGTAACCGAGAAAGGTAAAGGTCTTGTTATATTAAACACAAAATTAGGCACCAAAAGAGTTCTTGATCTTCATTACAGCGAACAGCTTCCCAGAATATGTTAATTATTTTTTTATAACATATAAATTTTAAACCATTTACTTATTTCTTCTTTAATTATTGCAATATCTTATAAATATAGAAGATATAATAAACTA
>SOKC01000129.1 GCA_004376325.1 Actinomycetota bacterium | reverse complement strand
GCGGCTTCCACCAGCTTCCCTTTCTTTATTTTTCATAAAAATGGAACCGGCATATTCCTTTTTAATTTTTAAATCTCTGGTATAAATAAAATCTCTTTTATAATCCGATTTAAAATCATCCGGATATGCTGATGGGATAGCGTAATTACAGACACATATCCTGTGACCTTTTTCCAGTAGTGGCAGTATAAACTGCCAGGTCCTGACACCAGTCCCATACACTTTCCTGTCATTCTCAAATGGCAGCGGGCTCATGCCCAGAACAAAAATCTTTTTCATATAATTACTCTTATATATTTCAAAATTATATCACAAAGACAACAACAAAATTATTTTAATTTTATAACAGTGCTAATTAAAATTTTACATATAAATATTATTTCTCTAATTATAATTTTTTTTAAAATATCCACAAATTTAATTTAAATCAGTAAAAATTCTATCAAAAATATATTAATTTAAATTAAACTTGTGTTTTGGTATACTCTAGCCTTAAGATAAAAAAATCTGATTGAAAAAGGAAATATATAAGTAAAATTAAAAGATTTTGTAAAGTACTTTATTCAATATAATTTTAGAAATTTTAAATAATGACATAATAATTTAATCAAGAAAAAAATGAAAACTATAACTATTATTCTTATAATTCTATTCTTATTTGTTAGCTGTCTCTTCAGCTTTTTAATTATAAAAAAGATATTTCAAAAAGAACCTTCCCAAAGCGAAGTTATTATTGAGGAAGATGCAGTTACTCCTCCAGAAGAACTTACACCAGATGAAGAGGAAGAGGATAAAATTCTTCCTGAAGATATAACTAAAATAGAAATATATCTTGATGGAGATAAAAATAACGGAATATTTTTAGGAGAAGCAGTTTATGGATTATCTTCCAAAGAAGCGTTTTTAATTTATGGCGATAAAGCCGCAGATTCAGGTTATGTCCTGGTTTGGGATAATGAAGAATATACATTCGAGCCTGGTTCAACTCATTACCTCTATGTTTACACTTACATTCCAAAATACGGATGGGATTATACCAGAACAAAAATCCAGGTTCCTGGAGAACCAGGTAACGCAGAGAACATAAAAATGAGTGTTGATAGTTTACGTCAAAACGAAGTTATCAAAGAAGATAAAAAGAAGGAATTAAGAATATCAGGATGGGCTGCAGACTTCAATGTAACCGATAGTACCGGAATTGATAAAGTGGAGATATATTTAAACGGTCCAAAAGGCTTCGGAAAACTTTTAGGAGAAGCAAAGTATGGTTTAGAAAGACAAGATGTCGCAGATGCTTTTGGAAATCCAAATTATCTTAACAGTGGATATTCATTTACCTATGATGCAAGTAGTTTTGAACCAGGCTCTCTTCACTCTTTTTATGTTTACCCATTATCATTAAAAGGTGAATATCAATTAATAAAAGTAAATATAATAATGGAAGGTGAGGAAAAAGAATCCAATACTATTTCTTCAGTGGAAGCAAAGTTTGGTAATGGCAAAATTGAAATAATCGGATGGGTGGTAAATAAAAATATAACGGAAGAAGGTAAACCGCGTTCTTTGGACATTGAATATTCAACAAAAAAAATAGTATTTGTCTCAAACAAAACAGGAAATGAAGATATATTCAGTATGAACCTTGACGGCTCAGAGCTCACCCAGTTAACTGATCATCCAGGAATGGATACATATCCATCTGTTTCACCCAATGGTGAAAAAATAGTCTATACTTCAGATATTGATGGCAGTTGGCAACTGGTTTTAATGAACTGGGATGGAACTGAAAAAGTTCAAATAACTAACAACCACGAAAGAAATGGTTATCCGACCTGGTCGTTTGATAGCCGCTACATATTCTTTGAAATGTATATTGATGGAGACTGGGAACTTTACAGAATAGACAGTGATGGCAGCAACGTAAAAAGATTGACTTTTAACCCAAACGCAGATGACTGGCATCCATACAGTCATCCATTTCAATGTAAAGTTTTTTATGAGTCTGGCACCATAGGGCACGAAGATATATATATCATGGACTGCGATGGGGAAAATATAAAAAAAGTATCAGAAAATAATAGGAGAAAAAGAGTTCCAGCAATATCAATAGATGCTAAATTAATAGCATTTATGGGCTATGAGGGAAATAATCGTAATATATTCACTATGGATAATAATGGTGAGAATATACAAAAACTTACTGATAATCCTGAAAATTGTGGCCACCCTGACATTTCACCAGATAATGCCTATATAACATATGAGGGTTTAGTTAATGGACAGAATGAAATTTTTATTATGAATATTGACGGTTCAAATCAGACTCAATTAACAAATATCCCTGGCCACGACTGGGATCCTGTATTCATGTATCAAATGTCACAATAGACCTTAATCTTATTTTACATTTAATCTTTTTCTACATTATAACTAACTGCATGCCTAAGCCTTTTGATAAAATTAATTCTAACTGAAGAACCTACGGAAAACCCCAGCCACAGAGTCCATATAATCTGTCTTGAAAAAAGGTAAAAAACAAGTTCAGTAAGTGTTTTATTTGATCCGAAAAACTTTGCTATAATAAAATTTGTTATAGTTCCCTCTGAAAGCAAGAGACAAAACGCTGGTATAAATCCCACAATAATCAAAGTTCTTATATCAAAGAAACTTTTATTTATATTTAATCTTAACAATAAAGAGACATTAAGACCAATACAAAACCCAACTATTATTAATATTAGTAGTTTAACAAAATTTAATAATCCAGCAGGAAATATTGCCGCATTAGACAAATTTAAAATATTATCATAATAAGCATAAACTAAAATATATAAAATTGTATTTATAAAAGAAGTTATAAGTAAAAAAACCCTCAAATAAATCCTCCCTTAGAAACCAGCTATATTTCATAATGGTGCTAAATATTAATAGTATTTTAGCATCCATTTATCCCCCAATACCTAATTTCATACAATATCATATTTATAAAACATTTTACAATTCAATCCTCATTTTATCTAAAATATCAGATTGATTTTAGTTCTAAAACATTGCACTACACATTTTTACATATTAACTATTAAACAAATTTAAAAAAACTTGAATCAAAATAAAACAAAGCTAATCTATAATATCGTAAATAATAGTAAAGCAACATAACATCTTCAATGTTTGTATAAATAATCTAAATATTTATAATAATCAGTAAGAAAAATAAATAACCTGAAAATGAGTATAAATCTCGAAAAGAGTAAATCAAAAAATAAATTAAACGTTACAAAAAAAATAAAGGAAACTTTCCAGAATAAACCAAATCTTGTAATATTTATAATCCTTCTCATTACTATTTTATATGCCATAATAACTAGATTCCTCAACCTGGGTAGACTTGCATATTGGGGAGATGACGGAATGACATATATAAGCACAATTTCGGTGCTGGAGCATGGTTATCCTCTCCTTCCTTCAGGAAATATAATGTTTCATAATATAGCTTCTGCTTACCTTAAAATAATACCAATATTTTTATTTGGAGATAATGAGTTTGCTCATAGATTTCTAAGTGCATCATTAGGTGTACTCATTATACCACTTGTATTTTTACTGATAAAAAAATTAACCAACAAATATATAGCATTAGTATCTGCAATAATTCTAGCCATAAATACATGGCAAATTGAGTTTTCCAGAGAAGCTAGATACTACTCAGAGTTCCAATTCTTTTATATATTGACAATTTATTTCTTTTATAAGGGATTCTTTGAGGATAAGAGAATTTACAAAATCCTGGCAGTAATATTTATATTTATTACTACTCAGATTGTAACAATAGGAATGACTTTAATCTTTTTATTTATTCCTCTTCTTATTTACAAAGGTTTTAAAAAATTCTTTAAAAGAGACATCATCATCTCATTTTTAATTTCAAGTGCTATAATCTTAGGGGAAATAATACACAGGGAACTATTTTGGAAAGTTGGTCTAAGTTTTTATACACCTGGTATAAGTACAGATATTGCCAGTCCTGTCCTCAGGACTCTTTCAAAATATTTCTCAAACTACACACCATTTTTTTACAAGATTTTTTCTATAATCTATCCTCAAACATATTATATTTTCATATATGGCAGCCTTTTTATATTAATATACATATTTTTTAAACCTCTCAGGAATCCTGATGAATACTATATAAATATTTACAGCAGTAAAAAAATTGATTTTAAATTTCCTTTCAATTTATTTTTTCTTTATTTTATATTTTTTTCTAATGGTGTTTTTTATGGATTCGGAAACATGGTTAACCAGCAAAGATACATGTACCATGTACACCCTATATTCATAGCAATATTTTTATACATATGTTTTGAGTTATCAAGAATATTTATCCATTACACTCACCTGATAATCTCAAAAATAAAGGCCAGAAATTTTAATAAAATAAAAAAGTATGACAAATACTATGTATTTGCTATCCTGCCAATTTTTATAATACTTATAGTGTCGCTTATAAATTATATTAATCCAATACAAAACTTTAAAATCACCCAAAGGGAAAATGGAGACCCTGTAAACAGCCTTTTTGCTCCAAGCAATACATATAGTTCCCATTATGACCCCAAAACACCAGGTGAATATGTTAACCTGCAAAAAAATGAGAGAGATATTATTATAGCCAATGACCTTCTGAATCACTACCCTTATATAAAACAAATAGATTACTGGCTATGGAGCGGCAATCTTATTTCATGGCAGCCATATGATTTAAAAGATGGTATCTATTATGATAAATTTTTCGGTGTGCCTTTAATAAGAGATATATCAGATTTTTTCAAGGTATTGAATGAAAACTCCAATAAGAATGTATGGGTAATAACCTCTGACTCCATAAGAAAGCCTGCTCATATTGACTCTCTAATTTTTAATTTCCTTAAAGAAAACAACCAGTATAAAATGATAACTGGAAAAGACAATATCAGCTCAGCTTATCTATTT
>SOKC01000057.1 GCA_004376325.1 Actinomycetota bacterium | reverse complement strand
CCCCTTACTAATTTATAAAAGCTTTTTCCCTACAGAATTTATACAAAGTATCAATAGCTTTTTCATTTTTTAATATATCATCCTAGCTTTCCATATTATTAAACACAAAATTACATATACAATGAATGTACAATACATTATATAACACATAAAAGAAAGAACGCGAATTACCTTCCTTTTCAGGACTGCCATATATGGGCAACTATTTTATATTCTTTGTGTTCACCCGGGTTAGTGTCGTTCATATACAAATTCTCGTACAACAAGGCAGCAGTAATTCACTAATAATAATTATTCAGCAGTCTGTTAATGTCTATATCTGTTATAATATGATCAACCAGCGGTTTTCTTTCTATTTGCTTCAGTCCATCCTCATATAATGGCCTTTCCACCTGATAGAAAATTCCTATAGGTATTTTTTCCTCTTCCATGGATCTTTTAATTGCTTCATTCAGGTCACTTTTATCATAACCTTTAATTTCATCCAGCTTATATATCTTCTCTCTATAAAAGTCATATGTATTTTGTTTGTTGAATGTTACACACGGCTGCAGGATATCTATAAAAGAAAAGCCTTTATGCTTTATAGCCTTTTTTATTATCTCTGAAAGATGACTGGTATCTCCTGAAAAGCCTCTTGCAACATATGTTGCTCCAGATGCCAGAGCCAGCAAAACCGGATTGACCGGTTTTTCCAGCACTCCCGATGGCGTTGATTTGGTTTTAAAACCTTTATCACTTGTCGGAGCAGTCTGGCCGGTAGTAAGCCCATAAACTTTATTATTATGCAATAGATAAGTCATATTTATATTTCTTCTGCATGTATGCATAAAGTGGTTTCCACCAATACCGACTCCATCACTATCTCCGCCCGTAATTATCACATTCAATTTATGGTTTGCAAGTTTTGCCCCTGTAGCTACCGGAAGCGCCCTTCCATGCAGAGCATGAAACGCATAAGTTTTTATAAAATTAGCACCATTACCCGAGCAGCCAATGCCATAGACAATCAGGATTTCATGTGGCATCAGATAAAGCTTTACAAATGTTTTCTTAAGTGAACTCCAAATCCCATAATTTCCACATCCAGGACACCATGTAGGTTTTCTTTCAGTGTTGAAATCACCGGGTTTTAAATTATAATTTCCTTTCGAAGTTTTGCTTTTAGTCTTTTCCATCGCCATTTATTGTCAGAGTAATATTCATTTATTATAAATGATTTAAACTTCTATTCTATTTTTTCAATGCCACTAATAATTTCCTCAGGTAGAAACTGTCTTCCACTATATTTTAATATTTTATTTTTTATCCTGTAACCGGTATTCATCATTATAATTTTTGCCAGCTGCGCTGTCTTGTTATTTTCAACTACTACATTTTTATTGTTTTCTCCAATAATTCCCTCAATATATTCACTGTTAAAGGGATACAAATAGGTAAAGTGAATCAAATTTACTTTTTTTTCCTTCTGATTCAATATATTCATAGCTTCAAGAATAGGACCCTTGCAAGAACCCCAACTCCAGATAGTAATTTCAGCATCTATAGGACCATAAATCTTGGGAGGAGGAATCTCTTCGATCAACTTCTTTATTTTTCTAAACCTTTTATCCACCATAATCTTCCTATTGTGAGCGCATTCTTCAGAATATCCATCCTCATTGTGTTCATCACTGTTAGCTATATGAATTCCACCTTCTATTCCGGTTACAACTCTGGGAGAGATGCCATCGTCAGTATTAAAATAACGCCTGTATTTCCCATCTATATCTTTGCTTTTACTTAACAATTTGCCTCTGTCCACTGTTATATTTTTAAAATCAAATTTTTCGTATGAAAAATGGCTTTCGGATAAATATTTATCCAGCATTATAATTACCGGAATTTGATATTTGTCGGCAATATTGAATGCCTCCCCCGTAAGATAAAAACATTCTTCTGGATCACCAGGTGCTATTACTACCCTTAAAAATTCACCATGAGAGGAGTGAACTGCAAATAACATATCTCCCTGTTCTGTCCATGTAGGCAGACCAGTGGCAGGAGCAGGCCTCTGGCATAATACAATAACAATAGGAGTTTCGGTCATGGCAGCGCTGCTTATCCCTTCATTCATAAGAGAAAAGCCGCCACTTGACGCAGCAACCATTGCCCTTGCACCCGCAAAAGAGGCGCCAATTGCCATATTGATCACCGCCATTTCATCCTCGGCCTGTTTGGTTACAATATTATAATCGTCTTCTATAGAAGCAAAAAGGTTAAGTATTGAAGAAGAAGGAGTCATAGGATAAGCGGCATAAAATTTACAACCAGATCTTACCGCTCCTAAAAAAACTGCATCATTGCCTGTTACCAGCATTTTACTTACCGGCTTTACTATTTCCAGTTCATAAATATTTATTTTTAATTTTTCTTTTACATATTTATACCCTAATTCAGATGATTTAATATTCAAATTAACAATTTCAGACCCTTTCCTGCCAAAGATATCCTTTATTACATTTTTAAGTATTTCCAGGTCATAATTAATTAGAGCAACTGATGTTCCCAATGAAACATTATTTACCATAACTTTAGGAGCTCCTAATTCTGAAATTATTTTAGAAAAAGGCACCATAACATAATTAATATCTTTCCTCGCCTTTTTAAAATCTCCGATATTGCAATCATCTTCGTCATAAACAATATATCCTCCATATGTTACTTCTTCCTGATGAAGTCTAATGGTCTCCTCATTCAACGCCACCAAAATATTTATATTCTTATTGGTGGAGAAAATTTCATTAGAGCTTATTCGGGTGGTATAAGTATTGTGCCCGCCCCTTATTAAGGAAGAATATTCGTTGTTGTCAATAACAGAATATCCCTTTTTGGTAAAGATCTTTGAAAAAATTTTTCCAGTGGATAATATTCCAAAACCAGCTTCCCCGCCAATTTTCCAGCTTAAATTTGAGACTTTCATTGATTTCCCTAATTTTTTAAATTAATTTTTAATATTAATATAATGATATTACCCGGGCAATTTATTTGCAACCATTCACCTTAGCTATATTCAGGCTATGTTTGTGTAAATCAATTATCTAAAAACATATCAGAGGTCACTTTTTAATTTTCATAGCAAAATTATAACTTTTTTAAGATAATAAGTTTTAGTTTTAAATATTATAAAAAATTATACGAAAAGGAATACCATTAAGAATAATATTAGAATATTTTTTAAGCCTCCAGTTATATCCTGGGCTCTATATGACTTTGCCAATACTTCATTTGCAGTGGTTATAATTACCATAATTTTTCCGGTTTATTTTACCAGCATAATAGTATCCCCGGAAATTTATTCCCAAAATTTTGGAGACCTTATGTGGGGAATTGCCATCGGTGTTTCTATGATAATCACATCCTTTCTGGCACCGGTATTCGGTGTAATTGCAGATACCTCAAGATCCAAAAATAAATTTTTGACTTTTCTTACTATAGCCTGTATTTTTTTCACCTTCCTCTTATATTTCTTAAAAGAAGGAATGGTTGCCCAGGCTGTAATTTTATTTATTATTTCTAATGTTTTTTATCAGACTTCAATGATGTTTTATAATTCATTCCTGCCCCAGCTATCCTCAAAAAAAAATACCGGGATTATATCCGGTTTTGGCTTTTCAGTAGGCTATCTGGGAGGTTTTTTATCTTTAATCTTAATCTATCCTTTCGTAAGAGGAGGGCTGGAACCGTCAAATTTATCAAATATTAAAATTACTTTTCTAATTACCGGTATATTCTTCCTGGTATTTTCACTACCATCTTTTATACTGCTCAAGGATTCAGCAGCTGCTAAAAGCGTAAAAATCAACACCTCTTATATTTCGTATGGATTTAAAAAACTGGCAAATACTTTAAAGAATATAAAAAAGTTTAAGAATCTTACAAAATTCTTAATTTCGTATTTTCTTTTCAGTAATGCTTTCTCTGTTCTAGCTCTTTATGCAGCTATCTACGCTAAAAATACCCTGAATCTTGGGCTGCTCGAAATAACCATGCTTTTTATATTAGGACATATACCCACTATTATAAGCTCTTTTTTCTTTGGCTGGCTAACCGATAAGATAGGTCCAAAAGTAACCATTACTATAACTTTAATCATGTGGATTATAATAATACTTCTGGTAACTGCTTTTAATATAAGAACAGTGTTTTATATATGCTGGATATTGGCTGCTATGTCTACCGGATCAACTCTGATAGCAAGCAGAAGTCTTATGACTTTTCTCATACCCCGGGATAGTGAGGCTGAATTTTTCGGCTTTTATTCCATAAGCGGCAAGGTGTCCTCCATTATAGGCCCTGTTGCATTTGGAGTAATATCCTTTATCACCAAAAGCCAGAGAATAGCCCTGCTAAGTACTTTATTTTTTCTTATAAGTGGACTTGTAATTTTACAATTCGTAAAAGTTGCCGCATACAGACTAAGAGACTTTGATATGAACCCTAAAAGTTGAACACACGTTTAAGTAAACACAGAAAATTTTAATTATTTTGCTATGTCTTTTTGTTCAACTATTACTTTTTTTATGAATTCTATTTCTTTTTCGGTAAGGTCTTTTATCTTTTTATAATTTGAAACAACACTATTTACGATCTCATTATATTTTTCCCTGGTTATGTTCTTAATCCTGCTGGCTTCCCCCTCAACTTTACTTCCTATATCTTTTGCTATTCTTTTTATATCCGCTCTTAACTCTTCACCAGTTTTAGTAGTCAAAAATAGTGCTGTAACTGCCCCTGCTACAAATCCCAGAACAAATCCTATAAAAACACCCTTTGCGGTTCCTGATCCACTGTTACGCATAAAATCCTCCTGTGTCCTTAAACAAAAGCTTTCTTAAATAGTATATCTATTATACATATTATAAAAATTATTTTTAATATATTTTCAATAAAAAAATTTAAATCTTTTCCAAAAGGATTTTTTAAGTATTTTTAGCTTCTGTAGTTATAAAAATAGTTGGAGTTAGCCTGTAAGCCGAGTTCTGTA
>SOKC01000086.1 GCA_004376325.1 Actinomycetota bacterium | reverse complement strand
ACCACTCTTATCCTAAGTGGGAGATTATACTATTTTTTAAAATTTTTACAACTTTTCGAAATTTATGGGTGTTGTTATTCTACGATATTGTCACCTTTTCCAAATTTATGTTATAGAAATAATAGATGCTTCCGAAATTTATAAATTCAGCAAGATAACCTGTTTTTAATTCTTTAGTTTATTACTCCCCATAGGCCATTTTTATATTCAGAATTTGCGACAACCCCCAGTATCTTACCCTTTAACAAAGGAAAATTTTCTTTATCCATTGGAAAATAAACTTTAATATAATTTCCGGAGGTCCCGCTTACTGTGCTATTTTCAAAATTCATTTCTTCGCAAACAACATTTAATAATTCTCCTATTTGATTCTTGATATAACTGTTTCTTAGTCTGTCTCCTATACTCCTCAAAATCTTACTTCTTTCGGATTTAATTTCTTCACCAACCTGGTTACCCATTCCGTAAGCCAGCGTATGCATTCTTTTTGAAAACTTAAAAACATGAATTTTACTGAAAGCTATCCTTTTTATCATATTCACTGTCCTGGCGAAATCTTCTTCGCTTTCACCAGGAAAGCCGACCATTACATCAGTGGTCAGCGCAATATTCGGGAAAATTCCGCTTATCATCCCTATCTTTTTAAAATAATACTGGGCAGTATACGGCCTTCCCATCAGTTTAAGAATTCTGTCACTGCCACTTTGAAGAGGAATATGCAAGTGACTTGCAAAACGTCTGTTATTTCTTTTTAAAATATCAAGTAGCCTACTATCGATTTCATTTACCTCAATAGAGCTAATCCTTATTCTTTTTATACTGGTCTCTCTTACAACTTCTTCCAGCAAATTTGCTAAACTGCTGATTTTACTTTCTTTGCCCGGGCTGCCGGTACTTAAATCTACCCCATATTTTCCAATATGGATGCCGGTAAGAACCACTTCTCCAAAACCATCTTTCTGCAAATCTATTATTTTATTTAAAATTTCTCTATAGGGTACGCTCCTATATTTTCCCCTGACTTTTGGAACTATGCAGTAGGTGCAGTTTTGTTCACATCCATCCTGGATTTTTACCAGCGGCCTTGAATGCATCTGGTTGAATTGGGAGCAACTTTTAAAATCAAAACTTTTCAGATCCTTCCAGCTTGCAGCCATTCTTCCAATTAAATCCGGTATTTTATTTTTATCTTTATTCTCTACTATAAAATCAATGTCGCAGTCTTTCAGGAATTTTTTATTAAAAACAACAAAACAGCCGGTAACAATTATTTTACTGTTTTTGTTTTGTGATTTTATCTTTCTGATTATCTGTCTTGCTTTCCTGTCACTCCGGGAAGTCACCGTACAGGTATTAATAATACAGAAATCAGGGCGCTCGCTCCAGGAAACTGGCTCCAGTCCTTTTTCAAACAATTCTTTTACAATAAAATCTGATTCACTTTGATTGATCTTACACCCAAGTGTATCTACAGAAAACCTCATTTTTTTCATTTTTGATTTCCGGTTAAATAATCCAGTACAGATAAAAAATAAATTGCCGCAGTTTCAGAACGGTAAATATTTTTTCCAAATCTTATTTCTCTGGCTCCACTATCCTTTAAAAAATTTAATTCACCGGTTTCAAAGCCACCTTCAGGTCCTATTATATATCCAATTCTGGAAACTTTTCTAACTTCTGCCAGACCTCCACCATTACCGGAACCTTCTTCGTAAGGAACATAAAACAAATCATAATCTGAAACTTTGATACTATTAATATCTTCCGGGGTAAGTATTTCGCATTTAAAATCCCTCCTGCTCTGCTTTGAAGCCCTGTTTGAAATTTTCTGCCATCTGTCAACTTTACCGGCAATTTTTCTCTTATCTATAACTACCCTTCCACTTATAACCGGTATTATTCTATCTACCCCAATTTCAGTCGACTTCTGGATAACAAATTCCATAGAATTTTTTTTAAGTATACACTGGTAAAGAGTAATCTGAGGGATTATTTTTGCAATTTTTCTCTTATCCTTTATAAGTAATATGACGTCAGATTTTTTAATATCTATAATTTCAGTTTTATACTTATAGCCAGCATTATCTGATATATAAACCGTATCCCCGGCTTTGCTTCTCAGCACATTTATAAGGTGGTTTAAGTCTTCTCCTCCAATTTTTATTCTATTTCCTTCAATACTGCCGGCATTTACAAAAAAATATGGATAACTCATTTTTTAAACTGCCTGAATGATAATTATAATTAGATTAATATCATATAAAAAAGGAATTTTTTTATGATTTCTTAGAAATTGTTTTACTTTTTAAATGCATTTTTAATATTTGAGAAGACACCATGGCTCCCACTATCTACTGCCTCTTCTCTTCCGTCAGCATATTTTTTTAGTAGTATTATTTCTTCTTTAGTAAGTTTAGTAGGAATCTTAACCTCTATATTAATTATATGATCACCCCTCCTGTATCCATTAAGCTCGATAATTCCTCTTGACTTAAGGATAATCTTTTTATTAGGCTGGGTCCCGGGCTTGATATTTATTTCTTCTTTGCCATCAAGAGTTTCAACTTCTAACCTGCAGCCAAGAGCAGCCTGAGCAAACGATATCTCAATATTGGACAGCACATCATTTCCATCTCTTTTAAATCCGGGATAGGACATTACTCTTACAGTTACAAACAGATCACCATTTATAGAGTCTTTGCCCAGCGAGTTTCCCTTACCAGAGACTCTAAGTCTATCCCCATCATGTATTCCGGCAGGAATATCTAATTTAACTTTTCTCTTCCTGCTGTAGTAGCCTCTTCCCCTGCATTTTTTACAGGGGTCTTTTATTATTTTCCCGGTGCCCCCACAATCTCTGCAAGTTGATGTAGTTATTATATTCCCGATGAGAGTTTGTCTGGCAGTCCTTACCTTTCCTGTACCACTGCATTCTCTACAGGTAATAATTCCATCATCAGCAGCGCTGCCTTTTCCCCTGCAGACTTCACAAATATCATCTGCATTATATTCAATCTCTTTCTTTACTCCATATGCAGACTCTTTAAAACTAATTTTCATCTCAACACTTATATCAGAGCCTCTTTCTTTACGCCTGCTTCTCTGTCTGGTGGAAAAAGGGCTGCCGAAACCAGCGCCAAAGAACCTATCAAATATATCCCCGAAGTCGAATTCTGAAAATACACTCCCGAAATCAAAATCCTCAAATAAACTTCTGCTGAATCCAAACTGATCATACTGTCTTCTTTTATCTTCATTGCTGAGTACAGCATAGGCTTCAGAAATTTCCTTAAACTTTTCCTCTGCCTTTGGATCACCGTTATTTAAATCAGGGTGATACTTGCGGGCAAGCTTTCTATACTCTCTCTTTATATCGGTTAAAGTACAGTCCCGAGACAGCCCCAGAACCCCATAATAATCCCTTTTATTTCTCACTGGTTAAAATCACCTCAATAAAATAAAAACCAAGTTTATAAGATTTATGAAATAATAGCGCAGAAATAATAACCCATTTTAATTTTTTTTTCCAGGTTCCTATTTTATTTCAACACTTATGCCCTGGAGTTAAAAATCTCTGTAAGATTCTTTCTAAAAAGATTAAGATTTCTTATAACTCTGCTATAATCCATTCTTTTTGGTCCTAAAACACCTATTGCTCCGGTAGAGTTACCATAAATTTTATACTTCGATGCTATCAGGCTCAGGTCTTCAGTACCTTCTTCAAATAATTCTGAACCAATCTTTACTATAAAATCTTTATCCCTGGAAAAATCCATAAGCAGTTTTATAAGCAAATATTCATTTTCTATAACCCGTAGAATATTCTGAATCTTTTTCAAGTCAATAAATTCCGGCTGCTTTAATATCACTGATGTACCATGGATAAAAATTCTATTATAATGAAAATCTTCTTTAATACACTCTTTTATTATTTCAATAATTTTATTTACCAGCAATATCAGATATGAATCACCTTTCTGTATTTTTATATCTTCTATACCAATATCAATAATATTTTTATCCCTGAACTGCGAGTTTAAAATATTTGTTACTCCCTGTAAATCCAGATCCGTATATTTGCCTCTCAGGACGAAGCTTCTTTTGTAAACTCTCCCTGTATCTGTAATCAAAACCATAAGTAAATTTCCGCCATGAAATTTCAGAAGCTCGATATGTTTAAATTTACTTTGCTGAATTGTTGGAGCTACAATCATTGACAGATAATTTGTAAATTTAGCAAGTACCTCCGCAGACTTCTGCAGGATTGTCTCTATTTCCATATCCTTGCTAATCGTTATATCAAGGCCAGGACTGCTTTCGCCATCATCAGCGATTAAATCTAGCTCTTCTTTTATGACATTATCTACATAGAATCTATAGCCTTTGTCCGTAGGTGTTCTCCCCGCTGATGTGTAGGGATGTGTCAGGTAACCCATTACTTCAAGTTCTGCCATTTCTTTTCTTATAGTTGCCGAACTCAGGTCAAATTCTGAACCCTGGGCTATATTCCTTGAAGAGATAGGATCAGCTTTTGCGATAAATCTATCAACAACCTCTTTTAAAATTTCCATTTTTCTTTCAGTAAATTTCATCTAAATCACTACCCTGATACTTAAATTCCGCCTGAATATTATCCCAGCTCTTACCAATGAAATATTGTCCTTTTATAGTTGTTAATACAAACTTTTTATGGTAATATCCATTAGGTTCGGTACTTTGTTTATTTTTATTCTTTTATATTATAAAGAAATTTCTTTGAAAATTAAATAAATACTTAGGGGAGCTTATCAGGCTGAGAGGACGGCTTATTTAATTAAACCGTTGACCCTTAAACCTGACCTAGATAATTCTAGCGTAGGAAAAGTAGAAACAAGTAAACTACTATCTAGCGGCCAGGTTAGTAGTTTTTTTATTTTTATGGTAGTTTTTAATACTCCTTGAAATCGGGAAGGAATCGGGAAGATATATAAAGAAAGAAAGAAGAAAGAAAAAAATGCAAGTTTTATAAGATACATCAATTTAACCCAATAACAAG
>SOKC01000108.1 GCA_004376325.1 Actinomycetota bacterium | reverse complement strand
CAGCCATTTTAGACGCAGCTCGAACCTATTTTGAGAAAAAGGCTTTTTCTTAGTGTTAAAAGATTTATAAACCCTGAGACAATTCTATTATTAAAAATTAAGCATAATCTAAGTCTATATAGTCATCACAGCACCAGTCATCAAATTCATCACAAAAAGTGTGTATTTTAGGGGGAGGTCTCTTTCTCTTAAACTCATATATGCCCAGATAATCCAGTAATCCATTATGGAATCCTGTTAACTTATCAGCAATTATTTTCTAATATAGAAATACTTAATATGCTCCGCAGCACTTTTTATATTTCTCGCCACTTCCACAGGGACAGAGATCGTTACGGCCAACTTTGGGAATAATTTTTATCACAGTTTGTTCCTTTAACCAATCAATAGCACCGGGTACCCTTTTCCAGGATTTTCCATATCTCCAGGCATAACAAAAACCTTCATCTTCACCACCCATTGTAATCCTATCAGGCAATACCTCTGGAACAGCCTTTTTGCCTGTTAAATAATCAGGTATTTTCAGGTACAAGATTTGAGAGGTAAACACTTATTAAAAGCATAAAGGGATAAATTTAATTTTTCATTGTAATTAAACTCATATTATCTTATGATTAGCAAGATAATAAGGAGGCTAATATGTCATCTACAAGTACCCTGCGTAAAGCAAAACTTACAATAACAATAAGTAATGATGTGTCCAGTGAAATAGACGAAATTGCCAGGAAAAAAGGAGCTCCGAGAAGTCAGGTGATGGAAGAAATACTGCGAGATTGGCTATCGTGGTCTAAAAAAAATACAATCGAAAAAGATATCAAGGATTATTATCTATCTCTCACAGAGGAAGAGAAGAAGGAAAACAGAGAATGGACCAAGATAACGTCAGAAAGTGCAAAAAGGATATGGAATGATTGAGTATCCAAAAAGAGGAGAGATATATTTAGTTAATCTACCTTCAAAGCCAAAGGATATTAAGAATCGCCCTGCACTGGTAGTCTCTTTAGATATTCGAAACAAGTTAGCCAGTGATATAATTGTTGTTCCCTTGTCTACAAACCTGAGGCCGTCTCCTACTCATGTTCTACTTCAAGAGGGTGAAGGTGGATTATCAAATGCATCAATGGCTAAATGTGAACAGATATCAACAATAGACAAACACTTACTTATAAGAGGCCCTTTTGCAGGTAAGATAAGAAAAGGAAAGATGAAGGAAATAGAAAAGGCGATTATGATAGCCATTGGAGTAATATAAAAGAGTAATCTAACAATAATATGATCAAATACTTCATCTATTGTAGGAAATCAACAGAGGAGTAAGAAAGATAAATCCTATCCCTTTAATTCAAGACTTTACAAAAGTAGGTATTTTTGACGTAATTCTCCTATAGATTTTCTAGCTCTCTTATGGCTAACTCTTATTGAATGAATAGGTATAATAAGGATCTGGTTTTCTAAAACTTTCCTTTTTCTCATAGAATCATGGTGTCCTTTCCGGTAAGCCTGCGTAAAATAAGATTTTCTCAGATATAATTCCCCGAGTTTAAACCTGTCAGAAAACAGGCTGGATATGGTCTTTGGTTTTTTTATTTATGACTTCCGTTTACTACCTGCTCCGAATTTTCTGTTTTTAGTACCTGCAGTATTGGATTATGGTGTTTATTCATGCTTTATACTTAGGTGATCCATAAGCAAATTCTTATAAATTCTTATAAATTAATAACCCAAAACTTTTAATTGTTACTTAAATTGATATTAGTTATAATTTCTAAAGTATAAATAGTGCTGTTGTTATGTATATAGATCAAAATTTTGCTTATGATTTGCGATTATTTTTTATCATATAAATTTTTCTTACTTTTCCAATATATAAAATAGAGTTCAATGATATTTTTAAATGTCAATTTTTTATAGGTTATCTTGGAGAAGATAATGAATTTGTTTTATATAATCTTGCAAGTTTTTGCTGGTCTTGCCCTATTTCTCTTTGGCATTAAGATGCTTAGTGATGGTCTAAAGAAGATAACAGGCTCTAAGCTTAAAAAATTGCTGGAGAAGATGACCAGCAATAAGTGTAAAGGGATTCTGGTTGGAGCTTTAACAACTGTATTAATTCAAAGCAGTAGCTTAACTATGGTTACCCAAATTGGTTTAATGAATGCTGGTTTATTAACATTAGAACAATCAGTTGGAATAATTATGGGGCAAGAGATAGGAACTACAGTTACTGCTCAGATAGTGGCTTTTCCTATAGGTAATTTTTTCTTTTTGATGATCATTGCTGGCTTTATCCTTTACATGTTTCCAAAGTTTAGAAAATATCAGCACATTGGTCAAATTCTTCTTGGTTTTGGTATATTATTCTTAGGAATGAAAACAATGTCTGGTGGTGCAAAAGGTATCATGGATTATCCAATAATTATAGATACATTAGCTAGATTTGGTGCTATACCTATCTTAGGAGTAATAGCGGGAGCTATATTTACAGGGATCATACAAAGCAGTTCTGCTACCACTGGTTTAGTGATAGCAATGGGTATGAACAATGTAATTACTTTGCCAGCTGCAATTACTCTGATTTTGGGAGCAAACATTGGGACTTGCGTAACTGGATTTATAGCTTCCTTTGGTTCATGTAAATCAGCAAAAAGAGCAGCTTTTATCCAGATATTTATGAATGTTGTCACGGTTGCTATATTTATACCCTTTATTCAATTGTTTTCATCTTTAGTATATATGACTTCTGCTAATCTACCCAGACAGATAGCTAATGCCCATACAATCTATAATGTAATCTCTATTTTGATGATATTACCTTTCACAAAATATATTGTTAAGTTAACTAAGAAAGTGGTTCCAGGAGAAGTGATTAAAATAGAAGAACGCGGATCCAAATATTTAGATGAAAGATTCTTAAGAACTCCATTTATGGCCCTTTCTCAAGCATCCAAAGAGGTATATAGGATTGCAGAAATAGCGCTAAAGATGATAGATTTATCTAAGCAAGCATTACTTAATAATGATGAGAAAGCTGCTAAAGAGGTTTTTGAAAATGAAGACTTAATTGATGACCTGTGTTATTACGCAGAAAATTATCTTGATAGAATTCCTACCAATGAGCTAAGTAGAGCAGAGTTTCAAAAACACATTAAACTAGTGCATGCTATTACTGATATTGAAAGAACAGCAGATCTATCAAATAATATAGCTGGCTCTGCTATGGACAAAATAAATAAAGATAAAGAATTTACAAAAATAGCAGAAGAAGAAATGGATATAATGTTTAAAAAAGCAAGATTAGCTTATAAGGATTCTATACAAGCACTTAAAACAGAAGATAAAGAATTGGCTACAAAAGTTATAAAGTTAGAGGACCAGATTGATGCTTTTGAGAAGAAATTCAAAAGAAACCACATAAGAAGATTAAAAGCAGGAACTTGCGACATCAGGTTAGATGTTATCTTTACAGATACTTTAAGAAACTTAGAAAGAATAGGGGATCATGCTGATAATATTGCTAACAGCGTAATATTAAATTTTACTAATGTTTAGAAATATTAATAAATCAATCTAAATTTTTTCTTTTAATCCTTCGCATAAAGCGACTTTTTGAAGAAGCCCTTTTAACTGGCTAGTAAGTAAATCTTCTCTTAAGTATGACTGGGAGCATTTACCTACCGGTTGATTTTTAATAATAGAATTGTCTCAGGGTTTATAAATCTTTTAAATCAAGGAAGAGCCTTTTCTCAAAATAGGTTCGAGCTGCGTCTAAAATGGCTGGGGAGGGAGGGTTTGAACCTCCCTCCCCAGCCAATGATCTAATTTAAGTTTTATAAAGATTAAAGTAATCCCATAGGATAAATTGCTTTTTCTTAGTTTTTTGAAAAGGAAAAACCTTAATTATTTTAAGTTTCTCAAATTCATTTAAAAGGCTTTTAGCAGTATTAAAAACAATATTTAATTTGGCCGCAACACTACCAGTATCAATAATTGGATATGAAAATAATAGAATTAAAAGCTTCTGTCCTAATTGAGCCCTTCTACCCAATGTTCTTATTTTGTCCTCATATTGCATTCTTAATTCTATAACTTTTTCAAAAGTATTTTTACTTTTGTTTGCGGTTTCAATAATGCCTTTTAGAAAAAAAATTAACCATCTGTCTATATCATTATTATTCCTGACATCATCTAAAATATTAAAATAATCATTTTTATTTTTTTCCAAGAAATCTGAAATATATAATATTGGTTTGTTTAATATTCCATAATACAGCAGTTCAAGTGTTATAAGTAATCTACCAATTCTACCATTTCCATCTAAAAATGGATGAGTGGTTTCAAACTGGTAATGAGTCAGTGCTACCTTTAAGGTCTTTGGGATATTAAGCTTATTATTATGCCAAAATTTTTCTAAGTCTGAAAGCAATATTGGTAATTCTTCGCATGGTGGAGGAATAAAATAGGCATCAGCAATTGAATTCCCTCCAATCCAGTTTTGGCTCTTTCTAATTTCACCAGGTTGTTTTTTCTCACCTCTCACTCCTTGAAGGAGTATTTTATGAATTTCTTTTAGTAGTCTAATACTGAGTGGTATTCTATTTATATTTTCAATTGCATAATTCATAGCATTAATATAATTATTTACTTCATTCCAATCATCTCTTTTTTCTGGTAATATATTTTCTTCCAATAATACTGCCTCTTCAATCTCTGTTTTCGTTCCTTCTATTCTTGTTGAAATTGTTGCTTCTTTCACAACATTCATTCTTATAAAAGTATTAATATCCGGAACTAATAGAGAACATTCATTTAAACTACCTAAAGCAAAGCCCGCCTCTTCTAAAAGTAATGGAATTTTTCTATTATTCCATTCAAAAGGTTTATTTATAAAACTAGGAATGAAAATTTTATACTCGTAATCTTTGTCTGCAAAACGAGATTTATATTCACCTGATTTAAATTTATTATCCATAATAATGAAAAATTGAAATAATAAATAAATTCATTGCAAGTTTAGCAGGTAAGTTGCAATAATGCAATTGGCTATTGCAAATTTATTGGTTTTTATGAAATGAATTAAATATTAGTATTTCTTTTAATAATT
>SOKC01000033.1 GCA_004376325.1 Actinomycetota bacterium | reverse complement strand
AAATGAAGCAGATTTTTTACTCAAAAAAGTTTTTCTAATTTTTAGAGATCCAACATAAAATATTTTGATATGGTGAAATAACTTTTAATATCCTTGATTTATTAAATTTTTCTCGTAAGGAGAAGAGTGTAATTGGTTATTGAAAGAAAAATAAAATTTGGCATTATTGGATGTGGGAGAATTTCACATGCTCATTGTGAGGCATGTAAAAATTTAAGAGAAGAAGTCATGATCGAAGCAATTGCTGATATAAACAAGAAACATTTAGTTGAGTTCTCAAGGAAATATCAGGTAAAAAAAATATTTAGTGACTATAATGACCTTCTTAAAGATAAAGAAATAGATGCAGTTATTATATGTCTTCCTTATTATCTCCATAAGCAAGTAACCATTGATGCACTTAGGTCTGGAAAACACGTATTGGTAGAAAAACCAATGGCCTTAAATTATGTCCAAGCCCAAAAAATTGCAGAAATAGCCGAAAAAGAAAATAGAAAATTAATGATAGGTCAAAGCCGAAGATTTTGTGATGCAGTAATGGATATGAAAAAAAGAATAGATAAAGCTGATATTGGTGAACTATTTAGAATGATTATTAATTTTCTCGTTTTTTTTGAAGAAGCTCCAACAGATTGGTGGAACAAGAAAGATATGGCCGGTGAATTAATAACACTTCTACAGGGCAGTCATTCAGTTGATACCGTAGTTTGGTTCTTTAACCGGTTACCTATTAGAGTATATTCAATAAATTATATTAAAAAATTTCCTGTTGTTGATGAAGGAGACATATTGCTTGATTTTGGTGATGCAACCGCTTCAATTCATCTTTCTCTGAATACAAAACCTGCTATACATGAAATTTTAGCGATCGGGACAAGCGGATTGATGAAATTGAGTGAATATCCATTAAATAAAGCTTTTAGTTTTGGATACAGATTAGAAAAGAACGGAAAATGTATATTAGATGGTAAACAAGAGCCAAGCAACTATACTATTCAATTGAAAGAATTTGTTAGGAGTTTGAAGGAAAATAGGGAACCACTTACAGGAGGGAAAGAGATTTTAAGGACAATGAGAGTAATCGATGCTATTCTGGAATCCATATCGTCTAATAAAGTTATCGAATTATGATCTGAGATTTGTGAATGCAGTTATTGAGTAAAGAAAATAGAGAAATAAAGTGATTAACTGAGGTAAGTAAATAATTTTTCTAGAATAAAGGAGGTGGTTTATAATAGCAGAAACAGCTACAAGAGGTATTCTTTTACAGGTAGACTTAGAAAGTGCTGGTTATCATTGCAGAAGAGTTTTTGTTTACTTAAAAAAAAGGAGGTTTATTGTCGTGAATAAGAAATTATCTTTAGCAGTAATTTTAGGTTTAATAGTGGTTTTAGTATTTACAAGCATTTCTTTTGCTCAGCAAAAATTGAAAATGGGTATGATGGAAGCAAAGATACAACCTGCTGGTGAAGCTGCTGGTAGATTTGCTGAATTGGTTGAAAAATATACAGATGGAAAATACAAAGTTGATGTATATTATGGTGCAGCTTTAGGCGAAACAGGCGATGTTATGGAACAAGTTATGGATGGAAAAGTACAGCTCTACTGGTGTGGTATTTCCTGGTTAGAGAATGTTGCTGATGATTTCAAAATTTTTAGTCTGAATTGGGCTTTCGATGGTAATGATCACCTGGCTAAGTTTTTTGAAACTAAAAGATTTGAAGAAATGAAAGCAGAATTGGAAAAATTAGATTTAAAGCTAATAGGTAATTATGCCTTTAGAAATCCCCGTAATCTTCTTACCAAGAAGCCTATTCTAAGCATAGAAGATATTCAAGGGGTATTGTTAAGGGTTCCACCACAACCAATGTATCAAAAAAGCTGGGCAGCAGTTGGTGCAAATCCAACTCAAATGGATTATGGTGAAGTATATATGGCTTTAAGACAGGGTGTAATTGATGGCATGGAAAATCCTATTGAATCCATCTTTGGACGATCATTTCAGGAAGTAGCTTCCTATCTAACTTTCACACAACATCTCTTAAACCCTTATGTTATATTAATGACTGCAGATTTATTCAATAGTTTAGATAAAGATACTCAGAATGCATTTATTAGGGCAGCTAAGGAATCAGGAAAGTGGTTTGCCGACAGTTTAGGAGCAGTGGAAGAAGAATATATTAGAAAAATGATGAGGGAAAATAGTGCAGTATTTATAAGAATAGATACAACACCATTTTCTGAAAAAATTCGCCCACTCGCACATGAACTTGAAGGTAAAGGAGAATGGTCCGAAGGATTGTTTGATTATGTCCGAAGCTTGGTTGAGTAGAAAGCCATAGTGGTTTGTGGGAGTTTCCTTTTGGAAGCTCCCACTTTTTTATACCCAGAAAAAAGAAGGTAAATATAAATATGAAATCATTAGTTATTCTATTAAAAAATGCAAATTCCTTTATAAGGAGAATAGAAGAAGAGATATGTTCAATAATAGTTGTAATGCTAGTTGTAAGTACAGCAATAGGAGTCTTTTGGAGATATGTATTTCATAATCCATTGCCTTGGCCAAATGAACTGGGAATGTTCTTACTTCTTTGGCTTGCCTTTTTGGGAGCTAGTCTAACTAATAAGGATGATGGTCATTATAAAATTAGTATACTATATAATGCGTTACCTGAGAAAGTTCAACGGGTGACAAATATTTTGAACGATTTATTGAAACTTACTTTTTTAATTATCTTTATCTATATAAGTATAAGAGTATTTCCACGTCAAGCGATAAGACGTATGACTGTATATTTGGGCATCAATAAAGCATGGCACACTTTTTCTTTAACTGTTGGGTTTAGTTTCATGGTATTATTTGTATTTAAAGAATTACTGCTAAAATTAAGTACAATAAAAAAAAGGAACAATAATAACTTATGAATTTTGTTATTATCCTATTTTTAGCTTTAGTAGTATTGATATTATTACGCATGCCTATTGCTTTTTCATTAGGGATTTCAGGATTATTGTATCTGATACTTTTTCCGGGTGATACGAATACAGCTGCTTTTCTAGATAAAATGGTTAGAGGTATTCATTCCTATATGTTTTTGGCTGTTCCTTTGTTTATTTTAGCTGGCCGAATGATGAATTTAGCGGGGATAACAGAAAGAATATTTAATTTTGCACTAAGTTTAATTGGTCATATTAAGGGCGGTTTAGGTCAGGTGAATATTCTTGCTAGTATTATTTTTTCCGGTATGTCGGGGGCAGCTGTAGCTGATGCTGCTGGCTTAGGCTTGATCGAAATAAAAGCAATGAAAGATGAAGGCTATACTGCTGAATTTTCTGCATGTGTTACTGCAGCTTCTTCAACTATTGGTCCAATAATTCCGCCAAGCATTACAATGGTTATTTTTGGGGTTTTAACCAGGACATCAGTAGGTAGATTATTTATTGGAGGGATAATACCTGGATTATTAATGGGAATATCATTAATGATTTTAGTGTATATAATGGCTCTTCGTAGTCCAGATGATTTTCCTGTAAGACCTGCACCTACCGCTAAAAATATTTGGATTAGTTTTAAAGGGGCTTTTTTCCCCTTATGGGCTCCGGTAATTATATTAGGAGGAATTTTATGGGGGATAGTTACTCCAACAGAAGCAGGTGTTTTAGCCGTAATTTATGCCTTTTTATTAGGTGCTTTGTACCGGAAGGTGAATCTTATAGAATTTAAGCAGAGTTTAATTGATACCTCCAAACAAATTGGAGCAGTTATGTTTATTTTGGCAGGAGCGAGAATATTTGGTTATGTAATGACTATTCAACGAGTGCCAGATTTGTTTACAGCATGGATGACGGGTTTTACACAAAATAGAACTGTTGTATTATTACTGGTTAATATTGCGTTGCTTTTTTTAGGCATGTTTATGAATTCATCTACCATATTGATATTAACCATTCCTATATTACAACCACTTTTATCTAGTTACGGAGTTGATATGGTTCATTTTGGTGTGGTTATGACATTAAATGTTATGATCGGGATGCTTACACCTCCTTTAGGTGTTACTTTATATATTTCAAGTGATATTGCAGGAGTTCCTTTTGAAAAAATTATACCACACATAATACCTTTTTATTTGCCATTGTTAATTGTTTTATTTTTAATTACTTATATTCCACAGTTAGTTCTTTGGTTACCAAATTTATTAATGCCTTAATTCATTGTGTAATGTTTCTAAGCATATAAAATAGATCTGAGAATGTATTTTTTATTTTTTATGAGAAGCACAGGTTAAGGGGGGCGTTGATTATCACCTTTGCTTGGGGCATAAAGGGAAAAGGGAGGAATTTCCATGAAGAATGAACTATTTGATTTAAGTAATAAGATCGCTCTGGTAACAGGTTCTGGCCAGGGATTAGGTTTTGCCATCGCACGAGGGTTGGGCATGGCTGGGGCTTCCTTAGTCTTAAATGATATAAATGAAGAGAAACTTGATAGAGCTGTTTCAATCCTTTCCAAAGAAGGGATTACAGTTTATGGTTGCTCCTTCGATGTTATCGATAAAAAACAAATCCATCAAAAAATTTCGGCTTTAGAGAAAAAGTTAGGCCCAATTGATATTTTAGTCAACAACGCCGGAATACAAAGGCGAGGGCCACTAGAGACAATTGAAGAATCTGTCTGGCGGAAGGTGATTGACATTAATTTGACTGGAGCCTTTCTAACTAGTCAACGGGTTGTCCAAGGAATGATCGCTCGGAAATCAGGTAAAATAATAAATATATGCTCCCTTTCAAGCGAGATCGGGCGACCAACCATAGGCCCATACACAGCCTCTAAAGGTGGATTAAAAATGCTTACAAAAGCTATGGCTGTAGAATGGGGAAAACACAATATTCAGGTTAATGGTATAGGCCCAGGTTATTTTATCACAGAGATGACTCGAGTTCTTGCAAAAAATTCTCAGTTTGATAATTGGATTCGTTCTCGAACACCAGCAGGTAGGTGGGGTAATCCTTCGGAGTTAGTGGGAACCGCTATTTTTCTTGCATCCCGCGCATCAGATTTTGTAAATGGTCAGATAATATATGTAGACGGAGGAATACTTG